>NZ_JAAMPA010000003.1:0-300000 GCF_011758655.1 Modestobacter marinus
CGGTCGCCCTCATCGGGGTGATCATCGCCCTCCGTGGCCGCATCGAGGCGATGTTCAACGCGGTCGTCTTCTGACCTCGTCGATCCACTCCTCGCGGGGACCGGCGGCGCGGTCGGCTGACCGCGCCGCTGTCCCGGCCCCACCCCTTCTCCCGACAGGAGCACGACCGTGTCCGGTACGACCGCGTGGCGACGCCACCGCGCCGGCCAGCGCCTGCTGGCCGAACGCGGCGCGGCGATCGTCGAGTTCGCGCTCGTCCTGCCGGTGCTGCTGGTCCTGCTGCTCGGCATCGTCGAGTACAGCCTGGCGTTCAACGCGCAGGCGACCCTGTCGGCGGCGGCCCGGGAGGGTGCCCGCACGATGGCGCTGGCCAACAACGTCGGCCAGGCCCGCACCGCGGCACAGAACGCGGCGGCCGAGCTGGGCGTCCCCGCCTCGGCCATCACCGTCAGCCCGAGCAGCTGCACCGGTGCCTCGGCGACCACGGCCGTGACCGTCACCATCCGGCACCGGCAGGTGTTCGTCTCCGGCTTCCTCGGGGACACCGGGATCGACCTGACCGGACGGGCGGCCATGCGATGCGGCGGCTGACCCGGCGGCGCGGTGCCGCCCGGCTGGCCGACGAGCGCGGGGCCGTCGCCGTCCTGGTGGCGCTGCTCATCGTGCCGGTGCTGGGCCTCGGCGCCATCGCGGTGGACGTCGCCGCGCTCTACTCCGACCGCGCCCAGCTGCGCAACGCCGCCGACGCCGCCGCGATCGCGGTCGCCCTGGACTGCGCCCGTGGGAACTGCGGCAACACCGTCGCCACGGCGACGGCGGCGCTGACCGCGAACGCCGGCTCCGCCGACGCCGCCGACGCCACGCTCGGCACCCCGACGGTGAGCGCACCGTCGATCACCAGCTCCGGCGGCTCGGTCACCGTGACCGTGCGCGCCGACCAGGCCCACTGGTTCGCCCCCGTGCTGGGCCAGGAGTCCACCCGGGTGACCGCCTCGGCCACCGCCGGCTGGGCGACGACCACCCGGGGCCGGGCCAACTTCCCGCTGGCCATCTCCTGGTGCGAGTACCAGGCGCAGATCGACCTGTACCCGCTGACGAACAAGACCGCGCACCGGGTCAACGGCCGGACCCTCGACTCGTCGTGCACCGGCCCGAACGGCGGCACGGTCCGGGGCGGCTACGCGCTGACCACCCCGGACAGCTCGAGCGTCTGCCGGACGACGTCCACCCTCGGCGCCACCATCGCGGCCTACCCGCAGATGTACAGCAGCGGGATGCCCTCCCAGTGCACCAACGCCTACCTGGCCAGCCTGATCGGCAGCGACATCCTCTTCCCGGTCTGGGACTCGATCAGCGCCAGCGGTGCCATCCACGTGCACAGCTACGCGGCGTTCCACATCACCGGATACGACGTCTACAACTACGCCGACCCGGCCCTGTACGGCTGGTTCACCTACGCGGCGCAGCAGTCCGACGCCACCACCGACCCCACCACGACAGCGCCCGACCTGGGCGCCCGCTCCGTCTACCTGCAGGGATGACCACCATGCGTCGCGTGCTCGCCGCCCTCACGGCCCTCGCCCTGGCCGCCTTCGGCGCCTTCGTCCTCGTCAGCTACGTCCGCAACGCCGACGCCCGCGCCGCGGCCGGTGCCCAGCTGGTGCCGGTGCTCGTCGTGGACGCCGACGTGCCGGCCGGCACCCCGGTGGCCGACCTCACCGACCAGGTCTCCACCGCCCAGGTGCCGGCGCGGCTGAAGGCCACCGGGTCGCTGGACGACCTGGCCGCGGTCGCGGGCCTGACCACCACGGTCGACCTGCTCGCCGGGGAGCAGGTCATGGCCGCCCGGTTCGCCGACCCGGCGGTGATCGCCGCCGCCCAGGGGATCGTCGACCTCGACGAGGGCACCCAGGAGGTCAGCCTCACGCTGGAGCTCCAGCGGGCCGTGGGCGCCGTCCTGGCGCCCGGGGACCGGGTGGGCGTCTTCGTCAGCCGGCCCGGCGTCGACCCGGCGACCAGCACCCCGACCGCCGTGACCGACCTGGCCGTGGGCGACGTGCTGGTGACCCGGGTCGGCGGTGGGCCGACGGGGCCCGACGCCGGCGCCGTCACCGGCGCGCTGCAGACGGTCACCGTCACCCTCGGCCTCACCGAGGCCGATGCGCGGGCGGTCATCGCCGGCATGGAGCAGGAGAGCGTGTGGCTGTCGCTCCAGTCCGCGGCCGGTTCTGCCGAAGGAGTGGTCACGAGCACCACCACCACGAACACCATCACGGACGCGGGAGCAGACGAGTGAGCAGGGTCCTGACCATCGGCGTCGACGACGACCTGGCTGCGGCGTTCCGCGCCAACGGCGGCGCCGTCCTCGCCCTCGGCCCCGCGGCGGCCACCGACGGCACGGCGCTCGGCCTCCTCGGCGACGCCGACGCCCCCGCCCTGCTGGCGCTCGGCGCGGAGGTCCCGCTGCCGGCCGCCCTGGCGCTGGCCGGGCAGGCCGAGGTCGTCTCCTCCGGCACGAGCGTGGTGCTGGTCGCCTTCGCCGACCCCGACCTGTGGAAGGAGGCGATGCGGGCAGGGGTGCGGGACGTGCTCTCCCCGCACGCCGACGCCACCGAGATCCAGGCCGTGCTGGCCCGGGCCACCGGCCTGGCCGAGGCCCGCCGGTCCGCGCCGGCCCCGGTCGGCACCCCGCCGGCGCCGAGCCGCCGGGTGGTCGTCGTCGCCTCGCCGAAGGGCGGGGTCGGCAAGACGACCGTGGCCACCAACCTCGCCGTCGGGCTGGCCGCGGCCGAGCCCGGCTCCACCGTCCTCGTCGACCTCGACGTGCAGTTCGGCGACGTCGCCGGTGCGCTGGCGCTGGTGCCGCAGTACACGCTGCCGGACGCCGTGCTGGGGGCGGCGAGCAACGACCCGCTCGTGCTCAAGACCTACCTCGGCCGGCACCGCTCCGGTTCCTACGTGGTGGCCGGCAGCGACTCGCCGGTCGCCGGGGACGGGGTCAGCCCCGCCGACGTCGGCCGGCTGCTGGACATGCTCGGCCGGGAGTTCCGGTACGTCGTCGTCGACACCGCGCCCGGCCTGACCGACCACACGCTGACCGCCCTCGAGCGGGCCACCGACCTGGTGCTGATCGGCAGCATGGACGTGCCCGGCGTGCGCGGCCTGCGAAAGGAGCTCGACGTGCTCGGCCAGCTCGGGCTGGTGCCCGCCCGCCGGCACCTCGTGCTCAACGGCACCGACTCCTCCGGTGGCCTGGAGATGGAGGACGTCGAGCGGACCGTCGGCGGGCCGCTGGACCTGGTGCTGCCGCGGCACAAGGCCGTCCCGCTGTCGACGAACACCGGCGTCCCGCTGCTCGAGGCGGGCGGCAAGGACCCGGTCACCCGGGGCCTGCGGACCCTCGTCGACCGCATCGCACCGCCGGCCGCCCCGGTGCGCGGCCGGCGGGCACGCCGCCGGGCCGGTGCCCGGTGAGCCTCACCGAGCGGATGGCGCTGGTCCGCGGCGAGCAGCCCGGCCCGGCCACCGACGGCGACGTC
This sequence comes from Modestobacter marinus, assembly GCF_011758655.1. Classification (NCBI taxonomy): domain Bacteria; kingdom Bacillati; phylum Actinomycetota; class Actinomycetes; order Geodermatophilales; family Geodermatophilaceae; genus Modestobacter; species Modestobacter marinus. The sequence continues at coordinate 3,540 of NZ_JAAMPA010000003.1, forward strand.
CGGGTGCTGCCCGCACAGGACCGGCCGGCGCCCCCGCCGGCCGGCCTGGCCGCGCGGGTGTCCCGGGCGGCCGCCGCCGGCCCGGCCGCGGCCGGGCCGGCGCGCCCCGGGGGCGTCGACACCCTCACCCAGCTCAAGGACCGGGCCAGCCGCGCCCTGTTCGAGCGGCTGGGCAGCAAGCTCGCCGACGCCGACATCGCCGACGAGCAGCTGCACGCCATGGTGCGGGCGGACCTCCGCCGGGTCATCGCCTTCGAGCAGACCCCCTTGTCGGACGAGGACCGGCAGCGGCTGATCCGCGAGCTGACCGACGAGGTGCTCGGGTACGGGCCGCTGCAGCCGCTGCTCGACGACCCGTCGGTCACCGAGGTCATGGTCAACGGCCCCGAGACGGTCTACGTCGAGCAGGGCGGGCGGATCCTGCGCACGACGGCCCGGTTCGCCTCCGAGGAGCACCTGCGCCGGGTCATCGAGCGGATCGTGTCGCGCGTCGGCCGACGGATCGACGAGTCCTCACCGCTGGTGGACGCCCGGCTGCCCGACGGCTCCCGCGTCAACGCGATCATCCCGCCGCTGGCCTTCAGCGGCTCCTCGCTGACCATCCGCAAGTTCGCCCGTCAGCCGCTGCAGATCGCCGACCTCATCGGGTACGGCACGCTGACCGCCGAGCTGGCCGAGCTGCTGCGCGGCTGCGTCCAGGCCCGGCTCAACGTCATCGTCTCCGGCGGCACGGGCACCGGGAAGACGACGCTGCTCAACGTGCTCTCCTCCTTCATCCCGGAGACCGAGCGGATCATCACCATCGAGGACGCCGTGGAGCTGCAGCTGCAGCAGGAGCACGTGGTCCGCCTGGAGTCCCGCCCGGTGAACATCGAGGGCAAGGGCGCGATCAGCATCCGCGACCTGGTGCGCAACTCGCTGCGGATGCGGCCGGACCGGATCGTCGTCGGTGAGGTCCGCGGCGGGGAGAGCCTGGACATGCTGCAGGCGATGAACACCGGCCACGACGGCTCGCTGTCCACGGTGCACGCCAACTCCCCGCGCGACGCCGTCGCCCGGCTGGAGACGCTGGTGCTGATGGCCGGCATGGACCTGCCGCTGCGCGCCGTGCGCGAGCAGGTGGCCTCCGCCGTCGACCTCATCGTCCAGGTGTCCCGGCTGCGCGACGGCTCCCGCCGGGTCACCCGGGTCACCGAGGTGCTGGGCATGGAGGGGGACACGGTCACCCTGCAGGACGTCTTCGTCTTCGACCAGGCCGCCGGCCTCGGCGCCGACGGCCGGGTTAGCGGTCAGGCCGTGCCGACGGGCGTGCGCCCGCACTTCCTGGACCGGCTGGCCGACCAGGGCATCTCCCTCCCGCCCGGCGTGCTCGGGCCGGACCGGTCCGGCCGGACGGGCGGGCGGCACTGATGGACGCACTCACCTGGGCCGGCGTGGCCGCCGGGGTGCTCGCGGTCGGCGTGGTGCTCGGCCTGCTGCTCGTGCCCAGCCGACCGCGGGTGGAGAGCACCCGGCTGGACCCCACCGCACCTCCGGTGCCGCGGGGCGGGGCAGCGGTCGTCGCGGGCGGTGTCCGGGTCGGTGACCGGTTGCTGGTCCGGCTGGGACGGCGGGACGCCCTCGCGGCCGCCCTGGAGCGGGCCGGTGTGCAGCGCCCCCCGGGGCAGGTGCTCCTGCTCCTGCTGGGCGGGGTCGTGGCCGGGGACGTGCTGGGTGGCCTGGTGTGGGGCCTCGTCGGCGGGCTCCTGCTGACGCCGCTGGTGCCTCTCGGGGTGGTCGCGGTGCTGCGGGTGCGTGCCCGGCGCCGCCAGGTGCGCTTCGCCGACCAGCTCGACGACACGCTGCGGCTGATGAGCAGCAGCCTGCGCGCCGGGCACAGCGTCCTCCGCTCCCTGGAGGTCCTGTCCCACGAGACCGCGCACCCCACGGCGGAGGAGTTCGCCCGCGTGCTCAACGAGGTGCGGGTGGGTCGTGACCTGGTCTCGGCGCTGGCCGAGGTGGCCGAGCGCACCGGCAGTGCCGACTTCGGCTGGGTCGCCCAGGCGGTGGCCATCCACCGCGAGGTGGGCGGCAACCTGGCCGAGGTGCTCGACCGGGTCGGCACGACGATCCGCGACCGCACCCAGCTGCGCCGCCAGGCCCGCGCGCTCTCCGCGGAGGGCCGGGCCTCGGCCACCGTCCTGCTGGCGCTGCCGGTCGTCCTCGGCGGCGGCATGGCCCTGGTCTCACCGGCCTACATGGGCCGGCTGACCGCGAGCCCCACCGGCCTGCTGCTGCTGGGCGTGGCCGGGTCGCTGCTGGTCGTCGGCGCCGTGTGGGTGCGCCGGGTCGTCACGGTGCGGTTCTGATGCCGCTCCTCGTGTGGGCCGCCGTTGCCGCCCTCGTCCTCCCGCTCGCCGTCGGCACCCAGCTGGCCCTCACCCGGACCGGGCGCGCGGCCGCCGTCGTCCGGCAGAACCTGACCCAGGGCCTCGTGGCACCCGACCCGGCAGCGGGCACGCTGGAGGCCCGCCGGACCGGGGCGGGCTCGGCGCTGCGCACCCTGACCGCGGAGTCCTCGGCCCGCCGGGTCCGGCAGCTGCTCGACGTGGCCGGCCGGCCGGCCGGCTACACCATGACCCGGGTGCTCTGGGCGAAGCTGTGGCTCCCTGCCGCCGTGGTGCTGGCCGGCGGGCCCTGGCTGGCCGAGGCGCCGAGCACCCTCGGGGTGCTCGCGCTGCTGGCCGCCGTGGTCGTCGTCCACCACCTGCCCGAGGTGGCCCTGTGGGGCCGCGGTCAGGAACGGCAGCAGGTGATCGGGCGCGAGCTGCCCGACGTCCTGGACCAGATGATGATCGCCGTGGAGGCCGGGCTCGGCTTCGACGCGGCCTTCGCCCGTGCGGCGGCCACCGGCCGCGGCGTGCTCGCCGAGGAGCTGGTGCGCACCCAGCACGACCTCACCGCCGGGCGGCCGCGGCGCGCGGCGTACGACGCGCTGGCCGCGCGCACCCGGGTGCCGGACCTCAGGCGCTTCGTCGGAGCCGTCAACCAGGCGGAGACCTACGGCGTCCCGGTGGCCGACGTGCTCCGCGTCCAGGCCGACGAGATGCGCGTCAAGCGCCGGCTGCGGGCCGAGGAGCAGGCGATGAAGGTGCCGGTGAAGGTCACCTTCCCGCTGCTGGTCTGCATCCTGCCCGCGCTGCTCATCGTCCTGCTGGGCCCCGCGGCCCTCGGCCTCCTCGACTCCCTCGGCTGAGCGGCGCGGACGCCGGGGGGATCAGGGCGCGTCGATCGGCAGGCCCACGTAGAGCATGCCGATCAGCGCACCGGCGGAGGAACGCACGCCGGCGTACGCGGTGAAGTAGGGCCTGCCCGCGACGGTGGCCGGGCCGGTGTAGACCCGGCCGTCGAGCACCGCGGCCAGCACCGGGTTCGGACTGCCGTCGGCGCCGGTGGGGGAGAGGGCGGTGCCGATGTTCCGCCGGCCCTGCGGGTTCACCACCGTGGTCGCCACCCGGACCATGGCGCCGGCGTCGTCCAGCCGCTGGAACAGCGTGCAGGTGCCACCGACCTGGGCCACCACGTCGTCGACCAGCGGTGACGGGTGCCGCGGGTCGTCGTCCCACGCCAGCACCTGGCCGCCGAGCAGCAGCTCGGGCAGCCCGACGGTGCGGGTCGCCGAGGTCGCCTGGTCGGTCACCGTCACCGAACGGCGCCCGCTGCCCAGGTCGATCCCGCCGGCCTCGTCGAGCAGGTCCTCGGCCAGGGTCAGCGCGCGGCGCACGTAGACCAGCCGCTGGCTGTCGGCCAGCTCGGCGACCGCCTGGGTGATCCGGACCGACCCGCTGGCCGCCCGGTCGACGTTGTCCACCACCCGGTCGGTGGCGGCGCGCTGCTGCGCGACAGCGGCGGCGATCGCGTCCTGCGCGTCGGCGATGGAGCTCAGCGTGCCGGTGATCCGGCCGATCGCGGTGACCGCCTGCCGGGTCTCGGACTGCACCGCCTCGATCTGCGCGCCGATGTCCTCGGCGGCCTGGGCGGTGCGGCTGGCCAGTTCCTTGACCTCGTCGGCCACCACGGCGAACCCCCGGCCCACGTCGCCGGCGCGTGCCGCCTCGACGTAGGCGTTCAAAGCCAGGAACCGGCTCTGCTGGCTGATCGCCGAGATCAACCGCACCATCTGGGTGATCGACTCGCTGGCCTCCTGCAGCGCGGCGATCCGCTCGTCGACCGCGCGGGCGTCCCGCACGGCCTCCTCCGCGACCGCCGAGGCCTGCGTCGCGCTCGAGGAGATGTCCGCGATCGCCGACCGCAGCTCGGTCAGCGACCCGGCGGCCTGCTGGGAGGTGTCGGACACCTCGCGGCTGGCCGAGGACAGGACGCCGGCCTGCTGGGCGGCGGCGGCCATGCTGTCGTCCTGCTCGGGCGCGCGCCGGGTGCGGGCGGGCACCGCCGGACGCAGGGCGACGACTGCCGGCCCGCCGGCCGGGGGCGCGACGTCGCCGGGCACCGGTGCCGAGCCCCGCGGGGACGGGAAGCGCACGAGCCGACTCCTCTCGGACGCGAGCCGGTGCCCGCCTCGCCGACGCGTCCGTGGACTGCGGGGCGCGAGCGCGGCGGGGCCGGACGTGGTCGCCGGCGGGCTCGCGCGGCCAGCCTAGGGGGCGGCGCGGTCAGGAACGTGCTGGTGAGAGCGGCGCGTCGGGACCGCACCGGACGGGAACGATTGCACGGCCGGGGCGGCCGCCGCACCCGCGCCGGGTCGGTGCAGCCGGGTCAGTGCAGTCGCGTCGTCAGCCGCACGGTCAGCCCGTCGCGCCCGTCGACGACGTCCACGTGGTCGCACAGCTGCCGGGCGAGCCAGAGCCCCATGCCGCCGTGGGAGAGGTCCTCGCCGTGGGCGGGGCCGTAGCCGGCGAACGGGTCGTCCATGCCGACCCCGCCGTCGCTGATCGTGCAGACCACCCGGTCTGCCGACGCCCACAACCGCAGTCGGACCGGCGGCCCGCCGTGACGCACCGCGTTCGCGGCCATCTCGTCGATGGCCAGGTGCAGGTCCTCCATCGCGTCCCGGGGGCCGTCGAGCTGGGCGAGCTGCGCCCCGACCGCGTGCCGCAGCCCGGCGAAGTCCCGTGCGTCGTCGACCCGCAGCAGCGCCTCGGTCGCCTCGAGCGGTTCCTCCGGGACGGGCAGGGCGCGCAGGTAGTCGGCCGGCTCGGTGAAGCCCGGGTTGGGCCGGCGGCCCTCGGCGGTGACCAGGTGGGTGTGCGTGCGCAGCCCGCAGTCGATCAGCTCCTCGGGGAGCCGGCCGACGTCGTAGGCGCACAGCCCCCAGGTCGGGGAGGAGCGCATCGCCTCGTTGAGCACCGCCTCGTAACGCTGCCACTCCAGCCACTCGCGCGGCGTCGGGCCGAAGTCGGTCTCGCCGACCACCCGCAGTCGCCCGGGGCCGCCGCCGGTCTCCCGCTCGACGAGCCGGCGGTAGGCGGTGATCGCCGCCGGGGTGCGGGCCGCGTACACCTCGTGCCGGGGCAGCACGTGGACCCGGTCGTCGTCGCCCAGGGCGTCCCGCAGGACCGCGGCCGAGGAGTCACGGGTCGTGATGACGGCCGCGTCGCCGGCCTCCAGGCCGGCCCGCAGGAAGGGGACGGCGACGGCGGCGAGTTCTTCGGGGGAGCTGTGCAGGACCACGTCGTGCCGGAACGGGGCCGGACCCCGCGGGGCAGGTGGTGCGTGCACGTGGTGGGTCCTTCCGTTCGTCAGGGGCGGCCGGAGCCGGGGGCGCTGGGGCCCACGGTAGGCCGATGTGGGTCCGCGGACCGCCTCGGCGTCCCCGGGGCCCGCGCTCAGGGGGTGGCGGGGTCGTCCGGGACGACGTCGGGCACCCGGTTCGGGCCGGCCTCCACCGGCCGTGGGCGGTCCTGCCGGTGCAGTCGCACGGCGACCAGGGCGACGTCGTCGTCCGGTGCGCCGTCGACCAGCCGGGCGATCAGCTCGTCCAGCAGCTCGGCCAGCGGGAGGTCGGCCAGCTCGGCCAGGTGGGCCCGCAGCCGGAGCAGGCCGGTGTCCAGGTCGGCGTCCCGGCGCTCGACCAGCCCGTCGGTGTAGAGCAGCACGGTCGAGCCGCGGTCGAGGGTGACCACCGACTCGGTGCGCTCCACCGTGCTGTCGACGCCGAGCAGCAGGTCGGCCTTCCAGTCGGCGAGCACGGCGACGCTGCCGTCGGGGTGCAGCGCCAGCGGCGGCAGGTGCCCGGCGTTGGCCCACACCATCCGGGTCACCCCGCGCTCCCGCTCGTCGTCGGTCTGCTCGAACCGGGCGACCGCCGCGGTGGCCAGGGTGTCCAGCTGCAGCACCGCCATCGCCGAGTCCAGGCCGCGGAGCACCTCGACCGGGCCGGCGTCGCTGTACGCGGCGATGCCGCGCAGCAGGCTGCGGACCTGCCCCATGGCCGCGGCGGCGGCGGTGTCGTGCCCGACGACGTCCCCGATCACCAGCATCGTGGAGCCGCTCGGCTGCAGGAAGGCGTCGTACCAGTCGCCACCCACCCGGGCCGCCTCGGCCGCGGGCAGGTACCGCACCGCGATCTCCGCGTGGTCGGGCTCCGGTGGGTCGGTCAGCAGGCTGCGCTGCAGCACCTCGGCCATCTGCTGTTGCTGGCCGAAGAGCCGGGCGTTGTCCAGCGCCAGCCCGGCCCGGTCCGCGACGTCCTGGGCCACCGCGACGTCGGCGTCGGTGGCGGCGTGGTCGTCGGCGTAGGCCAGCGTCAGCAGGCCCAGGGTCCGGCCGCGCGCCCGGAGCGGGAGGGCCACCTCGGCGCGGGGGGCCAGCACGGCCAGCAGGTCCCGGGCCTGCCCGGGTGGCAGCAGGTCGAGCACCTCGTCGCCGGCGAACCCCACCGCCTCGTCGGAGTGCAGCGCCCGGCCCACCGGCGCGGCGATCGGCATGGCGTCCAGCCGGACCTCGGTGTAGCGCTCCAGCACCGACCGGCTCGCGGGGTCGACGTGCCAGCTCCCGACGTCGCGCGGCTGGCCGTCGTCGTCGATGACCGTGACGATGCACCAGTCGGCCAGGGCCGGGACGACCAGCCGGGGCAGCCGCGCGGTCGCCGACTGCACGTCCAGGGTGCCGGCGAGCTCGGCGCTGACCTGGGCGAGCAGCGCCAGCCGGCGGGCGGAGCGGTCGGCCAGCTCCTGCGCCTGCCGGCGGGCGGTGACCTCGATGGCGTAGACCGACAGCCCGTCCGGCGTCGGCCAGGCGCGCACCTCGTACCAGCCGTCGAGCGGGGCGGGGTAGTACGCCTCGAAGGCGACCGGCCGGCCCGTCGCGACGGCCTCGCGGTACTGCTCCTCGAAGACGCTCCCGGGCGCCGCCGGGAACGCGTCCCAGAGGACGTGGCCCAGCAGGTCCTCCCGGCTCCGGCCGAGCAGCCGCTCGGCCTCGGCGTTGAGGTGCACGAAGCGCCAGTCGGCGTCGAGGGAGTAGAAGCCGGCCGGCATCGCGTCGAGCAGCCGGACCACCCGGGTCTCGGCGGCGAGCTCGGCGGTCACGTCGTAGGCGACGCCGATCACCCGGGCGGCGGCCCCGTCGGCACCGGCGACCGCCCGGCCGCGGGCCGACACCCACCGGGTCTCCCCACCGGGCAGGACGACCCGGTACTCGGCCTCGTACTCCCCGCAGCTGTCGACGGCGGCCTGCAGCGCCTCGGTCACCCAGGGCAGGTCGTCGGGGTGCAGCCGTGCGTTGAACGCCCCGATGCTCTGCTCGAAGGTCGACCGGTCGTAGCCGAACATCTCGATCAGCCGGGCGTCCCAGACCAGTCGGCCGCTGCGGAGGTCCCAGTCGAAGGTCCCGATCCGCGCCGCGTCGATGGCCAGCTGTGCTCGGAGCCGGTCACCCTCGAGGTCGTCCTCGAGCGTGCCGACGTGCGTCGGCTCCACTGCCACCCACTCCACTGCAGGCCCGGCGCACCTGCCGGGGAGCTCGTCCGCTCGCTGTTGAGCTCCCGGAGTTATGTCACGCACGACCGAGTCGTGGCAAGGATCACGACGCAGATCACCTCGTCCCGAGCCGCGGCCCGGGCGCCGGTGCCCGGGCCGGTACCCGGTTGTGCGATAACAGCAGCCATGGACACCCGCACGGCTCCGGCATGACCCGTCCGTCCCCGCCGTCGCTCGCGGCACCCCGCGTCGACGGCGCGGCCGTCGACAAGGGCCTCAAGACCGGCGCCCTGGGGCTGGTCTCCTCGATCGTCCTGGCCGTCTCCTCCACCGCGCCGGCCTACGCGCTGGCCGCGACGCTGGGCTTCGTCGTCATCGCCGTCGGGGTCCAGGCGCCGGCGATCATGCTGCTGGCCTTCGTGCCGATGTGGCTGATCGCGGTCGCCTACGCGGAGCTGAACAGGCGCGAGCCCGACTGCGGCACCACGTTCACCTGGGCCGCCCGCGCCTTCGGACCACGCACCGGGTGGATGGGCGGCTGGGGGATCATCGCCGCCGACGTCATCGTGATGGCGAACCTCGCCCAGATCGCCGGCTCCTACGGCTACCGGCTGGTCGGGCTGGACGGGCTCGCGGAGAGCGCGCTCTGGACGACGGTCGCCGGCGTCGCGTGGATCGCCGTCATGACCTGGGTCTGCTACCGCGGCATCGAGCCGACCGCGCGGCTGCAGCGGGTGCTGCTGTCCGTCGAGGGCGTGGTGCTGGTGGCCTTCGCGGTCTACGCCCTGGTCAAGGTGTACGCGGGGACGGCGCCCGCGGGTTCGCTGACGCCGTCGGTGTCCTGGCTGTGGCCCTCGGGCATCGGCTGGCCGGCGCTCACCGAGGCGGTGCTGCTGGCGATCTTCATCTACTGGGGCTGGGACTCCGCCGTCGCGGTCAACGAGGAGACCGCCGACCCGACCCGGTCGCCCGGGCGGGCGGCGATCGTCTCCACGGTGCTGCTGGTCGGCATCTACACGGTGGTCTCGGTGGCGACCGTCGCCTTCGCCGGGGTGGGGACCGAGGGCATCGGGCTGGGCAACGAGGCCAACGCCGAGGACGTGTTCGCCGCCCTGGGGGCGACGGTGTTCGGCGACGACCTCCTCGGGCGGGTCTTCGAGGCACTGCTGATCGTCTCCGTGCTCACCTCGGCCGCCGCCTGCACGCAGACCACGATCCTGCCCACCGCCCGCGGCACCCTGGCGATGGCCGCGTACGGCGCCCTGCCCCGGTCCTTCGCCCGGATCCACCCGCGCCACCTCACGCCCACCGTCTCCACGGTCTGGATGGGGGTCGTCTCGATCGCCTTCTACGTGGGCCTGACGATCGTGAGCGAGAACGTGCTGATCGACTCGATCACGGCCACCGGCATGCTCATCGCCTTCTACTACGGGCTCACCGGGTTCGCCTGCGCCTGGCAGTTCCGCCGTGCGGTGCACGGTCCGCGCGACGTCCTGATGCGGTTCCTGCTGCCGCTGCTGGGCGGGCTGTTCATGCTCGCCGTCTTCGTGCTGGCCTGCGTCGAGTACGCCGACCCCGGTTACGGCGAGACCGTGGTCGGCGGCGTCGGCGGGGTGTTCGTGGTGGGCGTCGGCGCCCTGCTGCTCGGGGTGCTGTTGATGGTGGTCTACAGCCGGGTCGCGCCGGCGTTCTTCCGCGGCGAGACGATGCTCGACGGCGCCGGGGACCTGGTGCTCGCCGACGGCGTCGCGACTGTTGCGCCGGCGGACCCCGACGACCGGCGTCGGGCAGCTGCCCGGGACCACCCCTGAGGGTGAGGTGGTGCGCCGACCCACGGGACGACGCTCCAGCGACCCGCCGTCACTGCCGACACCAGCAGGGACGAAAGGGGCCGGACATGATGACTCTGGCGTGCAGTGCGGTGGCTCAGGCGGGGATGGCAGCGGCGACGGCGTCGCTGGACGACACCCCAGCGGACTCGCTGGTGTTCGTGGCCGGCTGGCTCACCACGGCCACCGACCTGACCGCGCAGGCGATGCTGATCCGCGACCTCGGCGCGAGCTTCGACGTCCTGATCTAGGAGCCGGGCCCCGGCCGTCAGCTGGGCAGGGCGCGGCGGCCGGAGCCGAGGTCGGCGTCGTCGGCGGCCCGCCGGCCGGCGTGCCAGCCGGCCGGGTCGACCGTGCTCCCGCCGCGGCGGCGCAGCGACGGGAACAGCTCCTCGACCGCCCGGTCGACCGCGGCCGACCGCGCGGCCAGCACCGGTGCCAGCTCCGCGCCGTAGTCGGCGCGGGCCTCGGCGGTCGCCTGCTCGCGGGCCTGGGTGAGCCGCTCCTCCAGCCGCTGGGCGAAGGAGTAGAGGAAGCCACGGCGGAACGGCGTCGAACGCGCCCGGGCCCCGCTGCTGGAGGCCGCGTCGGCCAGTGCCCGGGCCGCCTGCAGCAGCAGTGAGGTGACCAGCAGCTCGACCAGGTCCACGTCGTCCCGGAAGCCGACCAGCGTGGCGATGCCGAAGGTCGGCAGCAGCACCACCCGCACCCCGTTCGCGGTGCCGACGGCCTGCACCACCGCCGCCTTCGCCTCGGTGTGCGGGTCGTCCAGGTGCAGCCGCCGGGCGACCACGCCGGCCGGTGAGCGGTTGCCCCGCTGGGCCAGCACCGCCGTGTCGATGGCGTGCCGGGCCATCAGCGACTGCGCCTTCGCGGTGAGCGCCTCGGCCTCCTCGGCGAACTCCGTGGACTCCGCCTTGGCCAGCAGCGATCGGATCCGGTGCAGCACCTTGCCGTCGGCCTCGCTGCCCGGCGCCTCGACCGGCCACGCCGCAGCCGACCAGCCGCTGGGCGGGGGGAGCAGCTGCTCCAGCCTCGGCAGCGTCCGGAACAGCCCGATCAGCCGCAGCACGTCGCGCCAGGCCGGTGCCGCCTGGATCCGCTCGGCCCGCCACCAGTCGGCGACCGAGCGAGGGGCCGTGGCCAGCCCGGCGAGCTGCGCGGCCCAGGCCTCCGGCACCTGACCGGCGCCGGCCGACCCGGACTCGGCGGTGATGACCGCGGCCGCCAGCCGGGCGGCCCGCTGGCTCACCCGGCGGCGGGCCACGTGCACGACGTCCACCGGCTGCCAGCCGCCCTCCCACAGCTGCGGCAGCGCGGCGGTGAGCGTCTGCTGGGCCTGGCCGCCGGTGTCGACGCCCGGGTCGCGCCGGGTCAGCCGGGCGACCACCGGGTCGAGCTCGGCGGCCTGCACGCCCGGCTCGGCGGCCAGCCGGGCGCCGGCCAGCAGCAGCATCAGCACCTCGTCGGTGCTCATCGGCGGTCCTCTCCTCGTACGTGCACCGGACCAGGGTGGCGGCGGGTGGGTCGCGCCAGGGGACGACCCGGGCGGTTGTGGACCGGGCGTCCCGGTGTGGACGACGGCGGGCGGCTCAGCCGCGGGGGTGTACCCGGGACGCCGCCTCGCGGGCGGTGGCCCGGGCGGCGTCGACGTCCTCGCCGCGGGCCAGCGCCACGCCCATCCGCCGCCGGGTGAAGCTCTCCGGCTTGCCGAACAGCCGCAGCTCCACGCCGGGCAGCGCCAGCGCGTCGTCGACCCCGTCGAAGGTGACCCCGGCCGCCTCGACCCCGCCGTAGACCACCGCGGAGGCGCCCGGGTTGCGCAGGGCGGTGTCCACCGGCAGCCCCAGCAGCGCGCGGGCGTGCAGCTCGAACTCGTTCTGCCACTGCGTCGTCATCGTCACCATGCCGGTGTCGTGCGGCCGGGGGCTGACCTCGGAGAACCACACGTCGTCCCCGCGGACGAACAGCTCGACGCCGAAGACGCCCAGCCCGCCCAGCTCGGCGGTCACCGCCGCGGAGATCGCCTGCGCGCGGTCCAGCGCCACCGCCGACATCGGCTGCGGCTGCCAGCTCTCCACGTAGTCACCGGCCTCCTGGCGGTGGCCGATCGGCGCGCAGAACCCGGTGACGGTCTGCCCGTCGCGCAGCGAGCGCACGGTCAGCAGGGTGATCTCGTAGTCGAAGTCGACGAACCCCTCGACGATGACCCGGGTGCCGGCGACCCGGCCGCCGGCCATCGCGTACTGCCAGGCGGGCTCGACGTCGTCCGGCCCGTCGAGCTTGCTCTGCCCCTTGCCCGACGAGGACATCACCGGCTTCACCACGCACGGGAAGCCGACCTCCGCGGTGGCGGCGCGCAGCTCCTCCAGGGAGTCGCAGAACCGGTACGCGCTGGTCGGCAGGGCGAGGTCCTCGGCGGCCAGCCGGCGGATGCCCTCCCGGTCCATCGTCAGCCGGGCGGCCCGGGCGGTCGGGACGACGCGCACCCCCTCGGCCTCCAGCTCCACCAGCGTCCCGGTGGCGATCGCCTCGATCTCCGGGACGACGACGTCGGGCCGCTCCGCCTCGATCAGCGCCCGCAGCTGCGCCGGGTCGCTCATCGTGATCGTGCGGGCGTGGTGGGCGACCTGGTGGCCGGGGGCGTGGTCGTACCGGTCGACGGCGATGGTCTCCACGCCGAGCCGCTGCAGCGCGATCAGCACCTCCTTGGCCAGCTCACCGCTGCCCAGCAGGAGCACGCGGGTGGCCGAGGGGGACAGCGGAGTGCCGAGGGAGACCATGCCGACAGGCTAGAGAGCGCCGTGGGCGCGACCGGGCAGACGTGTCGACCCGCACCTACCGGGCTATCCGTTGTGCATGACCGATCTCGCGACCCGCGCCCGCACGCTCCTCGACCTGCACACCGCCCCCGACGTCCTGGTGCTCCCCAACGTCTGGGACGTCGTCTCCGCCCAGGTGGTCGCCGGCACCGACGGCGTGCGCGCGCTGGCCACCGCCAGCCACGGCATCGCCTCGACCTTCGGGTACGAGGACGGCGAGAACATCCCGCTGGACCTGCACCTGGACATGGTCCGGCGGATCGTCGCGGCGGTGGACCTGCCGGTGAGCATGGACCTGGAGGCCGGCTACGGCGACGCCGGGGAGACCGCCCGCCGGGCCATCGAGGTCGGCGTCGTCGGCGGCAACCTGGAGGACCAGATGAAGCCGCTGGACGACGCGGTCGCCGCGGTGGAGGCGGTGCTCCGCGCCGGGCGGGACGCCGGCATCGACTTCGTGCTCAACGCCCGCACCGACGCCTTCGTGCGGGCCGGCGCGGACGCCGACCGCGACCAGCTGGTCGCCGAGGCGGTGCGCCGCGGGACGGCCTTCCTCGAGGCCGGCGCGCCCGTGGTCTTCGTCCCCGGGCTGGTCGCCCGCGAGGAGATCGAGGCGGTGGTCGAGGGGCTGGGCCGGGGCAAGCTGACGCTGATCAGCGTCCCGGGCGCCTCGCTGCCGGCCCGCGAGCTGCAGGAGCTGGGCGTCTCCCGGGTCTCCACCGGCCCGTTCACCCAGCGGGTCGCGCTGACCGCGCTGCAGGACGCCGCCCTCGAGATCGTCGCCGGCGGCACGCTGCCCGCCGGCACCCGCGCCCTGAACTGAGCGGCCCTGCCGGCTCGCCCACCCAGCCGTCCGTCGAGTGACAGCTCAGCGGGCTCCCCGCGCCGGGAAGGCCCGCTCAGCTGTCACTCGGCGGGCAGGTGCAGGTGAGCTGGGACACCCTCGGTGGCTGGTGCAGGCGATCGGGCGCAGCATCGGGGGCAGGACGTCGACGACGACGAGAGAGAAGGCACTGCCGCCATGACCGATCTGCTCCTGCCCGCCGACTTCTTCGGTTTCCAGACGCTGCTGTCCGACGACGAGCAGAAGGAGCTCCTCGCCCTCCGCGAGTTCCTCGAGTCCGAGATCAAGCCGCACGTCAACGCCTCCTGGGCCGCGGCGGAGTTCCCGCACGACCTGATCCCCAAGTTCGCCGAGGCCGACATCGTGGGCCGCTCCTACGACTGGGAGGGCCGGCCCCGCGCCTCCCGGCTGTACACCGGCTTCCAGGCGATGGAGCTGTCCCGGGTCGACCCGTCGATGGCCACCTTCCTGGGTGTGCACAACGGCCTGGCGATGGGCTCGATCATGATCCTCGGCTCGGAAGAGCAGCGGCAGCGCTGGATCCCCTCGATGATGCGGATGGAGACGATCGGCGCGTTCGGGCTCACCGAGCCCGAGGGCGGCTCCGACGTCGCCCGGGGCATGCGCACCACCGCCCGGCGGGACGGCGACTCCTGGGTGCTCAACGGTGCCAAGCGCTGGATCGGCAACGGCACCTTCGCCGACGTGGTCGTCGTCTTCGCCCGGGACGAGGCCGACGACCAGGTGAAGACCTTCGTCGTGGAGAAGGGCACCCCTGGCTTCCAGGCCAGCAAGATCGAGGACAAGTTCGCGCTGCGCACGGTGCAGAACGCCGACCTCACCTTCACCGACTGCCGCATCCCCGCCGGGAACAAGCTCGAGGACGGCAACACCTTCAAGGACGTCAACAAGGTGCTCAAGGTGACCCGCGGCGGCGTCGCCTGGAGCGGCGTCGGGTGCCAGCTGGGCGCCTACGAGGTGGCGGTCGCCTACGCCAAGGAGCGCCACCAGTTCGGCAAGCCGATCGGCTCCTTCCAGCTGATCCAGGACCTGCTGGCCCGGATGCTGGGCAACGTCACCGCCAGCCTCGGGATGACCGTCCGGCTGTCCCAGCTGCAGGAGACCGACGACCTGCGCGACGACCAGGCCGCCCTGGCCAAGAGCTACGTGACCGCCCGCGGCCGGGAGACCGTCGGCTGGGCCCGCGAGCTGTTCGGCGGGAACGGGATCGTGCTGGAGAACGACGTCATCCGGTACTTCGCCGACGCCGAGGCGCTGTACTCCTACGAGGGCACCCGGGAGATGAACACCCTCATCGTCGGCCGCTCGATCACCGGGTTCAGCGCCTTCGTGTGAGCCCGGGGCTCACCCCTTCGGGGCGGTGGTCCCGGGCAGGGCTGCAGAGCCGACCGCCCCCGGACGATCACCAGCACGGACGCCGCGGTGGCGTCCCGCTGGTGATCGGACGTGGGGGAGGGGTCGTGCCGGGGCAGTCCGTGCTCGTGGTCGAGGACACCGACGAGATCCGTGAGCTCGTCGTCACGGTGCTCCGCCGGGCCGGGATGGACGTGCGCGAGGCCACCACCGGTGCCGCGTGCCTGGCCGAGGTGCGCCGCGAGGCGCCCGACGTCGTCGTCCTGGACCTCGGCCTGCCCGACGCCGACGGCACCGAGGTGTGCCGGCAGCTGCGCGCCGAGACCGACTGCTACGTGCTGATGCTGACCGCGCGGGCGGAGGAGGTCGACCTGCTGATCGGCCTCGCCGTCGGGGCGGACGGCTACATGGCCAAGCCGTTCTCGCCGCGGGAGCTGGTCGCCCGGGTGCAGACGATGCTGCGCCGGCCGCGCACCCCGGCGGTCCCGGAGCCGCTCGCCTCCGTGGCGGACCCCGTCCAGCGGCTGGCCGACCTCGAGGTCGACCCGGACAGCCGCGAGGTCCGGGTGGACGGCGCTGCGGTCGACCTGACCCGCACCGAGTTCGACCTGCTCGCCGCGATGGTCTCCCGGCCCGGCCGGGTCCTGCAGCGGGAGACGCTGCTGCGCGAGGTCTGGCAGACCGACTGGGAGGGCAACCTCCGGCTGGTCGAGGCCCACATGTCCAACCTGCGGCGCAAGCTCACGGCCGCAGGGTTGAGCCACCCGGAGATCAAGACCGTCCGGGGGGTCGGCTACCGCCTGGTGGCCTGAGGAAGGGCCAGGGCCGGACCCGGTCCTGGGCAGGACAGCTGCATCCGACGACGAGGCCCGGCCCCCTGGGGGACCGGGCCTCGTTGTCGTCACCCGGCGGCCTGGCCGGCCAGGCCGGTCAGCTGGGCGAGCCGCTGGTGGGCGAGGACCCCGCGCCGGGCGTCGTCGGCGATCGCCCGGCACACGTCGGCGACCTCGGGGTGACCGAGCTGACCGGAGGCGCCGGCGAGGGCGTGCGCGGCGGCCGCGACGGCGCGGGGCTCCCCGGCGCGGACGCTGCGGGAGAGGGCGGACAGCCGCGCGGGCAGGGCGTCGGCGTACATGCCCTGCAGCCGGTCCTGCAGCTCGGCGTCCAGCTCGGCATCGAGGTCGGCATCGTGCAGGTCCGCCACGTCGACCAGGTCGGCGGTGCGGTCGGCGGTGCGGCTGCGCACCAGGTCCACCAGCAGCCGGGCGCCGACGGGCGCGGCCAGGCAGGCGAGGGCGCCGGCGGCGGCCGCTGCGGCGCGGACCTCGTCGGTGGGGTCGGGGGTGACCACCAGGAAGTGGGCGGTGCTGCCGGTTCGGCGCAGCTCCGTCAGCAGCCCGGGGCCGTCGGCGGCGCCGGGCACGGTGGCCGAGGTGACCACCAGGTCCGGGGCGACCGCGCTGCTCAGCCGGCGGGCGTCCTCGGCGTCGGCGGCCTCGTGGACGCACCAGCCGGCCAGCTCGAGGAGGCCGGTCACCTGCTGCCGCGCGGCGGGCGAGGCGTCGATCACGAGCGCGGTCGGCCGGGCCCCGCGGCGGAGGGCGGTCACGGCTGCACCGCGGTGTCGTCGTCCTGGCGGACCGCGGTGTCGTCGTCCTGGCGGACCGCGGTGGCCGGGCGCCAGATCGACAGCAGCAGCCAGCCGGCCAGCAGGGCGGGGGCGCCGTACACGAGGGCCTGGCTGACCCCCGGGGTGCGCAGGGCCTGGATCGCATGACCGAGCTCGGGGACGACCGCGCGCACCTGGTAGGCGGTGTCGCCCTGCAGGGTGGCCTGCCACGGGTCGACCGCCACGTTGGCGTCCCCCTTGGTCTCGACGGTCACCGTCCCGTCGGTGCCGTGCGCCACGGAGACGACGCGGTGGCTGACGAGGTGGTGGTCGTCGACCGGGATGTGGTAGGCGATGATCATGCCCTCGGTGACCTCGCTGACCGGCAGCGGCGTCACGATCGTGACGTCACCCGGGTCGATCGCCGGGGACATGCTGGCGGTCAGCATCGTCATCGTCCGGTAGTCCAGGACGTGTGGCCCGACGGCCAGCAGGCCGAAGGCCAGGGCGGCGACGGTGACCAGCAGCCGGAGGGACCAGCGGGCCGTCAGGCCGGCCACGCGCTCCACGAGGCCGGCGGTGCGGCGCGCCCGGGCGGACTGCTGCGCCGGACGCCGGACGATCGCGGTGTCCGTGCGGAGTGCGGGGCTGGCGAGCAGGGCGGTGGTCATCGCGGGTCCTCCGGGGGGGGTCAGCAGGTGGGCGGGACCGACCGCGTCAGCGGTCGGTCCCGGTCTGCTGCGTGCCGGTGAAGCTGAGCGCCAGCGCGGAGGTCTTGCCCTGGAAGGCGTTGTCGGCGGTGGTCGGCAGGCTCAGGGTGACGACGAGGTGGTCGGTGCCGTGCGGTGCGAGGCTGGCGGCGTCGGCGAAGGCGACGTCGGTCACCGCCGGGCCGGAGGCCACCGGGGTCGCGACACCGCTGCAGGTGTAGGTGGCGACGCCGTCGACGACCGACTCGGTCCAGGTCACCGAGCAGGACGTGACGCTCAGCTGCAGGCCGTTGGTCGTGTCGGTGTCCAGCAGGCTGGAGGTGGTGGCGGCCGAGCTGAGCTGGATGCCGGCGAAGCCGAGGTCCCCGTTGTTGACCAGGTCGACCGAGCGGCTGATCGAGTCCCCGGGGACGAAGCCGGCGGCGTCCATCGGCAGCGTGGCGGTGCTGTCCACCGAGTCGAGGTCCAGCGCCAGGGTGCCGGAGGCGACCGAGGCGTCCAGCGGGGCGGTGCTGTCGGTGAACGTGCCGAAGGTCCCCATGCCGGCGACGGCGGCCGCGGCGCCGACGACGCCGAGCGAGCCGACGACCTTGCGGGCGGTCCCGGTGCGGGTGGTCGTGGCGGTCATGTCTGCGTCTCCCTGCGCTGGCCGTGCCGGCCGGGTGCTCCCGGCGACGGACACGACTCTGGCGGGCCACCCGCAGGGCTCCCACGAGCGATCCGCAAGAGAACCGCAAGAAGCGGCGGGGCCGTCAGCCGGGCAGGGGGAGGGCCAGGGTGAACGTCGTCCCGCGTCCCTCGGCGCTCGCCACGTCCAGGGTGCCGCCGTGCGCGGTGGTGATCGCCTTGGTGATGGTCAGGCCGAGCCCGACCCCCGGGACGGCGTTGCGCCGAGCGGTCGAGGCGCGGAAGAAGCTGGTGAACAACCGCCCCTGCTCGCCGTTCGGGATGCCGACGCCGGTGTCGCTGACCGACAGCACCGCCACCCGGGTCCCGCCCGCGGCGGGCACGTCGGTGAGCTCGCCGTCCGTACCCCGCCAGGCGGTCCGCAGCCGCAGCGCGACCCGGCCGCCGGCGGGGGTGAACTTGACCGCGTTGGACACCAGGTTGTCGCAGGCCTGCCCCAGCCGCAGCGCGTCACCGGAGACGGTGAGCCCGCCGTCCGGGGCGTCGACGGTCACCGCCACCCCGCGCGCCGCAGCGGTGACCCGGGCGGTCTCCTCGGCCGACCGCACGATGCCGGCCAGGTCGACGTCCTCGGGCTGCAGGGTCAGCCGGCCGGCGTCGACCTGCGCGGTGAACAGCAGGTCGCCCACCAGCCGCAGCAGCCGCTGCGCGTTGCGCTCGACGGTGCCCAGGTACTGCCGCTGCTCGTCGGTCAGCGGCTGGTCGGGGTCGTCCAGGACCAGTTCCAGGTAGCCGAGGATCGAGCTCAGCGGGGTGCGCAGCTCGTGGGAGATCAGGCTGACGAACTGGTCCTTGAGCCGTTCGGTGGCGCGCACCTCGGTCATGTCGGTGCCGACGAAGTTCCAGCCGGTCTGCTCGCCGTCGTCGTCGGTGCGCGGGGTGATCGCCACCGACACGGTCAGCCGCCGTCCGTCGACGGTCAGGTACGTCCAGTCCCGGACGTCGCTGCCCTGCTCCCGGGCGGCCCGGACCAGGGTGGCGAACGGGGTCCCGGCCTCCCCGGGAGCCGGGTCCTCGGGTGCCAGCTCCTCGGGGGCGTGGAAGTCGGTGACCGACCGGGTGCGGACGACGTCGGCACGGGGGAGCCCGAGCATCCGCTCGGCCCCGGGGTTCCACACCCGGACGAGGCCGTCCCGGTCGGTGCCGATGATCGACTGCTCGGTGACCGCGTCGATGACGCTGGTCATCGTCTCGGCGCGGGCGCGCAGCATCCGGGTGGCCACCTGGAGCTCGTCCGCGGTCGACTGACGCTGCGAGAAGAGGTCGCTGCGCTGGGCCTCCAGCACCCGGGCGGTGGTCTGCTGCCGGTGCAGCCGGCGGGTCAGCTCGACGACGGCGAGCAGCACGACCGCTGCGGCCAGCAGGGCCAGCGGCAGGGCGGGGCGGACGACGAGCACCACGACGCCGGTCGCGGCCGCCGCCCCCAGCCCGGCCACGCCGGTGCGGTCGACGAGCCGGGCGGAGCGGGTGACGGGACCGGCGACCGCGGTCACGCGGCGCGCTCCGCGGTCAGCAGCCGGACCTGGTGCACCAGGCCGGCCACGGTGAACGGCTTGGGCAGGTAGGCGTCCGCGCCCGCCGCCAGACCCCGGGCGACGTCGTCGGGGGAGGCGCCGGCGGAGAGCAGCAGCACCCGGCAGCCGGCGGTGGCGGGATCGGCGCGCAGGGCGAGGCAGACCTCCAGCCCGGTCGCCTCGGGCATGGAGACGTCGAGCACCAGGAGGTCGGGGCGCTCGTCGCGCGCCACGCTCAGGGCCCGGGCGCCGTCGGCGACCGCGGCCACGACGGTGCAGCCGGCCCTGCGGACCGCGAGGACGACCAGCTGCCGGATGTCCTCCTCGTCGTCGGCCACCAGCACGCGTGCGGGTGCGTCCACCGCCATCGCTCCGTCCCGTGGTCCGGCTCGCCCCCGGGCCGGGGACGTGGTCCGTCCCGTCGGGGAACGGCGCACGCCGGGCCGGGCTGGAGCGGCCACCGGGGGACCGTCACCCGATCAGGGGAACGCCCCCACCCGGCCGGAGACGCACGACGGGCCCCGGTGCAGGTGCACCGGGGCCCGTCGGGGAGTTGCCGTGGGTCAGGAGGGCTGACCCTGGACCTTCTGCTTGGAGTCCTGGGCCTGGCCCTTGACGTCCTGGGCAGCGTGCTGCCCCTCGGACTTGACCGTCTCGACGCCGTCCTGGGCGGTGGCCTTGACCGACTCCACCGCGTCCTGGGCGGCCGGCTTCAGGTTGTCGCCGATCTCCTGCGCGACGTTCTTGGCCTGGTCGACCAGCGGCTGCTTGTGCTCCTTGACCGCAGCCTCGGCCTGCGAGGCGAGCTGCTTCTCCTTCTCGCTGGTCGGGAGCAGCGAGGAGACCAGCCAGCCGACACCGAAGGCGATGAGGCCCGCGGCGAGCGGGTTGCCCTGCGCCTGGCGCTGCAGCGTCTCGGGAGCGTTCTGGACGGTCTCCATGGCGTTGTGCGCGGCGCCCTGGACGTTGCCCGCGGCGTCGTGCGCCTGGCCCTGGGCGTGCGAGGCCCGGTTGCTCATCTGGTCACGGGTGTCGTGTGCCGCCCCGAAGACCTTCTCCTTCAGCCCGGACACGCTGCTCTTGGCCTTGCCGACCCGACGGTCGACCACCCGGGTGGGGTTGACCTTCTCGTTCAGCGCGTCCACGTCGTAGCTGAGGTTCGCGCGGGTGTCCTCGATCTGGCGCCGGATCACGTCCGGGTCACTGCTGGTCATGTCGTTCTCCTTCGCGGAGTAGCTGTGGGGGAGGGTCAGTGGGGCTTGAGCGCGCCGGGGACCTGCTGGAGCGTGTCGACCGTCTGTTCCGGCTTCGGGTTGATCGACTTGAACCGGCTGAGGTCCACCTGGGTGACCCGCTTGGGATCGACCTGCTTGAGCTTCTTCCGGCCCATCGCGGCCAGGACGGCGGCCACGATGCCCCAGACGACGGCGACCACGAGGGTGGCCCAGGCGAGGTTGTCGAACCAGTAGGCGAGGGCCCACATGGCGGCCAGGCTGAGGAAGAGGACCAGCATGACGCCGGCGAAGGCAGCGCCACCGAGCATCCCGGCGCCCTTGCCCGCCTTGGCGGCCTCTTCCTTGGCGATCCCGCTGGCCTTGTTCGCCTCTTCCTTGGCGATCGCGGTGGCCTGGTTCGCCTCCTGCCGCAGCTCGGCCTTGGCGAGCTCGAGCTCCTGGCGCATCAGCGTCGAGAGGTCTTTGCTCACCTCACCGAGCAGGGTCCCGACCGAGGTGTTCTCCACCTCGGGGTGCCCCTCGTCGGTCATCGGCTGAGCCGTGTTGTCGTAGTGCTCGGACGCCGGCGGCGCCGCGTAACCGGTGGCACCGCTCTGCGCGTACCCGGTCCCGAGCTGTCCGTACGGCTGCGCGCCCGGGGCGCTCGGCTGGGTCATCGCCGACCCTCACCCGTGGTGCGGGCCGGGTCGTCCCAGCCGGCGGCGGTGGTCGGGGGCACGGCGGTGGTCTCCGGGGGGACGGTGCCGTACGGCGGCGGCGGGACCGTGCCGGTGGTGCCGGTGGTCGCGTAGCCCGCGGCCGGCGTGGTGCCGGCGACGTAGTTCGTGCCGGCGGTCCCGGTGCCGTAAGAGGTGCCGGTGCGCTGCTGCCCACCGTTGCCCGAGGAGTCCTCCTTGTGGGAGGCGACGACGCCGGTGGTCAGTCGACCCGCGACGATGCCGGCCACGGCCGCGCCGAGCATGAAGGCGCCGGGCCGACGGCGGGCGAACCGGCGCACCTCGTCGACGAGGTCACCGGGCTCGCGGTCCTGCAGCCAGCCGGCGAGCTCCTCGACCTTGTCCCCGGCCTGGCGGACCAGGTCGGCGGCCGGGCCGGACGGCGTCTGCTCGCTGCCGTCGACCATGATGCGCAGCTGCTGGGCGATCTCGCCCAGCCCCTGGCCGGCCTTCTGCTGGCCGCCGCGGACCTGCTCCTGCAGCTGGGAGCGCCCCTGCTGCACGAGGTCCTGCGCCTGGCGCTTGGTCTCCTGGGTGACCTGCTTGGCCTGGTCCGCCGCGGTGCCGGCGACCTGGCTGCCGGCCTGCTGGGCGGTGTTGCCCACGTCGCGGGCCTGGTCCTTGGCGACGTCGGACTTCTTGGGTGCGCCGGACGTGTCTGATGCGCCGCTGGTGGACTGCTTGGGTGTGTCGATGGAGTGGGTCATCGTTCCTCCTCGTCCTGCATGGGCTGTACGTGGTCTGTGTCGGCTGCCTGGGCGTCCGTGCCCGTCGACCACACCCGCCTCCGCGCACGTCCCATCGCCGGCCCTTCGGGTCGGGTGGTCGTACGAGGCGGGCCGGCGAGGGCACTCGCATGCCCTGGTCGCTAACGCTCGGGGGTCCCACCGTGGCCTCGGTGGGGCGCCTTTCCGCTGGAGGCCTGATACCCCCGTTGCGCGCCTCCACAAACGGACGATCACAGATTTCGGCGGTCACCCGAGGAGGGCCGGATCGGCGACCGGGCCGCCGCGTAGGCTGCCGGCGCGGAGGCAAGGCAAGCCTTCCCTGACCAGAGGAGGCCGGCATGACCAGTCCGACCACGCGCGAACGGGTGCGACGTCCCCGGGCGGCCCGGGTGGGCGAGGTGCTGCGCACCACCCGGGTGACCCCGCACATGATCCGGGTCGTCCTGGGCGGTGCGGGCCTGGCCGGCTTCCCGGCCGGCGAGTACACGGACCACTACGTGAAGCTGCTCTTCCCCCCGGCCGGGGCGCCCTACGGCGTCCCCTTCGACCCCGAGCAGGTGCGTGCGGAGCTGCCCGCCGAGCTCTGGCCGGTCACCCGCACGTACACCGTGCGCGCCTGGGACGCGGCCGCCGGCGAGCTGACGATCGACTTCGTGCACCACGGCGACACCGGCCTGGCCGGGCCGTGGGCGGCGAACGCGCAGCCCGGTGACCTGATCCAGCTGCTCGGTCCCGGGGGTGCCTACGCCCCCAGCCCGGACGCCGAGTGGCACCTGCTGGTCGGGGACGAGAGCGCGCTCCCGGCGATCGCCGCCGCCCTGCCCCGGCTGCCGGCCCGCGTGCCCGCGTTCGTCTTCCTGGAGGTCGCGGGGCCGGCGGAGCAGCAGTCGGACCTGGTGCTCGGCGACGGGGTCACCGTCGTGTGGGTGCACCGCGGGGACGGCGCGCCGGGGGAGGCCCTGGTGACGGCGGTGAAGGCGGTCCAGCTGCCGGCGGGCACGGGCCACGTGTTCGTGCACGGCGAGGCCGGCCTGGTGAAGGAGCTGCGGCTGCACCTGCGCAGCGAGCGCGGCCTGGACCCGGCCTTCACCTCCGTCTCCGGCTACTGGCGGCAGGGCCGCACCGAGGACCGCTGGCAGGCCGAGAAGCCGGAGTGGAACGCGGCGGTCGAGGCGGCCGAACAGGCGCTCGCGGCCGGCTGAGCGGCCGCGGGCGCCGGTGGCTCACATGTCGCGGTAGCGCTTCGCGGCGGCCGTGGCCGCCCGCAGACCGTCGGCGTCGAGGCGGGGGCCGTAGCCGGGGGTGTCGCGCTGGATGCGCCAGCCCTCGGCCAGCGGGCCGAGGTCGACGGTGTCGAAGCCGATCGCGTCGATGAAGGCGACCACCTGCTGCTTCGCGGCCGCATCGTCGCCGGCCACCGCCAGCGCGCGGCGGTGCGGGGTGCCGGCGGGCGCGCCCTGGGCGGTGATGTCGGCGGCGCCGATGTGGTTGAAGGCCTTGACCACCCGCGAGGTGGGCAGGTGCGCCTGGAGCAGCTCGGCGGTCGTCGTCGACTCCGCGTCGAGCTCGGCGATCTGGCCGTCGCGCTGCGGGTAGTAGTTGTTCGTGTCGATGACGACCTTGCCGGCCAGCGGCTCCACCGGGACGTCGGGCACCGCGGTGAGCGGGATGGTGACCACCGCGAGGTCGGCGGCGGCCGCCGCGCCGGCCGCGGTGTCGGCGCGCACCTGACCGCGACGTCCGGGCCTGGCCTGCAACGCGGAGACCAGGTCGGTGAGCGTCTCCGGGCCGCGGGAGTTGCTGATCACGACGTCGTGGCCGGCGTCGAGTGCTGCCTGCGCGAGCGCCGTGCCGATGTGGCCGGCGCCGATGATGCCGAGTGTCGTCATGACCACCGCCAACCGGTCCGGGGCCCGGTGGCTTCCCTCAGCCCAGGTCGTCGGTGGCGAAGGTGTCGCACTGGCTGGGGTCGCCGGTGGCGTAACCGGTGCTGAACCAGCGCTGCCGCTGCTCCGAGGAGCCGTGGGTGAAGGACTCCTCGTCGACGGCGCCCCCGCCCAGCTCCTCCTGGATGAAGTCGTCGCCGATCCGGCCGGCGGTGTCCAGGGCGCGGGCGATGTCGTCGTCGGTGATGTCGACGATGAGCGGCTGGCCCGTCTCGTCGGGCACCGTCTCGGCGTGGTCGGCCCAGGTGCCGGCGAAGCAGTCGGCCTGCAGCTCCAGCCGCACGCTGCCGCTGGTCGGGCCGGCGTCACCGGGCTGCACCTGCCGGTTGATCCCCAGCAGGTTCTGCACGTGGTGGCCGTACTCGTGGGCGAGCACGTAGGCGTTGACGAACGCGCCGCCCTCGGCTCCGAACCGGGTCTGCAGGTCGTCGAAGAAGGTGAGGTCGATGTACACCTGCGCGTCGGCCGGGCAGTAGAACGGGCCGGTGCCGCTGGTGGCCGCACCGCACCCGCTCTGCACCTGGTCGGAGAAGAACACGGTGTCGGCCGGCTGGTAGTCCGCGCCCAGCGTGGCGCCCCAGTAGTCCTGGATGGAGTCGATGCTGGCGACGACGGCGCACTCCGCGGAGGTGTTGGCGTCGGCCACCTCGTCACAGGAGGCCGCGAGTTGGCTGTTGTCGAACGCCCGCCCGCCGCCCTGGCCGGCGTCGAACCCGCTGAAGCCGCCGACCGGGGAGGAGCCCCCGCCACTGCCGCCGAGCACCTGGAAGAGCACCAGCACGAGCAGCCCGACGACGCCGACACCGCCACCACCGACCGCCAGCCCCCGACCACCACCGCGCCGGCCCCCGCCGCCACCGCCCCGCCGGTCCTGGATCCCGGAGGTGTCCAGCCGGCCGCTCTCGCGGAACCTCATCGTGCGAAGACCTCCTGGTCGGGGTGGGACATGGTGAAGGTGACCTCCACCTGACCGGGCACCTCCTGCGGTGCCGGTCGCAGCTCCAGCGCCGGGACGCTGCGGGCCGACGAGAAGGCCGCCGTCACCGTCCCGCCGCCCCAGCCCCCGGCGTCGCGCACCTCCACCAGGCCGGTCAGTCGGCCGCCGAACGCGGCGGCGAAGGCGCGGGCCCGGGCGAGCGCGTCCTGCACGGCGGCGGCACGCACCTCCTGGTGCGCCGGGTGCTCGGGGCTCACCCGCCAGTGCGGTCCGTGCACCGACACGTCGGTCAGCCCGGCCACCGCCACGGCGACCTCGCCGGCGGCGCCCACGTCCGCGACCCGGACCCGGGTGGTCGTGGTCGCCACCGACCCACTGACCCGGCCGGCCTCGCCCGCCTCGGGGAAGGCCGCGACCGCGTCGGTGGAGACGGCGCCCAGCGACTCCCGGTGCGCCGCCAGCAGGGCGTTCAGCTCCTGCTGCCGCTCGGCCAGCAGCTCCAGTGCCCGCTCCCGGCGGCGGTCGCGCACCTGCACGGTGACCACCAGGTCCGCGGCGTCGGGCAGCACCTCGGTCACCGCCTCACCGCGGACGACGACACGGGGGATGTCCGGCATGGGCACTGCTCCTCACGTGTCGGGCGGGGTGGTCGGGTGCCGGGAGCACTCTGCCGGTGTCCGGGCGCGCCCGCACCCCGGCGCCGTCGGCTCGGCGACGCGCCGGTCGCCGTCCTAGGGTCGGGGCATGCCCCTGGAAGGTGAGTACGCGCCGAGTCCGGAGAAGTGGGTCCGTGACCAGGTGGAGGTGTACGAGCGCACCGGCGGCCGGGAGGGCAACAGCCTGCCCGGCCGCACCGAGCCGGTCGTCGTGTTCACCACCCGCGGCGCCAAGAGCGGCAAGGTCCGCAAGAACCCGTTGATGAAGGTCGAGCACGACGGCGTCTACGCGATGGTCGCCTCGCAGGGCGGCGCGCCGAAGCACCCGACCTGGTACTTCAACCTCAAGGCCCACCCCGACGAGGTCACCGTCCAGGACGGCGAGCGGGTCTGGGACGGCGTGGCACGCGAGATCGACGGCGACGAGTACGCGCAGTGGTGGGAGCGTGCGGTCGCCGCCTTCCCCGACTACGCGGACTACCAGCGCAGGACCGATCGGAAGATCCCGCTCGTCCTGGTCGAGCCGAAGAGCTGAGCGGTCGAGCCGAACCGCTGGGCGGCGATGGCCCGGTCGTCGTCGTCACCGGTGCCAGCGACGGCATCGGCGCGGCGGCGGCCCGGCGGCTGCACCGCGGTGGCGCGCGGGTCGTGGTGGTCGGCCGGTCGCCGGAGAAGACCGCCGCGGTCGCCGCCGACCTGGACGGCGCCCGGTCGGCCACCGTCGACCTCGCCCGGCTGGACGACGTCCGGCGGCTGGCCGCCGAGCTGGCCGAGCTGCCGCGGATCGACGTCCTCGTGCACAACGCCGGGGCCTCCTTCGCCCGGCGGGAGCTGACCGTCGACGGCCATGAGCGCACCGCCCAGGTCGACCACCTCGGGCCCTACCTGCTCACCCGGCTGCTGGAGGAGCGGTTGCGCGCCTCGGGCGCGCGGGTGGTCACGACCTCGTCGTTCATGCACTGGGCCGGCGGGTCCCGCCGCGGTCACCTGCTCGACAGCGCCGGCCCGTACCTCGCCACGCGTGCCTACGCCCGGGCCAAGTGGTGCAACGTGCTCTTCACCCGGGAGCTGGCCCGCCGCTGGGCGCCGGAGGTCACCGCCACCTGCTTCGACCCGGGGGCGGTGGCGACGTCCTTCGGCGCGGCCTCGGGCGGGGTCACCGGCCTGGCGTTCCGGACGCCGCTGACCGCCTTCATGCGCACCCCGGCCCAGGGCGCGGACACCCTGGTCTGGCTGGCCACCGCCGACGACGGCTGGCGCAACGGCGGGCACCACGCGGACCGGTCGCCGACCTGGACCGCGCCCTCGGCCCGCGACGACGTCCGGGCCCGGGAGCTCTGGGAGCTGTCGGCCCGGCTGGTCGGCCTGCCGGCCTGAACGCCGGTCACGGGGCCTGCCCCTCGGCAGGCCCCCGTGGCTCAGGAGAAGCCGACCACCGCGTGCGGGGTGTAGGGCTCCTCGAGCCGGGCGATCTCCTCCGCCGACAGCTGCAGCTCCACCGCGGCCACCGCGTCGTCCAGGTGCCGGTCCTTGGTGACACCGACGATCGGCGCGGTCACCACCGGCTTGCTGAGCAGCCAGGCCAGCGCCACCTGGGCGCGCGGGACCCCACGGGCCCCGGCCACCTCGGCGACCCGCTCGACGATCACCCGGTCCTCGTCGTTGTAGAGCCGGCTGCCGAACTCGTCGGTCTCCGACCGGTTGGTCTGGGCGTCCCAGTCGCGGGTGAGCCGGCCGCGGGCCAGCGGGCTCCACGGGATCACCCCGATGCCCTGGTCGGCGCACAGCGGCAGCATCTCCCGCTCCTCCTCCCGGTGGAGCAGGTTGTAGTGGTCCTGCATCGACACGAAGCGGTGCCAGCCGCGCTCGCCGGCCACGTGCAGGGCCTTGCTGAACTGCCAGGCCCACATGCTCGAGGCGCCCAGGTAGCGCACCTTGCCCGAGCGCACCGCGGAGTCCAGGGCCTCCAGCGTCTCCTCGATCGGCGTGGCCGGGTCCCAGCGGTGGATCTGGTAGAGGTCGACGTAGTCGGTGCCGAGCCGGGTCAGGCTGGCCTCGAGCTCGGTGAGGATCGCCTTCCGGGAGAGCCCGGCGCCGTTCGGCCCCGGCCGCATCCGGCCGTGCACCTTGGTGGCCAGGACGACGTCCTCCCGGTCGGCGAAGTCGCGGATCGCACGGCCGGTGATCTCCTCGCTGGAGCCGGCCGAGTAGACGTTCGCGGTGTCGAAGAAGGTGATCCCGGCGGCCAGCGCCTTCTGGATGACGGCCCGGCTCTCCTCCTCGGGCAGGCTCCACGGATGACCGCCGCGGGCGGGGTCGCCGAAGCTCATCATCCCGAGGCAGAGGCGGGACACCTGCAGACCGGTGCTGCCCAGACGCGTGTACTCCATGGCCCGTCCCTTCCCCCGGCGGTGCCCTGCCCAACCCCGGGCCGGCCGGCTCACGGCAGGGCGGCGTACCGCTCCTGCGCGGCGGCCAGCACGCCCGCGGGCAGCTCGGTGAACGGCTCCAGCTCCATCGGCCGGCCCGCGCCCCGCCCGGCCCGCCAGACGCCGACGACGACACCCCGGTGCAGCGCGGTGGGCCGGAAGACGCCGTTGCTGCCGGGCACGATCCGGTCGGCGAAACCGGCCGGCACGGTGCAGCTGCGGTCGGCGTAGCCGAGCACCAGCTCGTCGAAGCCGGGCAGCAGGTGCACGCCGTCGGCCTCGTCGCGGGCGGCGGCCAGCCGGTCGGGGGTCGCCGGGTCCAGCCAGTGCTCGGTGCCGTCGACGACGAGCCGCTCCAGCCGGGGTGCGGCGATCGCCAGCCCGGCCTTCACGTCGCGGACCAGCACGCCGGCCCAGCGCACCAGGTCCTTGACGGTCGCGGGGCCGTGCGAGGCGAAGAAGCGCAGCGCCAGCTCGCCGAGGGCCTCCTCCCGCCCGAGCCGGCGGGGCGAGGTGATCCACTCGTCGAGCAGGACGAACTGCTGGTCGCCCCCGGCCGTGGGCCCCAGCACCAGCGTCCCGGTCTGGGCGAGGTACCAGAGCACGTGGTAGCCGCGCTGCCCCTCGGTGGACACCCCGCCGGCGGCGATCGCCGCCAGCAGGTCGGTCCGGCTCAGCCGGCCCCCGCCGGCCAGTGCGGCGACCGCCAGCTCCCGCGCCCGCTCCAGCTCGGCCTCGGTGATCGCGACGACGGCGCGCCGCTTCTCCACCCCGGCGAGCGCACGTGGGCCGAGCAGCGCCAGCATCCACGGCAGGTCCTCGGCGGCGGTCAGGTGCAGCGTGCCGCGCATCGGCCAGGACCGGACCACCTCCCCGGCGTCCAGGGCGGCGGTGACCGCCGCCCGGGTGCCGCCGGCGGTGCGCAGCGCGACCGACGTCAGGGCACCGGGCAGGTCCTGCCCCTGGACGGCGGTCGACCAGCGCACCGCCTCGGCGGGTGTCGCGCACCGGGGCCCGATCAGCCGCTGTGCCGCCAACCGCAACCGGGCCAGGTCCGCCGTCATGCCGACACCCTGGCACCCGGAACCGACGGTCTGGGGCAGCCGACCGCCGGGATCAGCGCACCAGGTGCAGGTAGACCATGTCCTCGGCGTCGGGCTCGGTGGTCAGCGGGCCGAACCCGGCCGCGGTCGCCGTCCGCAGGCTGGCGGTGTGCCCAGGCTCGATGCCGAGGACGAACTGCTCGACGTCGGCGAGCGCCTCCGTCGTGACGAGGGCCCGCAGCGTCGCCGCCCCGTACCCGTGGCGCCAGCGTGCCGGGTCGACCACGTAGGCGGCACCCATGGTGCGGCGGTCGTCGACGGCGACCACCTGCCCGGTGGCCGGGTCCCACTGCGTCCACCGGTCGTAGACGTCACCGCCGATCAGCGCGGCCGGGGCGCCGTCGGCGTCCAGCGCGACGAACGAGCGGGCCCGCAGCACGGTCCGGCCGCGGAACTCCTCGCCGCGGGCGGCGGTGCGCAGCGCCAGCTCGCGTTCGGGCCAGCTGCGGCCGCCCAGGTGGCGCTGCACGACCGGGTGGTCGAACCAGGGGAGCACCGGCAGCAGGAGCTCGGGCTCGAACGGCACCAGCCGGACCCTCTCGGAGACGGGCACCACCTCACCCTGCAACACGGCCGCCGCGACGTCATCCGGAGGCAGCGACGGCGTCATCCGGAGGCAGTGACGGCGTCATCCGGAGGCAGTGACGGCCCAGCCCCGCCGGGAGACGTCGTACCGTGCCCCCATGATGGGGATGGGCAACCTGGGCCCGGAGGGGCGTCGCCGGCAGCGGCTGGTCGCCGGGATCATCGTGGCGGCGATGCTGCTGGCCGCCGGCGCGGTGCTGTTCAGCGGCGTCCTCTGATGGACGGCGGACCGGACATCGATGCCTGGTTCGCCGCGGCCGGGGACCGTGAGGCCGCACTGCGGGCGACCGATGCGCTGGTCCAGGCCGCCGCGCCCGGCATCGACCGGCAGCTCGTGCCGGTGGGCCGGGGCCAGATGCTGGGGTACGGCCTGATGCCCTACCGGCCCCGGT
Organism: Modestobacter marinus; assembly: GCF_011758655.1. Classification (NCBI taxonomy): domain Bacteria; kingdom Bacillati; phylum Actinomycetota; class Actinomycetes; order Geodermatophilales; family Geodermatophilaceae; genus Modestobacter; species Modestobacter marinus. Next base: position 33,572 of record NZ_JAAMPA010000003.1, read on the forward strand.
CGGCGAAGGAGACCACGATGTGGCCGCTGATCGCGCTGGCGGCCCAGCAGCGGCACCTGTCCCTCTACGTCTGCGCGGTCGTCGACGGGCAGTACCTGGCGGAGTCGCGCGCCGCGCAGCTGGGGAAGGTGTCCTGCGGCAAGAGCTGCATCCGCTTCACCTCGCTGGACCGGGTGGACACGGTCGCCCTGGACCAGCTGCTGCGCGACGCCGTGGCCAGCACCGCCCGCGGGGAGAACGACTACTCCGGCTGAGCTGCCCGGCGCAGCAGGTCGAGCACCTCGTCGTCCTCCGTCGCCCGGAAGTCCGCGTAGGCCCCGCCGACGGAACGGAAGTCCGGCGGGCTGGTGAGTGCGACGAGCTCGTCGGCCGCCGCGGTCAGCGCCGGGACCGAGTCCGGGGCGCAGACCGGGACGGCCAGCACCACCCGCGCGGCGCCCTGGGCCCGGGCGACGGCGCAGGCGGCGCGGGCGGTCGAGCCGGTGGCGATGCCGTCGTCCACCAGGACGACGGTGCGGCCGGCCAGCGGCACCCGCGGACGCACCTCGCGGAAGAGCCGGACCCGCCGGTCGACCTCCGCCTGCTGGTGCTCCCGGACGCGGTCGAGGTCGGCCTCGGCCACCCCCGCCGCCCGGAGCACCCGCTCCGCGAGCACCACGACCCCGCCCTCGCCGACCGCGCCCATCGCCAGCTCGGGCTGGCCGGGCACCCCGAGCTTGCGCACGACGAGCACGTCCAGCGGCGCGGCCAGCGCGGCGGCGACCGGGGCGGCCACCGGCACCCCGCCCCGGGGCAGCCCGAGCACCACGGGTGCGGCCGCACGCAGCCGGTCCAGCCGGTGGGCCAGCTGCTCGCCGGCGTCGGTGCGGTCACGGAAGACGGCGCGGTCCCGTGAGACGGCGCGGTCACGGAAGGGCATGGGCGACCTCCGGTTCTGCAGTCCCGGCGTCGATGCTGCCGCGTCCCGGCGGAGCCCGGACCGGGTCCAAGGTCCCTGGTGGCTGCGTGGGGGCGCGGGGGAGGGTGGTGCGGGAGCAGGACCCCGGGGGACGTGCCGGTCGGCGGCACGCGGGGCACGAGCACCGGAGGGCCGCGATGCCGTTGGCCGTGCTGCACACCGTCGCACCCGACCGGGCGGTCGACCGCTCCGTCGACCTGGCCGTCCACCGGCTGGCCGAGGAGCTCGGGCGGCAGCCGCAGGCGGTCCGGCCCGTGGTGCAGGAGTGCCGGCGGCAGCTCAGCGGCGCCCCCGCCGGGGCCCTGCCCGAGCTGGTCGAGCGGCTGGCCCGGCATCGCCTCCGGGCACCGGTGGACTGACCTCCGGGCACCGGTGGGGCTGACCGGCCGGAACCGGGTGGCGCCGTCGGCGATGATGGCGGCATGGGCTACGTCGACGTCACCGGGATCCGGTTCACCCTGCCGGACGGTCGGGTGCTCCTCGACGACGTCGCCTTCCGGGTCGGGGAGGGCGCCCGCGCGGCGCTGGTCGGGGAGAACGGCGCCGGCAAGACCACGATGCTGCGGATCATCAGCGGTGACCTGACGCCGGACGCCGGCTCGGTCGCCCTCATCGGTGGGCTCGGCGTCATGCGCCAGTTCATCGGCTCGGTGCGCGACGACACCACCGTCCAGCGCTTCCTCGTCGACCTCGCGCCGCCCGCCGTCCGGGAGGCCTGGGACGCCGTCGAGACCGCGGAGCTGCGGATGATGGAGGACGACGACGAGCCCGCCCAGATGGCCTACGCCACCGCGCTGGCCCACTGGGGTGACGTCGGCGGCTACGACGTCGAGGTCACCTGGGACACCGTCACCGTCGCCGCGCTCGGCGTGCCCTACGACGGCTGCAAGTACCGGGAGCTGACCACCCTCTCCGGTGGCGAGCAGAAGCGGCTGGCCCTGGAGTGCCTGCTCCGCGGGCCCGATCAGGTGCTGCTGCTGGACGAGCCGGACAACTACCTCGACGTCCCCGGCAAGCGCTGGCTGGAGGAGCGGCTCCTGGAGACCCGCAAGACGGTGCTGTTCGTCAGCCACGACCGGGAGCTGCTGGCCCGGGTCGCCGACCGGGTGGTCACCGTCGAGGGCGGGACGGCGTGGGTGCACGGCGGCGACTGGGCCGGCTACCCGGCGGCGCGGACCGCCCGGCACGAGCGGATGGCCGAGCTGCGCAAGCGCTGGGACGAGGAGCACGAGCGGCTCGTCGAGCTGGTGCGCACGCTGCAGCAGCAGGCGAAGAACTCCCCGGCGATGACGTCGACCTACCACGCGATGCAGACCCGGCTGGCCAAGTTCGAGGCGGCCGGCGCACCGCCGGAACCGCCGAGAGAGCAGCACGTGGCGATGCGGCTGCGGGGTGGCCGTACCGGGGTGCGGGTGGTGATGGCCGAGCAGCTCGAGCTCTCCGGCCTGATGCGCCCCTTCGACGTGGAGGTCGAGTACGGCGACCGGGTCGCCGTCCTGGGCTCCAACGGGGCCGGCAAGTCGCACTTCCTGCGGCTGCTGGCCGGCCAGGACGTCGCGCACACCGGCTCGTGGCGGCTCGGGGCGCGCGTCGTCCCCGGGTTCTTCGCCCAGACCCACGCCCATCCCGAGTGGCTGGACCGCACGCTGGTCGACCTGCTGTGGCACGGCGAGGCCGGGCGGCCGGGGGTCGACCGCGGGCGGGCGATGGCGGCGCTGCGCCGGTACGGGCTGGCGCCGTCGGGCGACCAGCTGTTCCGGTCGCTGTCCGGCGGTCAGCAGGCCCGGTTCCAGGTGCTCCTGCTCGAGCTCTCCGGCGCCACCCTGCTGCTGCTCGACGAGCCGACCGACAACCTCGACGTGCTGTCGGCGGAGTCGCTGGAGGAGGCGCTGGACGCCTTCGACGGCACCGTGGTCGCGGTCACCCACGACCGCTGGTTCGCCCGCACCTTCGACCGGTTCCTGCTGTTCGGCGCCGACGGGCACGTGCGCGAGGTGCCCGAGCCGGTGTTCGACGAGGGCCGGGTCCAGCGCGCCCGCTGACGATGAGCGGTGCGGTCGACCGGGCCGAGTGAGCAGTTGCGGTCGCCGACATGGCGTGACTCGCCGGGCCGAGCGACCACGACTGCTCACTCGGCGGCAGTCGCGCGGGCTCAGCGGTCGGGGTCGAGGGTGCCGTCGCCGCCGATCCGGTCCAGCTCCGCCAGCTCCTCGGGCCCGAGCACCCGGGCCGCCGCCTCCAGGTTCTCCTCCAGGTGGGCGACCGAGGACGTGCCCGGGATGAGCAGCAGGTTGGGGGAGCGGGCCAGCAGCCAGGTCAGCGCCACCTGCATCGGGGTGGTCTCCAGCCGGCGGGCCACCGTGTCCAGCGCCGCGGACTGCACCGGGGAGAAGCCGCCCAGCGGGAAGAACGGCACGTAGGCGACGCCGTCCCGGGCCAGCGCGTCGACCAGCGGGTCGTCGGCCCGGTGCACGAGGTTGTAGTGGTTCTGCACGCAGACCACCGGGGCGATGCCGCGGGCCTCGGCGAGCATCTGCGGCGTCACGTTGCTGACCCCGATGTGCCGGACCAGCCCCTCCTGCTGCAGCTGGGCGAGGGCCTCCATCGGCTCGGCCAGCGAGCGCTGCACCGGCTCGGCGAACCCGGGCATCCGCAGGTTGACCACCTCGAGGACGTCGAGCCCCAGGTGGTCGAGGTTGTCCCGCACCGCCTGCCGCAGCTCGTCGGCGCCCAGCGCCTCGGGCCACTCGCCCTCCGGCGTCCGCCGGGCACCGACCTTGGTGACGATCGTGAGCTGCTCCGGATAGGGGTGCAGCGCCTCGCGGATGACCTCGTTGGTGACGTGCGGGCCGTAGTAGTCGCTGGTGTCGATGTGGTCGACGCCCAGCTCCACCGCGCGCCGGAGCACCGCCACCGCGGCGTCCCGGTCGGCCGGCGGGCCCATGACGTGCGGCCCGGCGAGCTGCATCGCGCCGTAGCCGATGCGGTGCACGGTGCGGTCGCCGAGGAGGAACTGGCCGGACTTCTCCGCCGTCGTCGTCATGGGCGGTGTCTACCCGCGGGCAGCGGGCGTGCACACCGTCAGGCGGCGCGGACCGGGGCGGGGACCTCGACCGGGGTCTCGGCGGTCGTCCCGGCGGCCGCGTCGCGGGCCGTCTCGGCCCGCTGGCTGCGCAGCGCGACCACCGACAGACCCGCGCCGAGGAGCGCGAGCACCGCACCGACCCACATCGGCGCGCGGTAGCCCCAGCCGGCGGTGAGGGTGGCCGCCCCCAGGGCCGCACCCAGGGCGTTGGCCGCGTTGAACGCGCCCTGGTTGGCCGCCGACACCAGGCTGCCGCCCTGCACCCGGGCCGCCTCGATCGCCCGGTTCTGCACGACCGGCCCGCCGGAGAAGGTGATCGCGCCGAAGAGCACCAGCAGGACGACGGCGGCGACCTGGTTCACCACCACGACGGTGAACACGACCAGGAGCGCGGCGGTGACCAGCAGCCCGACGGTGACGAAGACGAAGCCGTACCGGTCGCCCAGCCGGCCGCCGAGCAGCGTGCCCACCGTGGTGCCCAGCCCGAACAGCGCGAGCACGACGGTGACCCGGCTCTCGGGCATCCCGGCGAGGTCGGTGAGGATCGGGCTCACGTAGCTGTAGACCGAGAACAGCGCGGCGAAGCCGATCGTGGTGACCCCGAGGGTCAGCCAGACCTGACGCCGGCGGAAGGCGCCCAGCTCCTGCCGGAGGTCGGTGGGCGCGGCGGCCACCCGTGGCATCCAGGCGACCAGCCCGGCGATGGTGAGCAGCCCGATCGCCGCAGCGCCACCGAAGACCAGCCGCCAGCTCAGCTGCTGGGCGACGAACGTGCCGATGGGGACGCCGATGACGTTGGCCAGGGTCAGCCCGACGAACATCAGCGAGATCGCCTGGGTGCCCTTCTCCTTGGCCACCAGCCCCCGGGCGGCGACGGCCCCCACCCCGAAGAACGAGCCGTGCGCCAGCGCGGTGACCACGCGGGCGGCCATCAGCGTCTCGTACGTCGGGGCGACCGCGGAGAGGGTGTTGCCGACGGTGAAGACCAGCATCAGCCCGATGAGCGTCTGTCGCGGGGTGAACCGCACGCCCAGCGCGGTGAGCGTCGGTGCCCCGATGACGACCCCGAGGGCGTAGGCGCTGATCAGGATCCCGACCGCGGCGACCGAGACGGAGAGGTCGTCGGCCACCTGGGGGAGCATGCCCATGATCACGAACTCGGAGGTGCCGATGCCGAAGGCACCGATGGACAGGGCGAGCAGCGCGCGGGGCACAGCGGGGCTCCTCAGGGGGCGGTGCGGGGACGGCGGGGACGGCGCGCCCCGCTCCAGCCAAGAGCAGTGCGAGCGGTTCCGCTGCCCCTGACGCCCATGAGGCTGGTCACGTCGCCACGCGCGCCACGGGCCGCGCCGGGACCCGAGTCCCGTGCGCGGCCCGTGGACGTGCAGGTCAGGGCTGCAGCAGCACCTTCACGGCGCCGTCCTGCTTCTGCCGGAAGGTCTCGTAGGCCTGGGGGGCCTGCTCCAGCGGCACGTGGTGGGTGGCGAAGTCGTCGACGCCCAGCGGGTCGGCGTCGGTGAGCAACGGGAGGATGTCGGGCACCCAGCGCCACACGTTGGCCTGGCCCATCCGCAGCTCGACCTGCTTGTCGAACATCCGCATCAGCGGCAGCGGGTCGGTCGCCCCGCCGTACACGCCGGACAGCGAGATGGTGCCCCCGCGGCGGACCGCCTCGATCGCGGTGTTGAGGGCGGCGAGCCGGTCGGTGCCGGCGACCGTCATGACCTTCTCCATGATGGCGTCGGGCACCAGGGCGCTGGCCTTCTGCGCGAACCTCGCCCCGGGGGAGCCGTGCGCCTCCATGCCGACGGCGTCGATGACGGCGTCCGGGCCGCGGCCGTCGGTCTTGTCCCGCACCCAGGCGACGACGTCGGCCTGGTCGGTGGAGTCCAGGACGTCGATGCCGTTGGCCCGGGCCCGGTCCAGCCGCTCGGGCACGACGTCGGCCGCCAGCACCTGGGCGGCGCCGAGGTGCTTGGCGATCCGGGTGGCCATGTCGCCGATCGGGCCGAGGCCGAGCACCAGGACCGACCCGCCGGGGACGACGCCGGCGTACTGCACGGCCTGCCAGGCGGTGGGCAGCACGTCGGAGAGGTAGACGAAGCGGTCGTCGGCAGGGCCCTCGGGCACCTTGATCGGCAGCGTGTTGCCGAACGGCACCCGCAGGTACTCGGCCTGCCCGCCGGGCACCTGGCCGTAGAGCTTGGTGTAGCCGAACAGCGAGGCGCCGAAGCCCTGCTCCCGGTTCTGGGTCGTCTCGCACTGGCTCTGCAGCCCCTGGCCGCACATCCAGCAGGTGCCGCAGGAGATGTTGAACGGGACGACGACCCGGTCGCCGGCCTTGAGCTCGGTGACCGCGGGGCCGACCTCGCGGACGACGCCCATCGGCTCGTGGCCGAGCACGTCGCCGACGGTCATGAACGGCGCCATGACCTCGATGAGGTGGAGGTCCGAGCCGCAGATCCCGCTCGACGTCACCTGCACGATCACGTCCGTGGGGTCCTTGATCTCCGGGTCCGGGACGGTGTCCACCCGGACGTCGTCCCGGCCGTGCCAGGTCACTGCGCGCATGGGGGTGCTCCTCGGGTCTGGGTGCTCCGGGACGGCCGCGACGGGTCAGCAGGCCGCTCGCCGGGGCGTGACGTTCCTCGCCCCTACCCATCACGGCGCGTTCGATTCCTGACCCGCGTGCAGTGATGACGTGACAGAGGGTGTCCGTTTGGCACTAAGTGTTGTGACGTCGGCCACTTGACCGGGTGTGCGTACCCCGTCGTCCACATCACGAACCGATCACGGCGTGTTTACATGGGCCCCGCCCGAATCGCCCCCGACGGAAAGACAGGTGCATGGACCCGCAACACCCCGCCCGGCCCGACGACGAGGGGACGGTGCTCCCGACCGGCACCGCCGGCGGTCCCACCGCCGCCACCCCGCCGTCCGACCGCACCGAGGTGCCGGCGTCCGTGCTGCCGCTCCGGCGGGCCGCCCGCCTGTCCCGCCGCCTCCTCGGTGCGACCCGCACGCAGGCCCCGCCGGTCGGCCGTCCCGCCCCGGTCGGCCGCCCGGCGCTGTTCGTGGCCGCAGCGGTCCTCGGGGTGGTCGGCCTGGGGCTCACCGCCGCCGGGGGGCCGTCCCCGGTCGCCCGGGCGGCCGACGAGCCGGTCAGCGTCGCCGAGGAGCTGGGCATGGTCCAGGCCGACCGGCCCACCCTCACCGGCGAGGAGGCCGCCGCCCGACTGCAGGAGCTGGCCGCCACCCGCGCCCAGCGCGAGAACGCCGAGGCCGCTGCGGCCCAGGCCCAGGCCGACGCGGACCGGGTCGCGGCCGAGGCCGCCGCCGCGGCCGCCGAGGCCGCCGCCGCAGCCGCTGCCGAGGCGGCCCGGCCCAAGGCCGTACTCCCCGTGCAGGGCCGGCTGACCAGTCAGTTCGGCTCCCGCTGGGGCACGCTGCACGCGGGCGTCGACTTCGCCGCGCCGCTGGGCACCCCCGAGTACGCGGTGATGGACGGCGTCGTCCTCCGCGCCGGTGCGGCCAGTGGCTTCGGCCTGGCGGTCTACATCCAGCACGCGGACGGCGACGTCTCGGTCTACGGCCACATGCAGGAGATCCTGGTCCAGGAGGGGCAGGCCGTGCGGGCGGGCGACACCATCGCGCTGCTCGGGAACGAGGGCCAGTCCACCGGCCCGCACCTGCACTTCGAGGTGCACGACGGCGGCCTCGACGGCACCCGGATCGACCCCCTCCCGTGGCTCCGGGAGCGCGGCGTCGCGATCTGAGGCAGGTCCGCTCCTCGGAGGCTCACGGCGGGCCCCGGCGAGGGGGTGGAGCGAGGCGCCTGGCGTTCCCGGCTGACATGCGGCATCGTGCATGTCAGGTAAGGGGATCGACAGAGGGGACGGCGATGGGTCACGACCACGGTGCGGGGCACGGCTCCGGCACCACGGCCGCCGGACACCGCGGCCGGCTGGCCGTCGTCCTGGCCCTGACCGCCTCCGTCTTCGTCCTGGAGCTGGTCGGTGCGCTGATCTCGGGCTCGCTGGCCCTGCTCGCCGACGCCGCCCACATGGCCACCGACGCCCTGGGCATCGGCATGGCGCTGGGCGCGGTCACCCTCGCCCAGCGGCCCGCCCGCGGCCGGCGCACCTTCGGCTGGCAGCGCATGGAGGTCCTCGCCGCCGTCGGCAACGGCCTGCTCCTGCTGGCGGTCGGCGGCTACGTCGTGGTCGAGGCGGTCCGCCGGATCGGCGACCCACCCGACATCGACTCCGGCTGGATGCTCGGCGTCGCCCTCGTCGGTCTGGCGGTCAACGTCTTCTCCCTCGCCCTGCTCCGCTCCGGCCAGCGCGAGTCGCTGAACACCCGGGGCGCCTACCTCGAGGTGGTCGGCGACGCGCTGGGCTCCGTCGCCGTGATCGTCGCCGCCGTCGTCATCGCCACCACCGGCTGGACCGGGGCCGACGTCGTCGCCTCCTTCGCGGTCGGCGCCCTGGTGCTGCCCCGCGCCTGGTCGCTGCTGCGCGAGGCGCTGGACGTGCTGCTGGAGGCGGCGCCCAAGGGGGTCGACCTGGCGCAGGTGCGCGACCACGTGCTCGGCGTCCCCGGCGTCCTGGACGTGCACGACCTGCACGCCTGGACGATCACCTCGGGCCTGCCGGTGCTCTCCGCCCACGTCGTCGTCAGCGACGAGGAGCTCGCCGACGGGCACGGCGGCCGGGTGCTCGACGCGCTGTGCCACTGCCTGGGTGACCACTTCGACCTGGAGCACTGCACCTTCCAGCTCGAGTCGCCCTCGCACCGGGGCCACGAGTCGCCCGTCCACGACTGAGGGGCGCCGCCGGCGGACCGGCGGTGCCCCTCGGGTCAGGGCCGTCCCGGGTCCCGGGCTGGGCCTGCGGGACGTGGGGGAGCTTCGGGTGGGGCTCGGACCCGGGGGTGACCCCTGCGGCCTCGTGCAGGGGGGCGGCGCTGCTCACGGTGCTTCCTCACTCGTCGTGCGACTCGGCCGAGTCGTCGGCCACGGGGGGGAGGTGGTCGGCTGCGACCATGGCGTCGTGCCTGTCTCCGTGGTGTTCGTCTCCGACACCCACGTGCCCAAGCGCGCGCGTGACCTGCCCGGTCCGCTGTGGGACCGGATCGAGGCCGCCGACGTCGTGGTGCACGCCGGCGACTGGGTGGACGTGGCGCTGCTCGACGACCTGACGCAGCGGTCGCAGCGGCTGGTGGGGGTGTACGGCAACAACGACCACGGGGTGCTGCGGGAGCGGCTGCCGGAGGTCGCCCGGGTGGAGCTCGACGGCGTCCGGTTCGCGGTCGTGCACGAGACCGGGGACGCCAAGGGCCGGGAGCAGCGGTGCGCGGCTGCCTTCCCCGACGTCGACGTCCTGGTGTTCGGGCACAGCCACATCCCCTGGGACACGACCGCGGCCACCGGGCTCCGGCTGCTGAACCCCGGGTCGCCCACCGACCGGCGGCGGCAGCCGTTCCCCACCTACCTCACGGCCACCGCCGAGGCCGGGCAGTTGCGCGACGTGGTGCTGCACCGGCTGCCCGTGCGCCCGCCGCGCCGGTGAGCCCGCCCCCGCTCCCGCCCGGCGCGGTCGCGCTGCTCGCGTGCCCGGTCTGCGGTGCGCAGCTCACCGCCGACCAGGCCGGCCTCCGGTGCGCCGCCGGGCACGCCTTCGACCGGGCGCGGCAGGGTCACGTCACCCTGCTCCCGCCGGGCGGCAGCCCGCACGAGGGCGACTCCGCGACGATGGTGGCCGACCGGGCGGACTTCCTGGCGGCCGGTCACTACGCCGGCATCACCGCGGCCCTGGCCGACGCCGCCCTCGCCGGGCCGACGCCGCGGACCCTGCTCGACTCCGGCGGCGGCACCGGGGCGCACCTCGCCGGGGTGCTGGACCGCGCGCCCGGCGCCGTCGGGGTGGTGCTGGACGCCTCCCGCTACGCCGCCCGCCGGGCCGCCCGCACCCATCCCCGCGCGATGGCCGTGGTCGCCGACTCCTGGGCGCGCTGGCCGGTGCGGGACGGGTCGGTCGACCGGGTGCTCGTCGTCTTCGCCCCGCGCAACGGCGCGGAGACCGCGCGGGTGCTGGCCCCGGACGGCCGGCTGGTGGTCGTCACCCCGGCCGCGGACCACCTGGCCGAGCTGGTCGGCCCGCTGGGGCTGCTGCAGGTCGACCCGGCCAAGGCCGACCGGCTGGCCGCCACGCTCGATCCGCACCTGCACCCGGCCGGGACGGCGGGTCACCGGTCGGTGCTGGAGCTGGACCACCTCGCGGTCCGCACCCTGGTCGGGATGGGTCCGCACGCCCGGCACCTCGCGGCGGGGGAGCTGGGCGCCCGGGTGGCGACGCTGCCGGAGCCGGTCGCGGTCACGGTGGCGGTCGACGTCGGCAGCTGGACGAGGGCCTGAACGCGGGGCCGCCGTGCGGCGTCGAGGTCAGCGGGTGACGCGGCGCTGCTTGCCGGTGGCGGCGACGTAGACCGCCAGCACGAGGATCGCGCCCAGGATCGACGCCCACCAGCCGCCGAGGTCGAACTCCAGCCCCTCGCCCTGGACGAGGCTGAACACGAGGTTGCCGACCACCGAGCCGATGAGGCCGAGCACGAGGGTGGCGATGAGGCCGAGGTCCTGCTTGCCGGGGACGACGGCACGGGCGACGAGACCGGCGACGAAGCCGATCAGGACGGCGAGGAGCACTCCACCGATGTCCACGGGCGACCTCCGGTGCGTCGACGGCCGAGCCGTCGCGCGCTGGTCGATCCAGCGCGTGGTCCAGGATGCCCGCGCCGCGACGTGACCAAACCGAGACGCCACACCACCCCCCGGTCGTGGGCCGGGGGAGTGCTCTCGGCAGACCTCGCAGCGCTCCCACCTGCACTTCTGGCCGGCGACGCGCGGGGGCCCCGGAGGAGCCCGCCGGGGCGCGCCGCACCGGCTCCTCCTCCCGCCGCGTCCGCCGCGACGTCACCGTCTAAGCTCCGACCGTGACGATCGCACCTGCCCCGATCGTGAGCCGGCCGAGCCCGGCCCACGAGGCCGAGAAGGGATCGCGGCTCCTCGGTCTGCTGCGCACCACCGACCACAAGACCATCGGCCTGATGTACACCACGGTGGCCTTCATCTGGTTCTTCGTCGGTGGCTTCATGGCACTGCTGATGCGCGGTGAGCTGGCCCGCCCGGAGCTGCAGTTCCTCTCGCCCGAGCAGTACAACCAGCTGGTCACCATGCACGGCACGATCATGCTGCTGTTCTTCGCGACGCCGATGTTCTTCGCGTTCGCGAACCTGATCATGCCGCTGCAGCTGGGTGCCCCCGACGTCGCCTTCCCGCGGCTGAACGCCTTCTCCTTCTGGCTGTTCTTCTTCGGGGCCTCGATCGCCGTCTCCGGCTTCCTCACCCCGGGTGGCGCCGCCGACTTCGGCTGGTACGCCTACACCCCGCTGTCGACCGGGGTGCACAGCCCCGGCGCCGGTGGTGACCTGTGGATCGCCGGCCTGGCGGTCAGCGGTCTGGGCACGATCCTCGGTGGCGTCAACTTCATCGCCACGATCGTCTGCCTGCGGGCGCCGGGCCTGACGATGTTCCGGATGTCCATCTTCACCTGGGCGTCCCTGGTCACCAGCATCCTCATCCTGCTGGCCTTCCCGATCCTGACCGCCGCGCTGATGGCGCTGCTGGCCGACCGGCACCTCGACGCCCAGGTCTACAACCCGGAGAACGGTGGGCCGCTGCTGTGGCAGCACCTGTTCTGGTTCTTCGGTCACCCCGAGGTCTACATCATCGCGTTGCCGTTCTTCGGCATCATCAGCGAGGTCATCCCGGTCTTCAGCCGCAAGCCGCTGTTCGGCTACAAGGGCATGGTCTTCGCGCTGATCGCGATCACCGCCCTGTCGCTGGCGGTGTGGGCGCACCACATGTTCGCCACCGGTGCGGTGCTGCTGCCGTTCTTCGCCTTCCTGACGTACCTGATCGCGGTGCCCACCGGGATCAAGTTCTTCAACTGGATCGGCACCATGTGGCGGGGCCAGATCACCTTCGAGACGCCGATGCTCTTCTCGATCGGCTTCCTCATCACCTTCCTGCTGGGTGGCCTGACCGGTGTGCTGCTGGCCAGCCCGCCGCTGGACTGGCACGTCAACGACAGCTACTTCGTCGTGGCCCACTTCCACTACGTCGTCTTCGGCACCGTGGTGTTCGCCGCCTACGCCGGCCTGTACTTCTGGTTCCCCAAGATGTGCGGCCGGATGATGGACGAGAAGATCGGCAAGCTGCACTTCTGGCTGACCTTCATCGGCTTCCACGCCACGTTCCTCATCCAGCACTGGCTGGGCAACGAGGGCATGCCGCGCCGGTACGCCGACTACCTCGCGACCGACGGCGACGGCTCCTTCACCACGATGCACACGATCTCGACCATCGGGTCGTTCATCCTGGGCGCCTCGGTGATCCCCTTCGTCTACAACGTCGTGAAGTCGTGGAAGCACGGCCGGCTGGCGCTGCGCGACGACCCCTGGGGTCACGGCAACTCGCTGGAGTGGGCGACGTCGTCCCCGCCGCCGCGGCACAACTTCGTCGAGATCCCCCGGATCCGGTCGGAGCGCCCCGCGTTCGAGCTGCACTACCCGCACCTGCGGGACCGCCTGGAGATGGAGGCGCACGCCGGCAAGGGGCACCAGCCCTACGCCAGCGAGGCCGGTCTCACCGGCGGCGCCCGTCAGGGAGCCGACGACAAGGACCCGACCTGACCTGAGCCCCGCCGCCCACGCCAGGGCGGCGCCCTCAGGAGGCCCACCCGGACGCCCCGTCAGCCGCTGGCTGGCGGGGCGTCCGTGCGTCCGGGGCCGGGGGCAGGTCGGGGTGCGGTCAGGGGGCGCTCACCGGTCCGGCACGATGGCCGCGTGACCGACCGCGCCACCGCCCCAGCGCCGACCGACCCGACTGCTGTGCCCCCGCCGTCCGACGGGGCCCTGCTCACCGTGACCGGCAGCGACCGGCCCGGGGTGACCGCGGCACTGTTCGCCGCGCTGGACGAGCTCGGCCCGCACCCGGTCGAGGTCCTCGACGTGGAGCAGGTCGTGGTGCACGGCCAGCTGGTGCTGGGCGTCGTCGTCGGCAGCCCGGCCGGTTCCCCCGACGGGCTGCTCGCCGACCGGCTGCGCGCCACCGTCGCCGAGGTGGCGGCGCGGACCGGCGTGCAGGTGAGCGTGCAGCCCACCGCGGCCGGCAGCGCCCGCCAGGAGCGCACCGCCCGCCACCACGTCATCGTGCTCGGCCGCCCGGTCCCACCGGCTGCCGTCGCCGGTGCCGCGCGCGCCATCGCCGGGGTGGGCGGCAACATCGAGGCGATCCGCCGGCTGTCGGACTACCCGGTGACCAGCTTCGAGCTGACCGTCTCCGGCGCCGCCTCCACCGAGCTGCGCACGGCGCTGGCCACGGTCGCGGCGGAGACCGGGACCGACATCGCCGTGGAACAGGTCGGCCTGGCCCGGCGCGGCAAGCGGCTGATCGTGCTGGACGTCGACTCGACCCTGGTGCGCGGGGAGGTGATCGACGAGCTGGCCGCCCGGGCCGGCCGGGCCGCCGAGGTCGCCCGGATCACCGCGGCGGCGATGAACGGCGAGCTGGACTTCGAGGAGTCCCTGCGGGCGCGGGTCGCCGTGCTCGCCGGGCTGCCGGTGGGCGTGCTGGAGGAGGTCCGTGCGCACCTGGTCCTCACCCCGGGCGCCCGCACGCTGATCCGCACGCTGCAGCGGCTGGGGTTCCGCTGCGGCATCGTCAGCGGCGGGTTCAGCCAGATCACCGACCCGCTGGCCGCCGAGCTCGGCCTGGACTTCGCCGCCGCCAACACCCTCGAGGTGGCCGACGGCCGGCTCACCGGCGGGCTCGTCGGTGAGGTCGTCGACCGGGCGGGCAAGGCGCGCGCGCTGGCCCGTTTCGCCGCCGAGCACGGCGTCCCGCTGGACCAGACGGTCGCGGTGGGCGACGGCGCCAACGACCTGGACATGCTCAACGCCGCCGGGCTGGGCATCGCCTTCAACGCCAAGCCCTTCGTGCGCGACCAGGCGCACGCCGCGCTGAACCAGCCCTACCTGGACGCCGTCCTGCAGGTGCTCGGCTTCACCAGGGACGAGGTGCTGGACGCGGTGTGACCCGCCACCCCGCCGGCCGGGTCATGGCCGCGGTGCCGTCGGTCAGGACGACGACGTGTGCAGCTCCACGCCGGCGGTGCGGAGCTGCTCCAGCGCCGCCTCGGTCGTGGCCGGGGAGACACCCGCGGTGAGGTCCAGCAGCACCCGGGTGACGAACCCGGCGGCTACCCCGTCCAGCGCGGTGGCCCGCACGCAGTGGTCGGTGGCGATGCCCGCGATGTCGATCGCGTCGACGTCGTGGGCGCGCAGCCAGTCGGCCAGCGACTGCCCGTCGAAGGAGCCCTCGAAGCCGGAGTAGGCGGCCGCGTACTCGCCCTTGTCGAAGACCGCCTCGATCGGCCGCCGGTCCAGGTCCGAGTGCAGCTCGCCCCCGGACGTGCCGACGACGCAGTGCGGCGGCCAGGTCTCCAGGTAGTCCGGCTGCTCGGAGAAGTGGCCACCCGGGTCGACGTGGTGGTCGCGGGTGGCGACGACGTGCGCGTACTCGGTGGCGCCGACGTGCGCGCTGATCGCCCGCGCGACGGCGGTGCCGCCGTCGACGGCGAGGCTCCCGCCCTCGCAGAAGTCGTTCTGCACGTCCACGATCACCAGGGCCCGGGTCATCCCCCCATCCTGCCCCGGTGGTGACCTCCGGGAGGCAGGACCCCCGACTACCCGGCCACGGTGTCGATCGCCGGCTCGCCCCGGGACAGCGACCACGCCTCGCCCGGCAGGGCGCTGCGCGCCTGCCGGTGCAGCTCCTGCGCCGCGGCCAGGGCCTCGGCCGGGGTCCGCGGCTCGACGAGCTCCCCACCGCGGACCAGCGGGCGGATCAGGTCGCGGTCGTGCTCCCCGGTGGCGATGGGCGCCGCGCTCACCACCTCGACCGTCGCCGTCCCGTGGGCGTCGTGCCGCCGGACGGCGTGCTTGCGGCCGCCCACCGAGCGCTTGCCCACGGAGTTCTTGGCCACCGGCACGCCGTCGCGGGACACGAGCTTGTAGACCATCCCGACGGTGGGGGAGCCGGAGCCGGTCACCAGCGAGGTGCCCACCCCGTAGCCGTCGACCGGGGCGGCGGCGAGCGCGGCGATCGCGTACTCGTCCAGGTCGCTGGTGACGATGACCTTGGTGGCCGTCGCGCCGAGGGAGTCCAGCAGCTCCCGGGCGCGGGTGGCCTCGATGGCGAGGTCACCGGAGTCCAGCCGGACGGCGCCGAGCTCCGGGCCGGCCACCTCGACCGCCGTCCGGATGCCCTGCTCGGTGTCGTAGGTGTCGACCAGCAGCGTCGTCCCGACCCCGAGGGTGTCCAGCTGGGCGCGGAACGCCGCCGCCTCGTCGTCGTGCAGCAGGGTGAACGCGTGGGCGCTGGTGCCGGTGGTGGGGATGCCGTACCGGGCGCCGGCGGCCAGGTTCGACGTCGCCGAGAAGCCGACCAGGGCCGCGGCCCGGGCAGCCGCGACGGCGGCCTCCTCGTGCGTGCGCCGGGAGCCCATCTCGATGCACGGGCGGCCACAGGCGGCGCCGATCATCCGGGCGCCGGCCGCGGCGATGGCGCTGTCGTGGTTCAGCATCGACAGGACCAGGGTCTCCAGCAGGACCGCCTGGCCGAACGGGGCCCGCACGGTGAGCACCGGCGAGCCGGGGAAGTAGAGGTCGCCCTCGGCGTAGCCGTCGACGTCCCCGGTGAACCGGAAGCCGGCCAGGTGCTCCAGCAGTCGCGGGTCGTCCAGGCCCTGCCGCCGCAGCGCGTCGATCTCGGCGTCCCCGAAGCGGAAGTCGGCCAGCGCGTCCAGAAACCGGCCGGTGCCGGCGAGCACCCCGTACCGGCGGCCGTGCGGGAGGCGGCGGGCGAAGACCTCGAAGACGCTGTCCCGCTCGGCGGTCCCGTCGGCCAGGGCGGCGGCCAGCATCGTCAGCTCGTAGCGATCGGTGAGCATGGCGGGGCTGAGCGGCGGGCGCTGCGACATGGAGCAGCACGATAGGTGCCCACCGGCTGCCCCGCGGGAGGCGGTCGTCCTAGAGTGCTCCCGTGGCCGGACCGCTCGCGCCCGAACGGGTGCCCGAGACGACGACGGGGGAGGAGTCCGCCCTCGACCGACCCTGGGTCACCGTCGTCTGGGACGACCCGGTCAACCTGATGACCTACGTGACCTTCGTCCTCCAGGAGCTCTTCGGGTACGACGAGGCGACCGCGACGGAGCTCATGCTGCAGGTGCACAACGAGGGCAAGGCGATCGTCAGCTCCGGCCCGCGGGAGCGGATGGAGCACGACACCAACCGGCTGCACGCCTACGGCTTGTGGGCGACCTACCAGCGGGACACGTGAGCGCCGCCGGTAGGCCGACGCACGCCGGCGAGGAGGTCCGATGAAGCCGTTCCGCCGCAAGGGCGAGGAGCTGGTGGGCCGGCTGGCCGACGCCGAGGCCGACATCGTGGGCCTGCTGCTGGACCAGCTGGAGCAGCTGCTGGCCGCCGACCCGGCTGACTCGGGGGGCGACCCGGTCCTGGCGCGGCTGCTGCCCAGCGGTCACGCCACCGACCCGGAGCTGGCCGCCGAGTTCCGCGACCTGACCGAGGCCGGGCTGCGCAGCGGCAAGGCCGACGACCTGGCGACGGTCCGGGCCACCGTGCCGCCGGACGGCGGTGAGGTGCGGCTGGACGCCGAGCAGGCGCGTGCCTGGCTGCGCACCACCAACGACCTCCGGCTGGCGATGGGCACCCGGCTGGGCATCACCGCCGAGACCGAGCCCCCGGAGATCGACGCCACGGGGGACGGGGCGGACGACGAGAGCTCGCAGCTGGCCGTCTACTACTGGCTCACCGCCGTGCAGGGGTCGTTGATCGACGCCTTGGCCGCCGGTCGAGGCGGCCGACGGTGAGCAGCACCAGGATGGCGACGAGCAGGTCGGCGACGAAGAACACGTAGACCAGGCTGTGCACGGTCACGTCCTGCACCAGGGCGCCGATGCAGGACAGCAGGGTGATGCCGGACAGGGCGGCCAGCAGCACCAGCCCGAGGAGCCGGCCGAGCACCACGAGCACCAGCTCGACCCGGTCGGTCCGCTGGTCGGTGCTCGCGCGGCCACTGCGGTGGAACAGCCGGGCCGATCCGATGACCAGCGCCGGCAGCGCGACCAGGACGACGCCGACCACCATGAGCACCTCGATCACCACGGTCGGCGACGTTATCGGTCGGACACCTCCCGGACGCAACCCGTTCCTCCGCCGGTCGCCCTCTCCGGCGTCCGTCCGGGGCGGGGAGGACACCGGCCGACGGCGCCGCCTACAGTGGTGGTGTGCTGCGCATCGACCGCGCGACCTACGACGCCATCGTGGCCCACGCCCGGGAAGACCACCCGGACGAGGCCTGTGGTGTCGTCGCCGGTCCCGAGGGCAGCGACCGGCCGGAGCGCTTCATCCCGATGCTGAACGCGGCGCGCTCGCCGACGTTCTACGAGTTCGACAGCGCCGACCTGCTGAAGCTGTACCGCGAGATGGACGACCGGGACGAGGTCCCCGTGGTCATCTACCACTCGCACACCGCCACCGAGGCCCACCCCTCGCGCACCGACATCAGCTACGCCTCCGAGCCCGAGGCGCACTACGTGCTGGTCTCCACCCGCGAGCACGGCGCCCGCACCGGCCTGGCCGGCGACGAGGTCGAGTTCCGCAGCTTCCGGATCGTCGACGGCCAGGTCCGCGAGGAGGACGTCGACGTCGTCGAGTCCTACCTGTTCGGCCACTCGCCGACCACCGTCGTCTACGACTGAGAAAGGACCCTCCTGCCCCCCACCGCTCGCAGGCTCGCGGCGGGCCCCTGCAGGAGGGCCGGGCGGCTGACGGAATCGTTGGCTGTCCGGCGACGTTCCCCCCAGCAGTCGTCACTGCGCGCTCTGCGCGCGACCCCTGTCACCCCGCGAGAAGGAGTTCCCACGTCATGGCCATCGAGGTCCGCATCCCGACCATCCTGCGCACCCACACGGGCGGCAACAAGACCGTCCAGGGCAACGGCGACACGCTCGGCGCGCTGGTCGACGACATCGACAGCCAGCACCCCGGCATCAAGGGCCGCCTGGTGACCGACGAGGGCAAGCTGCACCGCTTCGTGAACGTCTACGTCAACGACGAGGACGTGCGCTTCACCGGTGCGCTGGACACCTCGGTCAAGGACGGCGACTCGGTCACGATCCTGCCCGCCGTCGCCGGCGGCTGCTGACCCGGAGCCTCCCCGCCCGGCACCGCAACTCCAGGAGACCCGCATGGCCCGCTTCGCCTCCCTCGTCGACTCGCTCGGCAACACCCCGCTGGTGGGGCTGCCGGCGCTGTCGCCCACCCCCGACGTCCGGTTGTGGGCCAAGCTCGAGGACCACAACCCCACCGGTTCGATCAAGGACCGGGCCGCCATCGCGATGGTGGAGGCGGCGGAGAAGGAGGGGCGGCTGCAGCCGGGCAGCACGATCCTGGAGCCGACCAGCGGCAACACCGGCATCTCGCTGGCCATGGTCGCCCGGCAGCGCGGCTACCAGCTCATCTGCGTGATGCCGGAGAACACCTCCATCGAGCGGCGCCAGCTGCTGGAGATGTACGGCGCGCGGATCATCAGCTCCCCGGCCGCCGGCGGCAGCAACCAGGCCGTCGCCGTCGCCAAGGGGCTGGCCGCCGAGCACGACGACTGGGTGATGCTCTACCAGTACGGCAACCCGGCCAACGCCGAGGCGCACTACAGCGGCACCGGCCCGGAGATCCTGGCCGACATGCCCTCGATCACCCACTTCGTGGCCGGGCTGGGCACCACCGGCACGCTGATGGGCGTCTCCCGGTACCTGCGGGAGAAGAAGCCCGACGTCCAGGTCATCGCCGCCGAGCCGCGCTACGGCGAGCTCGTCTACGGCCTGCGCAACATCGACGAGGGGTTCATCCCCGAGCTCTACGACGCCGACCTGCTGGACTCGCGGTTCTCCGTCGGGCCGGACGACGCGATCCACCGCACCCGGCAGCTCGTCGAGCGCGAGGGCATCTTCGCCGGCATCTCGACCGGGGCGATCCTGCACGCGGCCCTCGGCGTCGCCGACAAGGAGGTCGCGGCCGGCCGCAAGGCCGACATCGTCTTCATCGTCTGCGACGGCGGGTGGAAGTACCTGTCGACCGGGGCCTACGCCGGCACGCTCGAGGAGGCCAGCGCCGCGCTCGAAGGCCAGCTGTGGGCGTGAGCAAGGACCACCTCGCCCCCCACCGCTCGCAGGCTCGCGGCGGGCCCCTGCGAGGCGGCCGCTCCCACACGACACCGGGCGGTGGCCTCCTGCTGGAGGCGCGGGGACTGCTGTTCGACAACGACGGGGTGCTCGTCGACTCCGAGCCCAGCGTGGTGCGGTCCTGGTCGCGCTGGGCGGTCGACTCCGGGCTGGACCCGGCCGAGGTGCTGGCCGCGGTGCCCGGACGCCGGGCCGCCGACACGGTCGCGGTGTTCGTCAAGCCCGAGGACGTGGCCCGGTCGACCGAGCTGATCACCCGCTACGAGCTGGAGGACGTCGCCGGCACGGTCGCCGTCCCCGGCGTCCGGGACCTCGTCGCCCAGCTCGGCGACGTCCCCTGGGCCGTGGTCACCTCCGGCGTCCGTGAGCTCGCCACCGCGAGGCTGCGCGCCGCCGGTGTCCCGGTGCCCGAGGTCGTGGTGACCGCCGAGGACGTCGTCGAGGGCAAGCCCCACCCCGAGCCGTACCTGACCGGCGCGGGCCGGCTCGGTGTCCCCCCGGGTGACCTGATCGTGCTCGAGGACAGCCCGAGCGGGGTCAGCGCGGGGCTGGCGGCCGGCGCCACCGTGCTGGGCATCGGCCGGACGGCGCTGGACAGCGACGCGCCCGCCGTCGTCCGGGACCTGACCGGCGCCCGCTGGACCCCCGGCGGGCTGCTGCTGCCGGACGCCGCGCTGCTGCGTCGCCCCTGACCTGCCCGCGGGCTGAGACCGCCGTCTCAGCCCGTCCGCCGGGAGATGTCCGACCGGGCCGTTAGCCTGGCTGCCGACATGAGCACTGCGACGACGGGGGCCGACGCGCCCATCGGGATCTTCGACTCCGGGGTCGGTGGGCTCACCGTGGCCCGCGCGGTCCTCGACCAGCTCCCGCACGAGGCCGTCCGCTACCTCGGCGACACCGCGCACAGCCCCTACGGCCCCCGGCCGATCGCGGACGTGCGCCGGCACTCGCTCGCCGCCATGGACCAGCTGGTCGCCGACGGGGTGAAGATGCTGGTCATCGCCTGCAACTCCGCCAGCGCGGCCTGCCTGGGCGACGCCCGGGAGCGCTACGACGTCCCGGTGGTCGAGGTGGTGCTCCCCGCCGTCCGCCGGGCGACCGCCGCGACGCGCAACGGCCGGGTGGGCGTCATCGCCACCCAGGCCACCGTCACCAGCGGCGCCTACGAGGACGCCTTCGCCGCCGCACCGCAGCTGACCGTCACCAGCGCCGCCTGTCCCAGCTTCGTCGACTTCGTCGAGCGCGGGACCACCAGCGGCCGGCAGCTCGTCGGGCTGGCGCAGTCCTACCTGGACCCGCTGCTGGCGGCCGGCGTCGACACCGTCGTGCTCGGCTGCACCCACTATCCGTTGCTCACCGGCGTGCTGTCGCTGGTGCTGGGCGAGGAGGTCACGCTGGTGTCCAGCGCGGAGGAGACGGCCAAGGACGTGTACCGGGTGCTGACCCGGACCGACCTGCTGCGCGACCCGGAGGGCCCGCCGCCGGTGCACCGGTTCCTCGCCACCGGCGACCCCGAGCCCTTCGCCCGGCTCGGCCGGCGGTTCCTGGGTCCCGAGGTCGACGCCGTCCTGCGTGCGGGTGCGGAGGCCGGCGCGTGAGGCTGACCGTCGTCGGCTGCTCCGGCAGCGCTCCCGGCCCGTCCTCGCCGGCGTCCTGCTACCTGGTGGAGCACGAGGAGTTCGCGCTGCTGCTGGACCTCGGCAACGGGTCCTTCGGCGCCCTGCAGGGGATCACCGACCCCGGCCGGGTCGACGCCGTCTACCTCAGCCACCTGCACGCCGACCACTGCCTGGATGCGGCGCCGTTCATCGTCTGGCACCGCTACTCCGGTCGCTCCGACGGCCGCGCCGTGCCGCTGTACGCGCCGGTCGGCGCCGACCGCCGGCTGGCGGCCGCCTACGACGCCGACGGCGGGCCGATCGACGACGTCTTCGACGTCACCCCGGTCGGCCCGGGCAGCTGGTCGATCGGGCCGTTCGAGGTGCGGACGGTGCGGACGGCGCACCCGGTCGAGTGCTACGCCGTGCGGCTGACCGCCGGCGGCCGCTCGCTGGTCTACACCGGTGACACCGGCCCGTCGGACGCCGTCGTGGAGCTGGCCCGCGGTGCCGACGTGCTGCTGGCGGAGGCCGCCTACCCCGACGTCCCCGACCTGCCCCCGGGGCTGCACCTGACCGGCCGGGAGGCCGGGGAGCTCGCGGCCGCGGCCGGGGTCGGCCGGCTGATCGTCACGCACGTGCCCGCGTGGGTCGACGCCGAGGCGCAGCTGGCCGGGGCGCGGTCGGTGTTCCCGGCCGCCGAGCTGGCCCGGCACGCCGCCGTCCACGACATCTGACGCCCGCCGCCCACCTGCCTCCCGGGTGACCCCCAGCAGTGATCAGGTGACTCGGTGTCAGGGGGTCGTTGCATCACCCCAGTTGAGGGGTGCTGTCGATGGCCGTGACGAGGGCAAATCAGCGGGTGTTCTGGGAGGGGATCGCTGAGGGGCTGCCGACGGAGGCAGCCGCTCGGCGATCCCGGGTCGGTGGGCAGCGCGGTCGACGGTGGTTCCGGGAAGCTGGTGGGGTGCCACCGCTGGAGATCACCGAGCCTTCGGGCCGGTTCCTGTCGCTGAGCGAGCGGGAGGAGATCGCGGTCGGGCTGGCTGCTGGCCAGTCCGCCCGGCAGATCGCCCGTCAGCTGGGGCGTGCGGCCACGACGGTCAGCCGCGAGCTGGGCCTGTGGGCCCAGGCCCATCCCGACCGGCCCTACCGGGCAGTCCAGGCCCAGGTCGACGCCGAGACCCGCGGTGCCCGCCCCAAGCCGTTCAAGCTGGCCCATGAGCCGCTGCGGGAACGGGTGCAGGCCGATCTGGAGCGCAAGTACTCACCGCGCCAGATCGCCATGCGCCTGGCCATCGAGTTCCCCGACGAACCAGCCATGCGCCCCTCCCACGAGGCCATCTACCAGGCCCTCTACGTCCAGGGCCGAGGCCTGCTGCGCCGGGAACTGGCTGCCTGCCTGCGCACCGGGCGCGCGATCCGCCGCCCCCGCCGCCGCATCGATGGCCGATCCGACCCCAACCGCCGCATCCCCGGCAAGATCATGATCAGTGAACGCCCCGCCGAGGCCGCCGACCGCGCCGTCCCCGGGCACTGGGAAGGCGACCTGATCGCCGGCAAGGCCAACAAGTCCTACATCGGCACCCTGGTGGAGCGCACCACCCGGTTCTGCATCCTGCTGCACCTGCCCGGGACCAAGCCCGACCCACTGGCCCTGCAAGAAGCCATCATCGCCGGCATCGGGCAACTGCCCAAGCACCTGCGACTGTCCCTGACCTGGGACCAAGGCCTGGAAATGCGCCGGCACGCCGACATCACCCTCGCCGCGGACCTGCCCATCTACTTCTGCGACCCGCACTCACCCTGGCAGCGCGGCAGCAACGAGAACACCAACGGACTGCTCCGCCAGTACTTCCCCAAAGGCACCGACCTCACCGCGCACACCCCCACCGACCTGGCGATGGTCGCCGCCGAACTCAACGGACGACCCCGCCAGACCCTCGGCTGGCGCACCCCCGCCGAAGCCCTAAACGACCTACTCTCACCACCTCAACCAACCGGTGATGCAACGACCACCTGAACCCACCTGACCTGATCCAATGCTGGCCTCCCGCACCAGCGTTGGTGCCGGAGGTCAGTCGTGGGTGCGGTCGGACGCCGTCCGGTCCGGTTGCCCTGTGCGGCGCCGCGCGGCACGGTGACCGGGTGGCCAGCAGCGACGAGGAACGGGACGGCGTCCGGCTGAGCAGCCTGGACTCCCCGCTGGGCGACGGGCTCGAGGTGACCAAGCGCGAGCTGGTCGACCACCTGGACGCCTTCGCCGACCGGCTCGTGCCGCTGCTCGCCGGGCGGCCGCTGACGATCACTCGGGTGCGGCCCGGCGCCGCCCCGTTCATCCAGCGCGACGTGCCGAAGGGCGCGCCGGAGTGGGTCCGAACGGTGGCCACCTGGTCCGACCGGGCCCACCGCGAGGTGCACCAGGTGCTGGTCGAGGACAGGCGCACCCTGCTGTGGCTGGCCAACCAGCGGGCCGTGGAGTACCACGTGCCGTTCAGCCGGGTGGGGGAGGAGCAGCCCACCGGGCTGGTACTCGACCTCGACCCGCCCGACGGCGCGCCGTTCGACGTGGTCGTGCGCACCGCCCGGCTGTGCCGCCGCGCGCTCGCCGACGCCGGGCTGGCGGCGGCGGTGAAGACCAGCGGGTCGACGGGGCTGCACGTCGTCGTCCCGGTGCACGGGTCGCCGGCCGAGGACGTCGCCGCCGCCACCCGGGCCCTGGCCGCCCGGGCCGAGCGGCTCGACCCGGACCTGGCGACCACCGCCTACGTGGTGGCCGAGCGGGGGGACCGGGTGTTCGTCGACTCGACCCGCTCCGGCCGTGGCACGATCGCCGCCGCCTACAGCCCCCGGGTGCGGCCCGGGCTGCCGGTGTCCACGCCGGTGGGCTGGGACGCACTGGACGACGTCCGGCCCGGCGACGTCACCGTGCGCACCGCGCGGGACCGGATCGGGGACGGCGACCCGTGGGCGGCGGCGCTGCCCGAGCCGCAGGAGCTGCCGGCCGACCTGGTCGCCGAGGGGCACACCATCCCGGTCGCCCGGGTCGCCGCGATGCACGAGGGAAAGCGCCGCGCCCGCGCCAAGGCGGCCGAGAACGGGACGTGACCGCGCCGGCGGGGCCCGTCCCGCAGGACGGGCCCCGCCCGACCGGGGGCGGTCAGCCGGTCTGCACCTCGCGGCCGTCCTCGCCCCACATGGTGTGGAAGGAGCCCTCGCGGTCGGTGCGCCGGTAGGTGTGCGCACCGAACAGGTCGCGCAGGCCCTGGATCAGCGCGGCGGGCAGCCGCTCGGCCCGCAGGCCGTCGTAGTAGGCCAGGGCGCTGGCGAAGCCGGGCACCGGCACCCCGTGCCGGGCCGCGCCGGCCACGACCTGCCGCCAGCTCTCCTGGCCCTCGCTGACCGCGCCGCGGAAGTAGTCGTTGGTCAGCAGCGTGGTCACGTCGGGCTCGTCGGTGAAGACCTGGCTGATCCGGTCCAGGAAGCGGGCCCGGATGATGCAGCCGCCGCGCCAGATCTTGGCCAGCGCGGCCCGGTCGATGTCCCAGCCGTGGTGGTCGGCGCCCTGGGTGATCTGGTCGAACCCCTGGGCGTAGGCGACCACCTTGGAGGCGTACAGCGCCTGGCGGACCGACTCGATGAAGGCGTCCTTGTCGGCCACCTGCTCGTCCCACTGGCGGTCGGGCCCCGGCAGCACCTTCTGCGCCGCCTGCCGCTGCTCCCGGTGGCCGGACAGCGCCCGGGCGAAGACGGCCTCGGCGATGCCGCTGACCGGCACGCCCAGGTCGAGCGCGGACTGCACGGTCCAGCGACCGGTGCCCTTCTGCTCGGCCTCGTCCAGCACGATGTCGACGAACGGCCCGCCGGACTCGGCGTCGGTGTGCCGCAGCACCTGCGCGGTGATCTCGATCAGGTAGCTCTCGAGGTCGCCCTCGTTCCAGCCGGCGAAGACGTCACCGATCTCCGCGGGGGTCAGCTCGAGCCCCTGGCGCAGCAGGTCGTAGGCCTCGGCGATGAGCTGCATGTCGGCGTACTCGATGCCGTTGTGCACCATCTTCACGAAGTGGCCGGCGCCGCTGGCCCCGACGTGGGTGCAGCACGGTTCGCCGTCGACGACGGCGGCGATCGACTCCAGCAGGGGGCCGACCAGCTCGTAGGCCTCCTTGGAGCCGCCGGGCATGATGCTCGGCCCGTTGAGCGCGCCCTCCTCGCCGCCGCTGATCCCGGTGCCGACGAAGTGCAGGCCCCGGGCGGTGAGCGCCTCGGTGCGCCGGATCGTGTCGGTGAACAGCGCGTTGCCGCCGTCCATCAGCACGTCGCCCTCGTCCAGCAGCGGGGCGATCTCGTCGATGACGGCGTCGGTGGCCGGACCGGCCTGCACCATGATGATGATCTTGCGCGGCCGCTGGAGGGCGCCGACGAACTCCTCCACCGAACCGGTCGGCACGAAGTCGCCCTCGCTGCCGTGCTGCTCGACGAGGGCGTCGGTGCGCCCCCTGCTGCGGTTGTGCAGGACCACCTGGTGGCCGTGCCGGGCGAGGTTGCGGGCGAGGTTGGCGCCCATGACCGCGAGCCCGGTGACGCCGATCTGATCACTCATGCCACGACCCTGCCCGAGCCGGGCCCCGCTGACCAGCGCCGTCCCAGCCCCTGGACAGCCGGCCCCGCCCGGAGGCGCGCCCCGGTGAGCGGAGCGTCAGTCGATGCCGAGGTCGCGCATCAGCTTCGCCACGTGCCCGGTGGCCTTGACGTTGTAGGAGGCCTTCTCGATCCGGCCGTCCGCGCCGACGACGAAGGTCGACCGGATCACCCCGACGACCTCCTTGCCGTACAGCTTCTTCGGGCCGTAGGCGCCGTAGGCGGTCAGGACCTGCTTCTCCGGGTCGGAGACCAGGGTGATCGACAGCTCCTCCTGCTCCCGGAAGCGGCTCAGCTTCTCCGGGGCGTCGGGGGAGACGCCGATGATGTCGAGGCCGGCCTCGGCCAGGTCGCCGGCCGCGGCGGTGAAGTCGACGGCCTGGACGGTGCAGCCCGGGGTCAGCGCCGCCGGGTAGCAGTACACGATGACCCGGCGGCCCCGGTAGGACGACAGCGAGACCGGTGTGCCGTCGGCGTCCGGGAGGGTGAACTCCGGAGCCGGGTCACCGGGGACGAGGCGGACGGGGGCCGTGTCGATGCCGGGTGCGGTCTCGGTCATGAGGGGATCGTGCCGCACCTGACCGACGTGGCCCAACCCGGCTCTCGCTCAGCCGGCCAGGAAGCTGAACCGGACGTGCCGCGAGGGGTTGTCGACGTTGGTGTCGACGAAGCAGATGCGCTGCCAGGTGCCCAGCGCCAGCCGCCCCTCGAGCACCGGCACGCTGGCGTGCGGCGGGACGAACGCCGGCAGCACGTGGTCCCGGCCGTGCCCGGCCGCGCCGTGCCGGTGCCGCCAGCGGTCGTCGCGGGGGAGCAGCTCGTCCAGCTGGGCGAGCAGGTCGTCGTCGCTGCCGGCGCCGGTCTCGATGATCGCGATGCCGGCGGTGGCGTGCGGCACGAAGACCTGGAACAGGCCGTCGCCCTCGCCGCGGACGAACTCCGCGCACTCGTCGGTCAGGTCGACGACGGAGGCCACGCCCCCGGTCCGGACGGATCGCAGCTCGGAGCGCATGGGGGAGAGGGTGACACGGCCGGCCGGTGGTCGCTGGGTGTCGCCTCCCGGCCGCCGAGGGAGCGGTCGGCGACCACCGACGGCGGCACTACCCTCGGACCACGTGACCCGCCCCGACGGCCGCGCGGCCGACCAGCTCCGCCCGGTGACCATCACCCGCAACTGGCTCGACCACGCCGAGGGCTCGGTGCTCGTCGAGTTCGGCCGCACCCGCGTGCTCTGCGCGGCCAGCGTCACCGAGGGCGTGCCGCGCTGGCGCCGCGGCTCGGGCCTGGGCTGGGTCACCGCCGAGTACTCGATGCTCCCGCGGGCCACCCACACCCGCAGCGACCGCGAGTCGGTCAAGGGCAGGATCGGTGGCCGCACCCACGAGATCAGCCGGCTGATCGGCCGGTCCCTGCGGGCCAGCATCGACCTGGCCGCGCTGGGGGAGAACAGCATCGCGCTGGACTGCGACGTCCTGCAGGCCGACGGCGGCACCCGCACCGCGGCGATCACCGGCGCCTACGTGGCCCTCGCCGACGCGGTGGGCTGGCTCGGCGAGCGCGGCAAGCTGGCCAGCGCCACCCCGCTGCCGAACTCGGTGGCCGCGGTCAGCGTCGGCGTCGTCGACGGCGAGCCGCGGCTCGACCTGGCCTACGAGGAGGACGTCGCCGCCGGCACCGACATGAACGTCGTGTGCACCGGCGACGGTGGCTTCGTCGAGGTCCAGGGGACGGCGGAGGGCGCCGTCTTCGACCGGGCGACCCTGGACCAGCTGCTCGACCTCGCCGTCGCCGGCTGCGCGGAGCTGACCCTGGCCCAGCAGGTGGCGTTGTCGGCATGACCCAGCTGCTCCTGGCCACCCGGAACGCCGGCAAGCTCGCCGAGCTGCAGCGGCTGCTGGTCACCGCCGTCCCCGGGGTGGAGGTGCTGGGCCTGCGCGACGTGCCGGAGTACCCGGAGGCGCCCGAGACCGGGGCGACGTTCGAGGAGAACGCGCTGCTCAAGGCACGCGAGGCGGTCCGGTACACCGGGCTGCCGGCGGTCGCCGACGACTCCGGGCTGGCCGTCGACGCGCTCAACGGGATGCCCGGGATCCTGTCCGCCCGCTGGTCCGGCCGGCACGGGGACGACCCGGCCAACACGGCCCTGCTCCTGGGGCAGCTGGCCGACGTCCCCGACGAGCGTCGCGGTGCGGCGTTCGTCTGCGCGGCCGCGCTGGTCACCCCCGACGGCGGTGAGCACGTGCTGGAGCGGCACTGGCGGGGCACGGTCGTCCGGGAGCCGCGGGGCAGCAACGGCTTCGGCTACGACCCGGTGTTCGTGCCGGCGGGGCTGACGGTCACGTCGGCGGAGCTGGCGCCGGCGGAGAAGGACGCGATCAGCCACCGGGGGCAGGCGTTCGCCGCGCTGCTGCCGGTCATCGGCGAGGTGCTCGGCGGCAGGTAGCTCAGCGGCGCTGCGTCCAGTCGACGAACCACAGCGAGGACGCCGCCAGCACCGGGTGGAACGAGAGCACGAGGAACGCCGCGAGCACCCGGTCGGAGCGCCAGTGGTCGCGCAGGCCGCGGCTCCACGCGCGGCTGCGGTCGACGCCCGGCGCCCGCCGGGCGACCGCGGCCTCCTCCTCCGCGGTGAGCGGGCGGGACTGCGCCGCCTGCCAGGCCTCGACCCGGGCCCAGCCGGGCGCGATCCCGCACCCCACGGCCAGCAGCGCCGCGCCGCCGAGCACCGGGAGCAGGGTGCCCGGCTGCAGCACCACCAGGCCGGCCGCGGCCGCGCCGGTGGCGAAGCCGGCCACGGTCACCGCGCCCAGGCAGAAGACCAGCCCGAAGGCCACGACCAGGACCAGCAGACCGGGCAGCAGCACCTCGTGCAGCGACCGGCCGGCGGCGAGCAGGACGGCGGTCTGCAGGGCCAGCACGAGCGCGCAGGTCAGCAGCACCCGGCGCATCGGCACGCGCGGCGGTGCGGCCACGGCGGCGGTCATGCCCGGTCCGCCGGCGAGCCGTCCGGCGCGGGGCGTGGCACGGGGACGGCCTGCGGGTCCGTCAGCCGGGCGCCGTCCCGCGGGGCCGGCACCGGGCGTGCCGTCGCCGGGCCGTCGTCCATGCCCGGCACGTCCTCCACCCGGACGTGACTGGACAGCCCGTGGTCGGTCTTCTCCCAGTAGAACGGGTTGACCACCAGCTGCCACAGCGCCTTGTACGAGGCGACCGAGTGCAGCAGCCAGTAGAGCGGGGAGAGCAGGGCGAAGGGCACCAGGCCGTAGGTGCGCCGCTTGAAGCCGGCCAGCAGCGACAGGTAGATGATCACGCCGTTGCCCAGCAGCAGGTTCGCCAGGCTCACCTGCACCAGCCACGCGGGCAGCGCGGGCGTGAGCGCCCCGGGCCACAGGAGCTCCACCACCAGCATCGCGTAGAGCCACGGGGCGGCCAGGAACATCAGCGGGGTGCCGCCGATGAGCAGCGCGAAGCCGGCCGTCTGCCGCGGGCCGACGCTGCGCAGCAGCCGCCACGGGTGCCGGGTGTGCACCAGGACGGTCTGCATGTAGCCCTTGATCCAGCGGCTGCGCTGCCGGATCCAGTTGCCGACGGCCATGTTGGCCTCCTCGTACGTCGTCGAGTTGACGACGGCGACGCGGTGGCCGCGCGCGGAGGCCCGGATGCCGAGGTCGGCGTCCTCGGTGACGTTGTAGGGGTCCCAGCCACCGAGGTCGCGCAGCATGTCGGTGCGGAAGTGGTTGCTCGTGCCGCCCAGCGGGATGGGCAGCCGCAGCTGGTCCAGCCCGGCGAGGGTGTAGTCGAACCAGGAGGAGTACTCCAAGGTGAACATCCGGGTGAGCAGGTTCTCCCGGGCGTTGAAGTAGTTCAGCGCCGCCTGCACGCAGACCAGGTCGTCCCCGCCCTTGCGGAAGGCGACGAGGGACTTCTTCAGCTGGTCGGCGTCGGGGCGGTCCTCGGCGTCGTAGATGACCACGTACTGGCCACGGGCGAAGGCCAGCCCGACGTTGCAGGCGCGCGGCTTGGTCTTGGGCAGCGAGTGCGGGACGACGACGATGCGCACGATGTCCGGCGGGGCGGCGGCCAGTGCGGCGGTCAGCGTCTCGGGGTCGTCCTCCTCCAGCAGCAGCAGGATCTCCAGCTTCTCCCGGGGCCAGTCCAGGTCGGCCAGGTTGCGCATCAGGAGCCCGACGATCCCGGCCTCCTTGTAGACCGGGACGAGGATCGTGTAGACGGGCAGCTCGGCGTCCTCCAGCGCGGCGACCTCGGCGGCGGTGACCTGCTCGACGGTCTCCGACGCGGTGCCCACGGTGCTGATCAGGGCCTTGGCGCCGACGGCGAGGGCGACGGCGACGTTCACCGTGCCGACGAGCACGAGCATGGTCAGCGACGGGTCGAGCACCAGGCCGGTCACGGTGGCCACGAGCAGGGCGGCCGCGGCGGCGAGCTGGGGCCGGACGAACACGGTGGACGCCGACTCGTCGGGCCGGCGCTCGGCCAGCGCGTCCACCGCGTCGTGCACCAGCTCGTCCCGCCACACGGTGCGCAGCGCCCGCTGCACGTCCCAGTCGGTGGTGACGACCTGCCGCACCCGGGGGACGCCGGTGCGCTGCACGACCACCTCGGCGATGTGCGCCGACGGGCGGCCGGCGGTGGCGACGACGACCTGGGGCAGGCCGTCGCCGTCCTCCTCGACGCGCAGCGGCACCCAGGTCTCGCGGGCCAGCATCGCGGCGGGGAAGCGCCGGGCCAGCTCCTCGTCGACCTCCACCGGGTCGACGAACGCCAGGTCCGCACCCCACACCGCGGCCAGGCCGACGTAGAGCTCGCGCCGGGTCACCCAGCCCTTGGCCAGGACGACGGAGCCCAGCGGCGCACCGACCCGCTCGTGCTGCGCCAGGGCCTCGGCCAGCTGGGCCGCGGTGAGCACGCCCTGCTCGACCAGGACGGTGCCCAGCCGCTCGGGCACGACGCTCCGGTCCGCGGCCGGGCCCGGCGCCGGGTACGTGGTGGCGCCAGCGGGCGCGGGATCCGTCACCCCGGGATGGTCGGCACGCGGGTCCTCGAGCTGTGGCCCGACGGGCGGTGGGCCACCCGGCCGGGTGACCCGTCCCTCCGCGCCGGTGCCCTGCGCACCCGCACCGGCCGCGTGGCTACCGTCGGGCCGGAGCGGGCGCGGTGGGCGACCGGTGGAGTGGGGGAGGGCCCGATGGCGGACCTGGAGGCGCTGCGCCGGTTCGGCCTGGTGCTGGAGATGGCCGAGGCGGCCGGGGACGGCGACTGGCGGGCCTGGACCGCGGTGCTGGGCGGCCTCGACGAGGACACCCGTGCCGACGTCGTCCGGCAGTCGTCGCTGGTGATCGCCATGCTCTGCGAGCGGGAGGCCGAGCGGCGGGGCATCACCCGCGACCAGTTCCTGGCCCAGTTCCGGGCCGAGGCGATGGACTCCCTGGGCTGATCGCAGGCGTGCCCGGCCGTCCTCCTGGGCACGGGGGCGGCATGCGGATCACGGTGGACGACGTCCGGGCGCTGACCTTCGACGACGGGACGCCGGTGACGGCGGCGTCCGCGATCGCACCGCTGGGCGACGGCTGGCTGGTCGCCCCGGACGACGCGACGATCGCCGCCTGGGTGCGGCCGGCCGGGGTGACGCCGGTGCGCGTGCTGCCGCCGGTCGAGGGCCTGGACCACTTCAGCGAGCCGGCGGGCACCAAGCACCTCAAGCCCGACCTGGAGGTGGCCTGCCCGGCCGAGGTGGACGGGGAGCCGGCGGTCCTGCTGCTGGGGTCGGGGTCGACGCCCCGGCGCATGCGCGGGGTGCTCGTGCGCCTGGAGGACGGCGAACCCGTCGTCCGGTCCGGCGAGCTCGGCCCGCTCTACGACCGGGTGGGACGGCTGCTGGAGGTGCCGGCGGACCAGCTGAACCTGGAGGGGGCCAGCCGGCACCAGGACACCGTCCGCTGGTTCCACCGGGGCAACCTCGCCGCCGGTGAGGGGCCGGCCAGCGTCGACGTGCCGCTGGGCGCCCTGGTCGCCGCGGTGCTGGGCCGGGCCGACGCCGGTGCGGTGCCGGTCTCGGCGCCCCGGTCCTACGACCTCGGCCGGGTGGCCGGGGTGGGGCTGGCGGTCACGGACGCGATCGCGCTGCCCGACGGGCGGGTCCTGCTGTCGGCGGCCGCCGAGGACACCCCCAACGCGGTCGACGACGGGCCGGTGGTCGCCGCGGCCCTCGCCCTGGTCGACGGCGAGACGGTGCTCGACATCGCCGCGCTGCCCGAGGTCGGGGGCCGGGTGCACAAGGTGGAGGGGCTGGCGTTGCGCGGGATCGAGGACGCCCGGGTGTGCCTGCTGGGCGTGGTCGACGACGACGACCCGACGGCGCCGTCGGTGCAGCTGGAGCTGCTGGTCGAGTTCAGCTGAGCACCTCGGGCCGGGACGCGGCCCCGTCCGCCTCCGCCCCGCGGCGGTTCTCCAGGAAGTAGGCGCCCAGCGCTCCGGCCAGGGTCGCGAAGACGGCGACGGAGTAGACGGCCAGCGCCACCTCCAGGAACCGGGCGAGACCGTGCTCGGTGTCCAGCGGCTGCCCGATGACGGTGGCCAGCGCGGCGTCGTGCAGGGCGGGCCCGTAGGTGTCGTAGGCGCCGACCACGTACAGCAGCTGGCTGCTGGCCAGGACGACGACGCCGGTCACCGCGGTGAGCCAGCCGATCCGGCCGGTGAGCAGCCGGCCGGCGGACCGCGAGCCGCGGACGGCGGCGGACAGGACCCCGCCGATGCGGGCGGTGCGCAGCAGGGTCAGCGCGCGGGCGAAGCGGAGGAACGGCAGCGCCAGGAAGAGCAGCTGCCACCAGTTGCGCAGCCAGAAGCGGCGCTGGCTGGGCGCCCGGACCGCCCGGAAGACGAACTCGCCGACGAAGACCGCCCAGCAGAGCCAGCCCAGGACGCTCAGCGTCGTCACCAGCCAGGGCTCCCGGGCCAGGGCCTGGCCCAGGACGATCAGCACGAACACCAGGCCGAGCGCGCCCATCGGCCGGTCCAGCCGGGTGGCCAGCCCCTCGGTCTCGACGGAGGGGTCGGCGGGAGGTCGTCGGATCGTGCTCGGGGCGCGCATGTCACGGCCCGTACCCAGTCGTCGCCGGGGCACTGACCCGTGCGGGAGAGGGGAGTCGAACCCCTACGCCCGAAGGCACCAGGACCTAAACCTGGCGTGGCTGCCGTTACACCACTCCCGCGTTGGAGGGAGTCTAGGAGGCGCCCACTCGGCCGCGGTCCAACCGATCTGGCAGGCTGTCGCCCGTGCCGAGGACCCCTGAGCAGATCCAGCAGGAGATCGACGCCGCCCGCGAGTCGCTGGGGGCCACCCTGGACGAACTGGCGTTCCGGACGAACCCGCAGCGCCTGGCCGACCAGGGCAAGGCGAAGGTGCAGGAGTTCCTGCAGAGCCCGCCCGGCATCGCGATCGTCGGCGTGGTCGGTCTCACCGTCACCTTCGTCGTGACCCGGAAGGTCGTCCGCCGCATCCGGCACACCGACCGCCCCCGGGTGGAGCCCGTGGTCACGTACCGTCGCGAGCCCAAGGTCACCTACCGCCGGGTGCGCTGACCGGGGGAGCGCCGCCTGACCCCGGTCGGCGGGGCGCACACTCGACGGCGTGTACCCACCGCCGCGTGACCCCGTCGGACCCGGCCAGGAGTCGGTCTGGAGCTACCCGCGACCGCCGTCGGCCGAGGTGACCGGGCGACGCCTCGAGCTCACCCTCGGCGGGCGGGTGATCGCCCGCACCGACCGTGCGGTCCGGGTCTGCGAGACCAGCCACCCGCCGGTCTTCTACGTGCCGCGCGACGACGTCGAGGCCAGCGTCCTGGAGCGGGGCGCCGGCTCGTCGTGGTGCGAGTTCAAGGGCATGGCCACCTACTGGGACGCCGTCGTCGACGGCGTGCGCCACCCGTCGATCGCCTGGTCCTACGAGCAGCCCACCCCCGGCTACGAGCAGCTGCGCGGCGCGCTCGCCTTCTACCCGAGCCGGCTGGACGGCGCCACGGTCGACGGTGAGCCGGTGCGGGCCCAGGCCGGCGACTTCTACGGCGGCTGGATCACCGACGAGGTCGTGGGCCCGTTCAAGGGGGAGCCGGGGACCCGCGGCTGGTGAGCCCGCCGGCGGGCCGGGCGCCGGTGCGGGCCCGCGCCCGCGCCGGGCCTGACCTCCCCGGCCACCGACCACGTCGCGCTGGCCGCCGGCGTGGGGCAGCAATTCACCACCGCCGCCCACCTGGTGAGCCCGGCAGCGGGGGATCCGTTCACCGGTCGCACCGTCGAGCTGGGTGACCTGTAGAACGCCGCGTACTCCTCCCCGGAGCTGGTGACCGTGGGCACCTGGACCCCGAGCGCCGGCACCGGCGGCTGTCCGGAGGAGGACGACCGGGTCTGCCTGCCGGTCGACTGACCGCACTTGCCAGGGGTACCCCCTGGGGGTATGTTCTTCGGCATGACGGGCTACGCCGGCAACAAGGACCAGGTGCTCGCGCGCCTCAAGCGGGTCGAGGGCCAGGTCCGCGGCATCGCGCGGATGGTCGAGGACGACACGTACTGCATCGACGTCCTCACCCAGGTCTCCGCGGCCACCAAGGCACTCCAGGCGGTCGCGCTCAACCTGCTCGACGACCACCTCGGCCACTGCGTCCGCGACGCGGTGGCCAGCAGTGCCGACGACGACGGTGCCGCCGCCGAGGAGAAGATCGCCGAGGCCTCGGCCGCCATTGCCCGGCTCGTCCGTTCCTGACCCACCACCCCTGACCCGCCGAACGAGGAGAGAACCACCGTGCAGACCCTGGACTTCACCGTCACCGGCATGACCTGCCAGCACTGCGTCGCCTCCGTCACCGAGGAGGTCACCGAGCTCGCCGGCGTGCAGGAGGTCGACGTCGACCTGGCCACCGGCCGGCTGCACGTCGTCGGCGACGTCACCCCCGACCAGGTGCAGGCCGCCGTGGCCGAGGCCGGCGACTACACCGCCCAGCCGGCATGAGCGCCGGGCCCCAGGCGGAGCCGTCTGCAGCCGGGGGCCCGGCCGACGGGCGCCCCGTCGCCCAGGAGGAGGTCCGCCTCGACATCACCGGCATGACCTGCGCCAGCTGCGCGAACCGGATCGAGCGCAAGCTCAACAAGCTCGACGGCGTGCAGGCCAGCGTCAACTACGCCACCGAGGCCGCGACCGTCCGGTTCGACCCAGCCCGGGTCGAGGCCGACCAGCTGGTGGCCACGGTGGCGGCCGCCGGCTACTCCGCGGCGCTGCCGGCCCCACCGGTCGCCGAGGACGCCGCCGCGGTGGCCGACGAGACGGCGGCCCCCACGCCCGAGGCGGCACTGCGCCAGCGGCTGCTGGTCAGCGCCGCGCTCACCCTGCCGGTCCTGGTGCTGTCCATGGTCCCGGCGCTGCAGTTCGACAACTGGCAGTGGCTCGCGCTCACGCTGGCCAGCCCGGTCGCGGTGTGGGGCGCCTGGCCGTTCCACCGCGCCGCCGTGGTCAACGCCCGGCACGGCGCCAGCACCATGGACACCCTGGTCTCGATCGGGATCAGCGCCGCGTACCTGTGGTCGCTGTGGGCGCTGTTCCTCGGCGACGCGGGGATGCCGGGCATGCGGATGGAGTTCACGCTCCTGCCCGAGCGCGGCGCCGGCACGCACGAGATCTACCTGGAGGTCGCCGCGGCGGTCACCGTCTTCCTGCTGGCCGGCCGCTGGGCCGAGGCGCGGGCCAAGCGCCGGTCCGGTGCCGCGCTGACCGCACTGCTGGAGCTCGGGGCCAAGGACGCCGCCGTCCTACGGGACGGGCGCGAGGTCCGGGTGCCGATCGGCCAGCTCGTCGTCGGCGACCGGTTCGTCGTCCGGCCGGGGGAGAAGGTCGCCACCGACGGCCTCGTCGTCAGCGGCAGCTCCGCGGTCGACCTGTCGATGCTGACCGGGGAGAGCGTGCCGGTCGAGGTCTCCGCCGGCGACCGGGTGACCGGTGCGACGGTCAACGTCGGCGGCCGGCTGGTCGTCGAGGCCACCCGGGTCGGCACGGACACGACACTGGCCCAGCTCGGCCGCCTGGTCACCCAGGCGCAGAGCGGCAAGGCCCAGGTGCAGCGGCTGGCCGACCGGGTCTCGGCGGTGTTCGTCCCCGTCGTCCTGGTCATCGCGGTGGCCACCCTGGTCACCTGGCTGCTGGTGACCGGTGACGTGACGGCCGCCTTCACCGCCGCGGTCGCGGTGCTGGTGATCGCCTGCCCCTGCGCCCTGGGGCTGGCCACGCCCACCGCGCTGCTGGTCGGCACCGGGCGCGGCGCCCAGCTCGGCGTGCTGATCAAGGGCCCGGAGGTGCTGGAGAGCACCCGCCGCGTCGACACCGTGCTGCTGGACAAGACCGGCACCGTCACCACCGGGCAGATGAGCCTGGTGCAGGTGGCCGGGCACCCGGAGACGCTGCGGCTGGCGGCGGCCGTGGAGGCCGGGTCCGAGCACCCGATCGCCCGGGCGATCGTCGCCGATGCCGGTGAGCTCCCCGAGGTCGAGGGGTTCGCCAGCGAGCAGGGGATCGGCGTGCAGGGCCGGGTCGAGGGCCGGGACGTCGTCGTCGGGCGCACCTCGGCCATGCCGGGGCCGGTGGCGGCCGACCTGGCCGCGGTGGTCGAGCAGGCCGAGCAGGCCGGGCAGACCGCCGTCCTGGTCGCCGTGGACGGCGCGGTCGCCGGGGTCTGCGTCGTCGCCGACACCGTCAAGCCCACCAGCGCCGCCGCGATCGGCCGGCTGCGGGAGCTGGGGCTGGCGCCGGTGCTGCTGACCGGTGACAACGCCCGAGCCGCCGCGGCGGTCGCCCGCTCGGTGGGGCTGGACCCCGACCGCGGCGAGGTGGTCGCCGGGGTGCTGCCCGCGGGCAAGGTCGACGTCGTCCGGGACCTGCAGGACCGGGGCCGGGTGGTCGCCATGGTCGGGGACGGCGTGAACGACGCGCCGGCGCTGGCCCAGGCCGACCTCGGGCTGGCGATGGGCTCGGGCGCCGACGTCGCGATCGAGGCCAGCGACCTGACCCTGGTGCGGGCCGACCTGGATGCCGCGGTCGACGCCGTCCGGCTGTCCCGGCGGACCCTCGCGGTGATCAAGGGCAACCTTTTCTGGGCGTTCGCCTACAACGTCGCCCTGGTGCCGCTGGCCGCCCTGGGGTTCCTCAACCCGCTGCTGGCCGGGCTGGCGATGGCGGCGTCCTCGGTGCTGGTGGTCACCAACAGCCTGCGGCTGCGGGCCTTCCGCTCGAGCGCGCCGGCGGCCTGAGGCCGCCGGCGCGGGCCGGGGCGCGGTTCACGCCGCGCGGCGGGCCTCGATCAGCGGCAGCACGACGTCGGTCAACACCTCGTCGGCGAACTCGACCGAGACCGGCTCCCCGCCGAAGAGCCAGCGCTGCAGGATCGGCGAGCTCGCCGTCGAGGCCACCGCGGTGCCCAGCGCGGCCGGGTGCACCTCGCCGCGGGCCTCGGCGCGCTCCCACACCTGACGGAACGTCGAGCTCCAGACCTCCATGGGGCCGCTGTGGAAGGCCTCGCGGAGCTCCGGCTCGTGCGGCAGGGCCGACAGCAGCGACAGCGTGGCCGCGCCGAGCGGGCCGTTGACCGCGTCGACCAGCCAGCGCAGCAGGAGCCGCAGGTCCCCTTCCAGCGAGCCGGTGTCGGGTGGCTCGATCGACTTCTGGCTCAGCTCGGCCACCGCGTCGGCGACCAGCTCGGACTTGGTCCGCCAGCGACGGTAGATCGTGGCCTTGCCGACGCCGGCGGACGCAGCGACGGCGTCCATGGTCAGCGCCGCGTAGCCGGACTCGGCCAGGACCTGCAGGATCGCCGACCGGATGGCCCCGTCGCGGGAGGGGTCGCGCGGCCGGCCGCCACGGCTGCGGCGTGCAGCGTCGTCGGGGGTGAGGGGAGGCACACCTGGCACAGTAGCCGTGTTGATCTTCGACGGCGTGTGATCTCCCCTGCGCTGGGGACGGGTGGGACACCCGGTCCGCGCGCCTGCGTGGTCGTGGCGTCACGGTCGGTCATCCTGCAGCGGTGAACGGGCCTGCCGACGTCGTCCGTCCCTCCTGGGAGACCCCTGAGCGTGCCCGCCGGCTGCTGCTGGCGAGCACCCTCGACCACGTGCTGCCCAGCATCTCCCGGGTCGCCGGGGCGATGGGGCTGCGGCTCGGCACCGCCCCCGGCCTGCTGGACGTCGTGGACGACGAGGGCGGCCGGCGGATCGACCGGCTGTTCCAGCGGCTGGCCCGCGAGCTCACCGCCGCCGAGATCGAGGCCGTCCGGGTGACCACCGACCCGCCCAGCGACGGTGTCGCCCTGGCCACCCGGCTGCTGACCGCGCCCACCCTCGCCACCGAGCTCGCCCGGCGGGGGGTGACCGTGGAGATGGCCCTGCTCACCGACGCGGAGCTCTGGCCGGTCTACCAGCCGATCATGTCCCTCACGACCGGCGGCATGGTGGGCCACGAGGCGCTGCTGCGCGGCCGGGTCGACGGACGGGAGGTCGGCGGCGGCGACCTGTTCTTCCTCGCCGAGCGGGCCGGCTGGCTGCGCCGGCTGGACCGGGTGGCCCGCGAGGCCGCCATCCGCGGCGCGGCCGGCTGGCTGGGCAGCGCGGACCTCTACGTCAACTCCGACCCGGCGGCGGTCCACCGGCCCTCGGTGTGCCTGGCCAGCACCGAGCGGGCGGTGCACGACAGCGGCATCGACCCCCGGCAGCTGGTGTTCGAGGTGGTGGCCTCGCACGCGGTGATCGACCATGAGCACCTGCTCTCGGTGCTCGAGCACCACCGGACCCTGGGCTGGCGGGTCGCGCTGGACGACGTCGGCGTCGGCTGGTCGAGCCTGGCGCTGGTGAGCGTGGTGCGCCCCGACGTCGTCAAGCTGAGCAAGACCCTGGTCTCCCGGCTGCACGAACCCGGAGCCCAGGCCATCGCCCGGGCGCTCGCCGAGCTGACCCACCTGCAGGGCGGGGTCGTGGTGGCCGAGGGCATCGAGTCCGAGCGGGTCGCGGACCAGGCGCGCGCCGTGGGGGCGGACCTGGGTCAGGGCTGGCTGTTCGGCCGGCCGGTGCGCCCCGAGCCCGAGGCCGAACCCGAGCTCGCCTTCGCCTGATCGCCCCGCCCGCCGTTGCAGCGTCGATCAGGTGCCCTGATCCAACGCTGGCCTCCCGCACCAACGTCGGTGCGGGAGGCCAGTTTTCGATCAGGTGACCTGATCGATGACTGGGGATGGCGGGGCCGTCAGGGGCAGCCGGTGTTCCAGCCGGTCAGCGCCGGCCACTCGTGCTCGAAGCCGAGCGTGCCGTAGCGGCCGGTGGCCAGCGGGAACAGTGCCCCCCGCTCCGGGTCGAAGCCGAGCCAGCGGGCGGCCAGGACGCGGAGGACGTGGCCGTGCGCCACCAGGGCGACGTCGCCGTCGGCGAGCAGCGGGCGGGCCTTCTCCAGCACCCGGTCGACGCGCTCGGCCACCTGCGCCAGCGTCTCGCCGGGGGAGTCGCCGGGCACCGTGCCGTCGTGCCACAGCGACCACGAGTGGCCGACCCGGTCGCTGATCTCCGGCGTCGTCAGCCCCTCCCAGCCGCCGTAGTCGACCTCGACGAGGTCCGGCTCCAGCTGGGCGTCGATGCCGTCGTCGAACAGCCCGGCGAGCTCGGCGGTGTGCCGGGCCCGGACCAGCGGGCTGACGAAGGCGTGCGTGATCTCCCGCGCCCCGAGCACCGAGCGCAGCCGCCGGCCGTCGTCCTCGCCGTTGGGCAACAGCGGCAGGTCGGTCAGGCCGGTGTGCTGCCCGCTCGCGCTCCACTCGGTCTGTCCGTGCCGGACGACCACCAGCTCACCCACGGTGTTCCTCTCCCGCGGGGACCGGTACCGGCCCCGCCTCGGTCTCTGCCTCGGTCCGGCCACCGGCGGACGCCGTGCCGGCCACCGCCATGACGACCACTGCCCCCAGGATGACCAGCAGTGGCGCGCTCCAACCGCCGCTCGCCTCGTGCACGGCGCCGATGACCAGGGGGCCGCTCGCCGCCACGACGTACCCCCCACCCTGCACCATCGCCGACAGCCGACGGTTCTCGGTCAGGTCCCGCGACCGGCGGACGATCGCGATGAAGACGACGGTGATGCCGCCACCCTGGGCGATGCCGGCCAGCGAGCACCACAGTGCCCACAGCGACGGGGCGGTCAGCAGCCCCAACGGCAGCGTCGCCCAGACCGCGGTGACCGCGAGCAGCACGAGCGACGGGCGCCGCCACCAGGCCACCAGCGCCGGCACGGCGAAGGCGCCGACGACGGCGAACACCTGGAACAGTGCGGAGCTGGCCCCGGCCGCCGCCCGGGTCATCCCGTTCACGTCGGCCAGCAGGGTGGGCAGCCAGGCGGTCGCGCCGTAGTAGCTGAACGCCTGGCCGGCGAAGGCGAGCGTCAGGCCCCAGGCCGCCGGCTGCCGCCAGACGGAGCGGCCGGGCGCGACCGCGGCCGGCGGCGGTGGCGCGGTGCCCGCCGCCTCGGCCGCGGCGGTGCGGGCCACCTGCTGGCGCAGTGCGGCGGTCCAGACGGCGGCGGCGACCACCACCAGGAGTCCCCAGGCGGCCAGTGCGGCCTGCCAGCCGACCAGGTCGGCGAGCGGAGCGGTGAGCGCGGAGGTGAGGGTGGAGCCGACGTTGAGCGCCGCCGTGTAGGCGGCGGTGACCACGTTCGTGGCACCGGGGAAGTCCCGGCCGATGACCACCGGGACGACGACGTTGCCGACGGTGATGGCCAGGCCGATGACGACCGTGCCGGCGATCGCGGCGGTCGGGCTGCCCAGCGAGCGCAGCAGCGTGCCGGCGAGCACCCCGGCCATCGAGACGACGACCGCCCGGTGGACCCCGGTGCGCGCGATGAGCAGCGACGCCAGCGGGGCGGCCAGCCCGAAGCAGAGCACCGGGATGCTGGTCAGGAGCCCGATCGTGCCGGTGGAGACCCGCAGGTCGGCCCGCATGGCGTCGACCACGGGGGCGACCGCCACGAGTGGTCCGCGGAGGTTCAGCGCGACCAGCACCACGCCGGCCAGCAGCAGGAGCGGCACGGTCGCCGTCGTCGCGGCCCGCCCGCTCGGCCGCGCCAGGCCACCTCGTTGCACCGGTCCACCTTCCTCCAGCCGGGGGTGCCGCTCGACGGCGGGGGAGTGCGGGTGGCGCCGGTCACAGTCGGCCGGGCCGGGAAGGGTCGGCGTCCGGATCACCTTGTGCACGACGAGACCCGCAGGCACGAGCGCGGGCACCGGACAGTCGATGCGCAGGAGGACCCATGACCACCGCCACCACCCCGCTGACCTTCGACCTCGGTGGGGACCTCACCGTCCACCGCCTCGGCTACGGCGCGATGCAGCTGACCGGTCCCGGCGTATGGGACCAGCCGGCCGACCGGCCGGGCGCCCTGAAGGTGGTGCGGGCCGCGATCGAGGCGGGCGTCGACTTCATCGACACCGCCGACTCCTACGGCCCGCAGGTCAGCGAGCAGATCATCGCCGAGGCGGCGTTCCCCTACCCGGACGGGCTGGTCATCGGCACCAAGGCCGGCCTGACCCGCACCGGTCCCGGCGTGTGGCCGGTCTGCGGCCGCCCCGAGTACCTCACCCAGCAGGTCGAGCTCTCGCTGCGCAACCTCAAGGTCGACCGGATCGACCTCATCCAGCTGCACCGGATCGACCCGCAGGTTCCGCTCGCCGACCAGCTCGGGGCCTTCGCCGACCTCAAGGAGCAGGGCAAGGTGCGCCACATCGGCGTCTCCGAGGTCTCCGTCGAGGAGCTGAAGGCGGCCCGGGAGATCACCGAGATCGTCAGCGTGCAGAACCTGTACAACCTGACCAATCGGCAGTCCCAGGACGTGCTGGAGTACGCCGAGGCCGAGGGCATCGCCTTCATCCCGTGGTTCCCGATCGCGACCGGTGACCTGGCCAAGCCCGACAGCCCGGTCGCGGCGGTGGCCGAGGAGCTCGACGCCACCCCGTCGCAGGTCGCGCTGGCCTGGCTGCTGCAGAAGTCCCCGGTGATCCTGCCGATCCCGGGCACCAAGTCGGTCGACCACCTGACCGAGAACCTCGGCGCCGCGCAGCTCACGCTGTCCACCGACGAGATGGCCCGGCTCGACGCGCTCGCCTGATCGACACCCCGTCCGTCCCCCGGACGGACCCCTGGACCCCCGGTCGCGCACCCTGCGGCCGGGGGTCCAGCATGTCCGGCATGGACGCCGATGTCTTCCGCCAGGTCCGGGACGCCGTTCGCCAGCTGGTGCGGGAGGTGGTCGTACCCCGCGAGGAGGAGATCGACCTCGACGACCGGATCCCCGACGAGCTGCGGGCTGCCGCGGCGGAGATGGGCCTGTTCGGCTACGCGCTGCCGGAGGAGCACGGCGGCCTCGGCGTCAGCATGAGCGAGGACGTCCAGCTGGCCTTCGAGTTCGGCTACACGACGCCGGCGTTCCGGTCGCTGTTCGGCACCAACAACGGCATCGCCGGGCAGGTGATCGCCAAGTTCGGCAACGAGGAGCAGCAGAAGACGTACCTGCCGCGGCTGGCGGCCGGTGAGCTCATCGGCTCCTTCGCGCTCACCGAGGCCGAGGCCGGCTCCGACCCGGCCGGGCTGCGCACCACCGCCCGCCGGGACGGCGACGGGTGGGTGATCAGCGGCGGGAAGCGCTACATCACCAACGCGCCGATCGCCGACCTGTTCGTCGTCTTCGCCCGCACCGACCCGGCCGAGCGCGGCGGCCGCGGCATCTCCACCTTCGTCGTGGACGCGACGGCTCCCGGGGTCACGGTCGGCCCGAAGGACAAGAAGATGGGCCAGTCCGGCGCCTGGACCGCCGAGGTGTTCTTCGACGACGCCCGGGTCGACGCCGGTGCACTGATCGGCGAGGAGGGGCGCGGCTACGCCAAGGCGCTCACCGTGCTCTCCCGCGGGCGGCTGCACATCGCCGCGCTGTGCGTCGGGATGGCCCAGCGGGTGCTGGACGAGTCGGTCGCCTACGCCGCCACCGCCAAGCAGGGCGGGTCGCCGATCGGCCGGTTCCAGCTGGTGCAGGCGATGCTCGCCGACATGCACACCGAGCTGCTGGCCGCCCGCAGCATGGTGGTCGACGTCGCCGCCCGGTACGACTCCGGTGAGGACACCTCGGTCGGCCCGTCGGCGGCGAAGCTCTTCTGCAGCGAGATGGTCGGCCGGGCCACCGACCGGGCCGTCCAGGTGCACGGCGGGCTGGGCTACCTGCGCACCACCCCGGTCGAGCGGTTCTACCGGGACGCCCGGCTGTACCGGCTGTACGAGGGCACCAGCGAGGTGCAGAAGGTGATCATCGGCGGCGCGCTGCTCCGCGCCGCCGGCATGCCGCGTAGCTGAGGAAGGCCCCCTCGCCCCCACCGCTCGCGGCGGGTCCCTGCGAGGCTGGCGGAGCGAGAGGCCCTCCTCAGGCGGGGGTGTGCTCCGGTCCGGTGCCGCCGTGCAGCAGCGGGCCGGTGTGGCCCTGCCCGCTGCTCAACGCGGCCACGAACTCGCGCAGCAGGTCGCCGCCGCGGTGCCGGGCGGTCCACTCCAGCTCGGTGCGGGCCTTCAGGGTGTCCAGGGGCGGCACCCCCAGCCCCAGGTCCAGCCAGCCCGGCTCGATCTGCAGCAGGTGCGCGAGGAACGCCGCCTGCATGCCGGTGCGCAGCACGACAGCCGGGACGGGCACCCGCCGCACGCCGAGTGCGCGCGCCAGCCCGTCGGCGTCGAAGTTGGGCGGGGCCGTGAGGTTGAACGGCCCGGGCGCGCGGCGGTCGACGATCCGGGCGATCGCGTCGGCCACGTCGTCGGCGTGCACGAAGCCGAGGTGCAGGGAGCTGGGCAGCGGCAGCGGCAGCAGCTTGGCCACCGCGCCGGGCAGGGCCCGGGCAGCCGGGAAGAAGACCGGGCCGAGGAAGTACCGGCCGATC
This sequence comes from Modestobacter marinus, assembly GCF_011758655.1. Taxonomy (NCBI): domain Bacteria; kingdom Bacillati; phylum Actinomycetota; class Actinomycetes; order Geodermatophilales; family Geodermatophilaceae; genus Modestobacter; species Modestobacter marinus. Next base: position 77,230 of record NZ_JAAMPA010000003.1, read on the forward strand.
TCGCTGGCGGCGTCGGGCTGCAGCACCAGCGTCGGGCGGGTCACCGAGACGGTGACGTCGGGATGGGCGGCGTCGAAGTCCCGGACCAGCTGCTCGCAGGCCGACTTCTGCCGGCTGTACTGCGAGCTGGGAACGCCGGTGGTGGGCCAGTCCTCGCGCACCGGGTCGGTCTGCGGGCCGGCGGCGTAGGTGCCGATCGAGGACATGTGCACCACGTGCCGGACGCCGGCGGCACCGGCGGCGGCGAGCACCCGGCGGGTGCCCTCGATGTTCACCGCGTGCAGCACGTCCGGCTCCCGGTCGGGGATCAGCGCCCAGGCCAGGTGGACGACGGCGTCGACGCCGTCGAGGAACTCGGCCAGCACCGGCTCGCTGTCCGGGGAGCCCAGGTCGGCGCGGAACCAGCGCACCCCGGCGTAGGGCTCCTCCTCCGGGGGCCGGCGGCGGGCCAGCCCGCGCACCTCGGCGACGCCGGTGTCGGCCAGGGCGCGCAGCACCGCCGTCCCCACGTTGCCGCTCGCGCCGGTGATCGCCACGGTCATGCCCCGGAGGAGTCCGGTGTCCAGTTCAGCCATGTCCCCGGCGCTACCCGCGTGGTCCGGCCGTCACCCGTCGCCGGTCGGGCGGGCCGGCCCCGGGGGGCGCGGGCGGTCCTCCGGGTGGAGCCGCACCGCGATCAGGGCGACGTCGTCGGCGACGCTCGCGGGGACCAGCCGGGCCAGCAGGGTGTCGCACAGCTCGTCCACCGGCCGCCGGCCGAGGTCGGCGACCGCTGCCTGCAGCGCGGCCAGGCCCTGGTCCAGGTCCGCGCCGCGCCGCTCGACGAGGCCGTCGGTGTAGAGCAGCAGGGTGGCGTCGTCCGGCAGCGCGGCTTCGTGGCCGGCCCGGACGGCGTCGGCGGAGACGCCGAGCATCAGGCCGGGCCGGGTGTGCAGCACCGTGCTCGTGCCGTCGGGGGCCAGCAGCAGCGGCGGGAGGTGCCCGGCGCTGGCCCACCGCAGCAGGCGCGTCGCGCCGCCCGGCAGGTCGGGCCGCCGCTCGATCCGGGCCAGCACCGCGGTGGCGAGGGTGCTGACGTCGAGGCCGCGTGCGGTCTGCTCGACCCGGCGCAGGACGGCGGGGAGGTCGCCGCCGCCGTCGTAGGCCAGGGCACGCATCAACCCGCGCCACTGGCCCATCGCCGCGGCCGCGCGGCTGTCGTGGCCGACGACGTCACCGATCACCACGACCGTGGAGCCGTCGGGCTGCCGGAAGGCGTCGTACCAGTCGCCGCCGACCTGGGCGCCGTGCGCGGCCGGCTGGTAGCGGACGGCGACGTGCAGGTGGTCGGGCTCCGGTGGCGGGGTGAGCAGCGCCTGCTGCAGCCGGTCCGACAGCGCCCGCTCCTGCGCCGCCTGCTCCTCGAGCCGGCGCAGCTCGGCGGCCTGCTCGGCGGCGGCCCGCCGGTCGGTGAGGTCGCGGAAGGAGACGACGACACCGGTGACGGCGCCGTCCTCGATCGTGGGGACGGCGACCAGCTCGACCGGCACCGGGGTGCCGTTCCTGCGCCAGAACACCTCGTCGTCGGCGGTCACCGGGACGCCGGTGCGCAGCGCGCGCCAGATCGGGCACTCCTCGCGCGGGTACGGGGAGCCGTCGTGGCGGCGGCCGTGGATGAGGGCGTGCTGCTCACCGCCCAGCTGCTCCGCGCGGCTGTGGCCGGTGATCCGGACGGCGGCCGGGTTGACGAACTCCACCCGGCCGTCGGTGTCCAGCCCGTAGATGCCGTCCGCGGTGTTGGCCAGCACCTTCTCCGAGAGCTCGAGCGCCCGGGACAGCTGCGCCTCGACCGCGCGCAGGTGGGCGACGTCGGCCGAGCGGGCCGCGTCCAGCCGGCGCAGCGCCTCGGCCTCCTCCTGCGCGGCGGTGGCCCGGGCGGCGGTGCGGGCGGCGGCCAGCCGGTCGGTGACGTCGGTGCCGTTGGGCAGCAGGTAGGCCGTCCCGGTGGCCTGGTCGTGGACCAGCTGCAGGGTCAGGTCCAGCGTCCGCTCGCTGCCGTCGGCGTGGAACCAGGGGGTCTGGGCGCGCACCGGGGCGCCGCCGGCGGCCACCTCGGCGCACCAGGCGCGGACCCGGTCGGCCACCGCGGTGCTCCCGCTCCACCAGCCGGTGGCCCAGAACGGCCGGCCGACCTGCTCGGCCGGCGCGAGGCCGCTGCCCTCGAAGGCCTGCCGGTTGGCGGCGAGCAGGGTGCCGTCGGTGCGGCAGATCGCCAGCAGCGCGAGGGTCGTGTCGTCCAGGGCGCGGAACCAGGCCGGCGCGCCGCCCACGGCGACGGCGCCGTCGGCCGGGAGGCCGGGCTGGGGGTGGTCGATGACGGCTCCTGGTCGGGGTGTCGCGGGGTGTCTGCCGGCGTGCTCGACGACGAGCATGCCGGGGCCCACCGACGATCGGTGCGGACGGGGGCCGGTCAGCGGCCGGGCGTCCCCGCCGCGCGCACGTGCGCGGTCACCAGCTCCGCGGTCCGCTCGGCGGCGAGCTCGGGGACCCAGTGGCCGACGTCCTCGAGGACCTCCAGGGCGTAGGGGCCGGCGACGAACCCGGCGGTCGCCTCGGTGGCGGCTCGGCCGAGGAAGGGGTCGCGGGCACCCCAGACGTGCAGGGTGGGCACGCGCACCGTGCCCACCGGGGTGCCGCCGGCCAGCGGCAGCGCCCGGTACCAGTTCAGCGCGGCGGTCAGCGCCCCCGGCTCGCGCATCCGCGCGACGTAGCGGTCCACCAGGTGTTCCGGCAGCCCGCCGGAGCGCAGCGTCCGGCGCAACACCGCGCCCCGGCCGGCCAGCAGCACGGCCTCCGGCACGGCGGGCAGCTGGAAGGCGCCCACGTAGGCCGACCGCACCGCCTGGTCGCTGTGCCCCAGCGCCTGGCTCATCGCCGCCGGGTGTGGCACCGACAGTGCGGTCAGCGTGCGCACCCGCCACGGGTGCCAGGCGGCCAGGGCCCACGCCGCGATGCCTCCCCAGTCGTGGCCGACGACGTGCGCGCTGGGCAGGCCGGCGGCGTCCAGCAGCGCCAGGACGTCGTCGACGACCGCCCGCAGCCGGTAGGCCGACCGCCCGGCCGGCCGGGCGCCGGGGGAGTAGCCGCGCTGGTCGGGCGCGAGCGTGCGCAGCCCGGCCGAGTGCAGGGCCGGGCTCACCCGGTCGAAGGCGCCGGCGTCCTGCGGGAAGCCGTGCAGCAGGACGACGGGCTCGCCGTCGGCCGGCCCGGAGTCGCGGACGTCGAAGACCAGCTCGCCGTGGCGGAAGGTGTCCATGCTCAGCTCACTGCCCGCTCCGCGCGCCCCTCACGCGGGCGCCGGACCGTGCCGTCAGGAGGCGTCCGGGTCGATCAGCGCGAGACCGGAGGCCGGGTCGTGCCGGCGCTGCAGGTGGGTCGCCCCGGTGGTGACCACCACCTCGAGGGTCGGCCGGGTCACCGCACGCAGCAGGTGCCCGCCGACGGTGGACCCGTCCCGGCGGCCGCAGACCACGTGCGCGTGCACCTGCCAGCCGCCCTCCCCGTCACGGGTGACGTCGCCGGCCAGGGTCAGCACCTCGACCTGGTCGGGCACCGGGATCTCGACGTACTCCTGCGCGTCCAGGTCGTACCAGCCCAGCGTCGCCGAGGAGAAGGCGCCGATCGCGGTGAAGGAGCTGCCCGGCAGGTCGTTCTCCTCGGCCCAGCCGGTGAGCCCGGCCAGGACCTCGTCGCCGGTGTCGAACACCACGGCGTGCTGCCGTGGCGGGCCGTCGGTGAGCAGTCGCGTCCGCACCCGCCTCACCCGCCCGGCCGGGCGATCGGTGCGCTCTCGGGCGGCGGGGGACCGTGCTCGCGGTACCGGTGTCCGGGCATGGCGACGGCCTCCCTGTCGTGATCCAGGTCACCTCCACCGTACGCGCCGGGGCCGGCCCGATTCCCGGCCGCTCGTCGTTTCCGCTCCCGGGTCAGGGGTAGGCGGTCGGAGGACGATGACGTCGACGCGAGGGGATCTCGCCATGAGTCGCACGGTCGCTGACGTCCTGCTGGACCGACTCCACGAGTGGGACGTCGAGAAGGTCTTCGCCTACCCCGGGGACGGGATCAACGGGATCCTGGCCTCCTTCGGCAAGCAGGACGACCTGCAGTTCATCCAGTCCCGGCACGAGGAGATGTCCGCCTTCGAGGCGGTCGGCTACGCCAAGTTCACCGGCCGGGTCGGCGTCTGCCTGGCCACCTCCGGCCCGGGCGCCATCCACCTGCTCAACGGGCTGTACGACGCGAAGCTCGACCACGTGCCGGTCGTCGCGATCGTCGGGCAGACCGACCGCAGCGCCATGGGCGGTTCGTACCAGCAGGAGGTGGACCTGCTGTCGCTGTTCAAGGACGTCGCCCACCACTACGTGCACGTGATCAACGTGCCCGAGCAGCTGCCCAACGTCCTGGACCGGGCCATCCGGACCGCGATGGCCGAGCACGCCCCGACGGCGATCATCATCCCGGCCGACGTGCAGGAGCTGGAGTACAGCCCGCCGACGCACGAGCACAAGATGGTGCCCTCCAGCCTGGGGCACACCTCCTCCCCGACGGTGCTCCCGGACGACGCCTCGATCCGCGCCGCCGCCGACCTGCTGAACGCCGGCGGGAAGGTCGCCATGCTGGTCGGCCAGGGTGCCCGGGGGGCCCGAGCCGAGGTGGTCGAGGTCGCCGACCTGCTGGGCGCCGGGGTGGCCAAGGCGCTGCTGGGCAAGGACGTGCTCCCCGACGACCTGCCGTTCGTCACCGGGTCGATCGGGCTGCTGGGCACCCGCCCGACCTGGGACATGATGAAGGACTGCGACACCCTGCTGACGGTCGGCTCGAACCTGCCCTACAGCGAGTTCTTCCCCGAGTACGGCCAGGCCCGCGCCGTGCAGATCGACCACGACGCGAAGTACATCGGGATGCGCTACCCCTACGAGCTGAACCTCGTCGGTGACGCGGCGGCCACGCTGCGCGCGCTGATCCCGTTGCTGGAGCGCAAGCAGGACCGGTCCTGGCGGGAGGGCATCGAGGACGGCGTCCGGCGGTGGTGGGAGACCGTCCACATGCGGGCGATGACCGACGCCGACCCGGTCAACCCGATGCGGCTGTTCTGGGAGCTGAACGACCGGTTGCCCGGCAACGCGATCGTCACCGCGGACTCCGGGTCGGCGGCGAACTGGTACGCCCGGCACCTGCGGTTCGGCCCCGACAACCGGGGTTCGCTGTCCGGCACGCTGGCCACGATGGGCCCCGGCGTGCCGTACGGCATCGGCGCCAAGTTCGGCCACCCGGACCGGCCGGTCATCGCCTTCGTCGGGGACGGCGCCATGCAGATGAACGGCATGGCCGAACTCCTCACCATCTCCCGGTACTGGCAGGAGTGGACCGACCCGCGGCTGGTCGTGGCGGTGCTGCACAACAACGACCTCAACCAGGTGACCTGGGAGATGCGGGCGATGGGCGGGGCGCCCAAGTTCGCCGACTCGCAGACCCTGCCCGACGTCTCCTTCGCCGCCTTCGCGCAGGGCCTCGGCTTCGAGGGGATCACCGTCGACGACCCGGCCCAGGTCGGGCCGGCCTGGGACCGCGCGCTCTCGGCGGGCCGGCCGGCGGTCATCGACGTGATCTGCGACCCCAACGTCCCGCCGATCCCGCCGCACGCGACGTTGGACCAGATGACCGAGACCGCCAAGTCGCTGTTCAAGGGCGACGAGGACGCCTGGGGAGTGGTCAAGCAGGGCGCCAAGACCAAGATCCAGGAGTTCCTGCCGCACCGGAGCTGAGCCGTGGCCACCACCGACCTCCCCGACCCGCGCAGCGTGTGGCCGCGTCCCGCCGGAGGGCGGGACGTCGACGTGGCCGCGCTCGAGGGCGACCTGGCCCGCCGGGTCCACGGCGAGGTGCGCTTCGACGCGGCCACCCGGGGCGCGTACTCCACCGATGCCTCGAACTACCGCACCCCGCCGCTGGGCGTGGTCGAGCCCCGCACGGTGGAGGACGCGGTCGAGGCGGCGGCGGTCTGCCGCGAGCACGGGGTCCCGCTGCTCTCCCGCGGCGGCGGGACCAGCCTCGCCGGCCAGACCACGAACGCCGCCGTCGTCCTGGACTGGAGCCGGCACTGCAACCGGCTGGAGTCGGTGGACGTCGAGGGTCGCACCTGCGTCGTCGAGCCGGGCATGGTGCTGGACCACCTCGACGACCGGCTGGCCGAGCACGGGCTGACCTGGGGTCCGCAGCCGGCCACCCACTGGACCTGCACGGTCGGCGGGATGATCGGCAACAACTCGTGCGGGTCGTCGGCGCAGGTGTACGGCAAGGCCGTGGACAAGGTGTCCCGGCTGGAGGTCCTCCTCGCCGACGGCACCCGGATGTGGGTGGGCCCGACGCCGGACGAGGAGCACGCCCGGATCGTGGCGGCCGGTGGCCGGCGCGCCGAGCTCTACGCGGGCCTCCGCCGGCTGCGGGACGAGCACCTGGCGCGGATCCGCACCGCGTACCCGCAGATCCCGCGGCGCGTGTCGGGCTACAACCTGGACTCGCTGCTGCCGGAGAACGGCTTCGACCTGGCCCGGGCCCTGGTCGGCAGCGAGGGGACGCTGGTGACCGTGCTGCGCGCGGAGCTGCTGCTCTCCGAGCTGCCCGGGCACCGGCGGCTGGTCGTCCTCGGGTACCCGGACGTGGTGACCGCCGGCCGGGAGGTCACCCGGGTGCTGCCCTGGCGCCCGCACCGGCTGGAGGGCGTCGACGACGTGCTGCGCCGGAACCAGGCCGAGGAGGGGATGAACCCGCGGGCGCTGGAGAAGCTGCCCGAGGGGGGCGGCTGGCTGCTCGTCGAGCTCGCCGACGACGACCCCGACGAGCTCGGCCGGCGGATGGACGGGCTGGTCGCCGACGTCTGCTCGGCACCGGAGCCGCCGTCGGTGCTGGTGCTGGAGGACCCCGAGGAGCAGGCCGACCTCTGGGCGTTCCGGGAGGCCGGGCTCGGTGCCACGGCGCACCCGCCGAGCGGGCGCAACACCTGGCCCGGCTGGGAGGACTCCGCGGTGGCGCCGGAGGACCTGGGGCCCTACCTCGCGGATCTGCACGACCTGCTGGACCGGCACGGGCTGACCCCCGCGTCGATGTACGGGCACTTCGGGCAGGGCTGCGTGCACCTGCGCATCCCGTTCGCGCTGGGTGCCCCCGGCGGCGCCGCGGGCTACCGGTCCTTCCTGGAGGAGGCCGCGGACCTGGTCACACGCTACGGCGGCTCGCTGTCCGGCGAGCACGGTGACGGCCAGGTCCGGGGTGAGCTCCTGGGGAGGATGTTCCCGCCGGAGCTGATCGGCGCGTTCGAGCAGGTGAAGCGCCTCTTCGACCCGGAGAACCGGATGAACCCGGGCAAGGTGGTCGCCCCCCGGCCGCTGGACGCCGACCTGCGGCTCACCACCGCCTTCCCCGCCTGGGAACCGGAGGTGGTCTTCGGCTACCCCGAGGACGGCGGCTCCTTCGCGCAGGCCGCCGCCCGCTGCGTCGGCGTCGGCAAGTGCCGCGCGACGCTGGGCGAGGGCGCCGAGGGCGCGGTGATGTGCCCGAGCTACCAGGTGACCGGCGACGAGGTGCACTCCACCCGGGGGCGGGCCCGGCTGCTGTTCGAGATGCTCCGCGGCGACGTCATCCGGGACCGGTGGCGGTCCACCGCCGTCCGGGACGCCCTGGACCTCTGCCTGGCCTGCAAGGGCTGCAAGAGCGACTGCCCGGTCGACGTGGACATGGCGACCTACAAGGCCGAGTTCCTCTCCCACCACCACGCCGGCCGGCTGCGCCCGCGCACCCACTACTCGCTGGGCTGGCTGCCCCTGGCGGCCCGCCTCGCGGCGCTGGCGCCCGGGGTGGTCAACGTCGCCACCCAGACCCCCGGGCTGCGCCGGCTGGTGCAGGCCGTCGGCGGGATCACCCCCGAGCGGGAGCTGCCGCTCTTCGCCTCCCGGCGGTTCACCCACTGGTACCGGGAGCGCGGACCCCGGGGGGACGGCCGGCGCGGCGAGGTGCTGCTCTGGCCGGACACCTTCACCGAGTTCTTCCACCCGGCCATCGGCCGGGCGGCGGTGACGGTGCTGGAGGACGCCGGCTTCCGGGTGCGGCTGCCGGAGCAGGAGCTGTGCTGCGGCTTGACCTGGATCTCCACCGGCCAGCTGGGCGTGGCCTCCCGGGTGCTGCGCCGCACGGCGCAGGCGCTCGGCCCCGCAGTGCGGGACGGGGTGCCGGTGGTCGGGCTGGAGCCCAGCTGCACCGCGGTGTTCCGGGCCGACGCCCCCGAGCTGCTCCCCGGGGACGACGACGTGCGCCGGCTCGCCGAAAGCACCCGCACCCTCGCCGAGCTGCTCGCCGAGCGGGCGCCGGACTGGGCCCCACCGGCGGCGGAGCGGGCGGCGATGGTGCAGACCCACTGCCACCAGCACGCGGTCATGGGCTTCGACGCCGATCGCGAGCTGCTGGCGAAGGCCGGGCTGGACGCCGACGTGCTGGACTCCGGCTGCTGCGGGCTCGCCGGGAACTTCGGCTTCGAGCGCGGTCACCACGAGGTCTCCATGGCCTGCGGTGAGCAGGTGCTGCTCCCAGCCGTGCGGGACGGCGACCCCCGGTCGGTGGTGCTCGCCGACGGCTTCAGCTGCCGCACCCAGATCGAGCAGGGCGGCACCGGGCGGCAGGCGGTGCACTCCGCCGAGGCGCTGGCCGGCCTGGTCGAGGGGGCGCGGCTGGCCGAGCACCCCGAGCAGGTGCTGGCCGACCGCCCCCGACCGCCCGGCCGGGCCGCCCAGGGCGCGGCGCTGCTCGCCGTGGCCGGGCTGGGGTGGGCGGCGGCGAGCAGCGGACTGCGGCGGGTGCGCGGCTGATGCCCGGGAGCCGTGCGAAGCGCCGCGGGGCGCCGTCCGACCCGCGGGTCGACGCCCTGGAGGTCGCCGTCTACCGGCTGCCCACGGACCGCCCGGAGGCGGACGGCACGCTGAGCTGGGACGCCACCACCGCCGTCGTCGTGCACGCCTCCGGCGGCGGCGTCACCGGGGTCGGGTGGACCTACGCCGACGCCGCCGCGGCGACGGTGGTCCGCGGTCTGCTCGCCGGGGTGGTCCTCGGCTGCCCGGTGCTCGACCCGCCCGCCGCGGCGTCGGACATGGCGCGGGCGGTCCGCAACGCGGGCGCGCCGGGTCTGGTGGCGATGGCGATCTCGGCGGTCGACGTCGCCCTGTGGGACCTGAAGGCGCGACTGCTCGACGTTCCGCTCACCGGCCTGCTGGGTGCCGTGCGCGCCGACGCCGCGGTCTACGCCAGCGGCGGCTTCACCAGCTACGACGACGCCACCACCCGCGACCAGCTCGCCGGTTGGCTGGCCCGCGGCCACGACCAGGCCAAGATCAAGATCGGGGAGTCGTGGGGGACGGCCGTGCCCCGGGACCTCGCCCGCACCCGGCTGGCCCGGGAGGTGCTGGGGGACGACGCCGCCCTGCTCGTCGACGCCAACGGCGGCTACACCGCCAAGCAGGCCGTCCGGGTCGGCGGGGAGCTCGACGACCTCGGCGTCGTCTGGTTCGAGGAGCCGGTCTCCTCCGACGACCTGGCCGGGCTGCGGCTGGTCCGGGAGCGCCTCGACTGCGACGTCGCCGCTGGGGAGTACGGCGCCCGGCTGCCGGACTTCGCGGCACTGTGCGGCGCGGGGGCGGTCGACTGCCTGCAGGTGGACGCCAGCCGCTGCGGCGGCGTGACCGAGTGGCTGCGCGCCTGTGCCGTGGCCGCCGGGCACCAGCTGGAGGTGTCGTCGCACTGCGTGCCCGCCCTGCACGCGCACCTGGGGCCGGCGACGCCGAACCTGCGGCACCTGGAGTGGTTCCACGACCACGAGCGCTTCGAGCGCCGGCTCTTCGACGGGGTCGTCGAGCCGGCCCACGGCCGCGTCCGGCCGCCGGCCGACGCCCCCGGCCTGGGGCTGACGGTGCGCAGCCAGGACGTCGAGGACCTCCGCATCGGCTGACCGCGGTCACCGGTGCGGCCCGGCGCCCGCGGACCTCGCGGGCGCTCCACCGGAGGAACGAGGAGGGACCACAGATGCAGGAGCACGAGTTCGTGTCCGCGGTGCAGCAGTCCGCCCGGATCCCTGACCACGAGCACGCCCAGCGGGCGGTCCGGGCCACGCTCACGGTGCTGGGCCAGCGGTTGTCCACCGAGGCGGCCGACCTGGCGGCGCAGTTGCCGGGGCAGCTGGCCGGCGCCGTGCCGACCGATGGGGGCGTCGAGCGCTTCGACCTGCCGGAGTTCTACCGCCGGGTGGCCGAGGCGGAAGGTCAGGGCTGCACGCCCGAGCAGGCGCGCCAGCACGCGCGTGCGGTCACCGCTGCCCTGCGGGAGGCGGTGGGCGCGGAGTACCTGCACGTGCTGGACCAGCTGCCCGACGACTACGGCGACCTGACGCACACCGAGAACGCCCAGCACTGACGGGGCGGCCCGCCGGCGGTCCGGCGCACCGCCGGCGGGTCAGGCCGCGGCGACGGTGGCCGGCGCCGGCTCGGGCAGCACGTGCGCGAAGACCGAGGTCGGCTGCCCGCCCTGGTCCCGGACCACGGAGACGCGGACGAGCACCGGCACCTCGGTGCCGTCGGCGTGCCGGAGCCGGGTGGAGAGCTCGGTGACGCCGATGAACTCGGTGAACAGCCCGCCGACCGCGGCCCGGCCGTCCGCCGGGGTCAGGTCCTGCACCCGGCGGGCGGCGAGCGCCTCGGTGGTGGTGCCGAGCAGCGCCGCGAACGCCTTGTTGACCCGCACCAGCGAGCCGTCCATCCGGGTCAGCGTCATGCCGATCGGGGCGTCGTCGAAGGCGTGCCGGAACATCAGCTCGCTGGCGGCCAGGTCGCGCCGGGCCTCGACGGTGGCGGTCACGTCCCGGGAGACCGAGAGCACCTCCCGCACGCTGCCGTCGTCGGCGGACAGTCGCCGGGTGTCGCTCTCCAGCCAGCGCACGCCGCCGTCCCGGTGCAGCACCCGGTGCACCCCCAGGCCGGTGGCGTACCGCGCGCCCAGCTCGGGGTCGGCACGGATCCGCGCGAGGTCGTCGGGGTGGAAGAGCTCGGCCACGCACCTGCCCACCAGCTCCTGCGGCAGCCAGCCCAGCATCGGCCCGCTGCTGGCCGAGGCGTAGGTGATGACCCGCTCCGGGGTGGTCACCAGGACCAGCTCGTCGTTGCCGCCCAGCGGCAGGACGGCGTCCGTGGCCAGTGGTTCGGCCGGGCTGCGGGAGGTGAGCCGCGCGGCCAGCCGGGGCGACGCCGGCTCCGGGCGGCCGAACAGCCAGCCCTGCGCCGAGTCGCAGCCCATCGAGGCCAGCTGCTGTGCCTGCTCGGCGGTCTCCACGCCCTCGGCGCAGACCCGGCGGCCCAGGCTGTGCGCAGCCTCGATGACCAGCCGGACGAGCACCGCGTCGGCGGTGTCGCTGGCGACCCGCTCGATGAACGAGCGGTCGATCTTCACCAGGTGCACCGGCAGGGCGCGCAGCAGCGTGAGCGCGGAGTGCCCGGCGCCGAAGTCGTCCAGGGCCAGCCGCACGCCCAGGTCCCGCACCTGGGCCAGCCGCGCCGCGGTGGCGGTGAGGTCGGTGATCGCTGCGGTCTCGGTGATCTCCAGGCACAGCCGGTCCGGGGCCAGCCCGCTGTCCTCCAGCGCCCGGGTCACGTCGTCGATGAAGCCCCGCTGGGCCAGCTGCACCGGCGAGACGTTCACGGCCACGGTCGGGAGCAGCCCGGAGGGCCCCGCCGGCCAGCCTGCCGCCTCGCGGCAGGCCGTCTGCAGCACCCAGCGTCCGAGGTCGACGACCAGGCCGGTCCGTTCGGCCAGCGGGATGAACTGGTCAGGGGCCACCCGGCCCAGCTCGTCGTCCTCCCAGCGGGCCAGCGCCTCGACCCCGGTCACCCCGCCGGAGGGCAGCGTGACGACCGGCTGGTAGTGCAGCGAGAGCGACCTCGACTCGATCGCCAGCCGCAGCCGCCGCTCCATCCGGTGCCGGGCGCGCACCGCATCGGTGGTCTCGGCGTCCTCCAGCAGCTCGGTGCGGAAGTGCGCCACCCGGCCCCGGCCCAGTGACTTCGCCCGGGACACCGCCAGGTCCGCCCGGTGCAGCAGCTCGTCGGGCGAGTGCACCTCCGCCGAGCAGGCGGCCACACCGACGCTGGCACCGAGACTGACCAGGTGTTCGGCGTCCGGGTCGGCGCCGCCCGGGGACACGACGAAGGGCGCCGCCGCCGTGAGCACGATCCGCTCGGCGAGCGCCGTGCTCTGCGCGGCGGTCAGCGCGGTCGGGGTGAGCAGGGCGAACTCGTCGGCGTTGAGCCGGACCACCAGGTCCTCGGTGCGGGCGACGGTCCGCAGCCGCTGCGCGAACTCGGTCAGCACGTCGTCCCCGGCCGCGTGGCCGAGGTGGTCGTTGATGTCCTTGAACCGGTCCAGGTCGATGACGAACAGCACCGTGGCGCAGCCGGGGCCGACCGCCTGTCGCAGCCGCTCGAGCAGGAACAGCCGGTTAGGCAGCCCGGTGAGCGGGTCGTGCAGGGCCTGGTGGGCGTACTGCTGGGCGAGCTGCTCGAAGACGGCGGTCACCGGGGCGACGCCGAGCCGGCCGTCGGGCCAGGAGACCAGCACGCCGTCGAGCAGGTCCTCCCCGGCCGAGCGACGGTGGATGACGGCGGCGGCCGCGCGGGCGACGGGGCAGTCGGCGGGGTACCGCAGCGTCACCGGCGGAGCGGCGTCCCGGACCCGGCGGCGCTGCTGCAACAGCCGGCCGTAGCCCAGCCGGCCGGTCATGGACAGCTCGAACCACGACCGGCTGACCAGCACCGGTTCCCCGGCGCCATCGACCTCACCGCCGTCCACGACCACCCAGCGGAGGGCGGCATCGCGGCGGAAGAGCGCGTCGACGGTGGCCATGGTGGTGCTGCCGGGCACCCGGTGGACCGGCTGCGCCAGCTGCTGCAGCGTCCCGCCGGTGTCGGTCCGGGCGAGGTCGGCGGAGAGCGCGACCTGCAGTGCGCCCGCCGGCTGGGCCGCCACCGGCAGCGGGGTCCCCGCCGGCAGGGCCGGCGCGGACAGGGTGGTGATCGACGCCGCAGTGCTGGTCATCCGTGCTGGTCCTCTCAGGTCGCCGTCCATGGTGACGTCGATGAGTCTGCGGACGATTGCTCAGCGTGACGACCACCTCTCACCCCTTGGAGCTGATCTTGAACGGGAGCCGCGCGGGCGCGGTGGGCGCGCGTCGGGGACGATGGGGAGGTGGCTGCATCCCCGACGGCAGAGCTGATCGTGCTGGTCGACGAGGACGGGGCGGAGATCGGCACCATGCCGAAGCCGCTGGTGCACACCGGCGACACACCGCTGCACCGGGCGTTCTCCGCCTACCTGTTCGGCGACGACGGCCGGCTGCTGGTCACCCGCCGGGCGGAGGAGAAGGCCACCTTCCCGGGCATGTGGACGAACACCGTCTGCGGGCACCCGGGGCCGGGCGAGGACGACCTGCAGGCGATCGCCCGGCGCGCCCGGTACGAGCTCGGGCTCGACGTCGCCGACCTGCGTCCCGCGCTGCCCTCCTACCGCTACCGGGCCGAGTTCCGCGGCGTCGTGGAGAACGAGATTTGCCCGGTGTACCTCGGCCGGTTCTCCGGCACGCCCACCCCCGACCCCACCGAGGTGGGGGAGTGGGAGGTGCTGGACTGGGCCACCTTCCGCGACCGCCAGGAGACCCAGCAGCACGACGCCTGGTCGCCCTGGTGCCGCGAGCAGGCCCGGCTCATCGAGGCCGCCGGGCTGCTCCCCGTCGCAGGCTGACCGGCACGACCGCCGGCCCAGGCGCCCTCGGGGCGCTGGGCCGGCTCGGCCGATCGGGTGCCGTCAGCCGGCGTTGACGACCAGGCGGACGGTGCAGCCGTCGCCGGAGTCGTCGGCCGGCGTCGCGGTCAGGCTGTCGACCGAGCGACGGGCCAGCCACAGGCCCATCCCGCCGACGGACATGTCCCCGTGCGCCGGCCCGTAGCCCACCAGCGGGTCGTCGAAGGCGGTGCCCCGGTCGGTGATGGCGCAGAGCAGGCGTTCGGGCGTGCACCACAGCCGGACGTCGACCGGGGGGACACCGTGCTCGTTGGCGTTGGCGGTGACCTCGTCGATGGCCAGCACGAAGTCCTGCGCGGCGTCCGCGGACAGCGCGCTGTCGGCCAGCACCCGGTTCAGGGCCCGGCGCAGCGCCCGCATGTCGTCGAGGTCGGTGATGGCCAGCGTCGGCTCGGTCTCCTCCAGCGGGTCGGGGACCATGGCCCGCTGCACCTCGCGGAGCAGCTCCTCCGGCGCCCGGAAGTCGGGGCTGCGGACGACGCCCTCCGCGGTCAGCAGCCAGGGGTGGGTCGCCCGGGCGGCCGCCTCGACGTCCGGCCCCTCCTCGGTCGCCGGCCCGAGCAGGCACAGCTGGTCGACCGGCCGCTCGGCGAGCACGTGGTTCAGCAGGGCCTCGATCTGCACCGACACGGCCGGATCGCCGTCCGGGCCACCGGGGCCGGTCACCAGGTGCAGCCGGTGTCCGTCCCCCGGCGCCTGCTCGTCGATCAGGTCGGCGATCGCGGCCAGCACCGCCGGTGGCCGCTCGTCGGACCGCTGGTCCGGGGCGAGGTGGACCTCCCCGGCGCCGTCCAGGGCGGCGACCAGCAGGCTGGCCACCTGCTCGGGGCAGGCGATCACCACGGGTTCGCCGGCGGCCAGGGCCTGCCGGAGCAGCGGGCCCACCACCACGGTCAGGTCCTGGTCCGGGTGGAGCACGTGCCCCACGTGCCGGTACCCCTGCTCCTCGACCCGCTGGTGCGGGGACGGGTGAAGCTCTTCGTCGCTCTGCGTCACGGGTCACCTCCTCGTCGTCTTCTCCGACTGTGGGCCAGTGCCCGGTGACCGTGATCGGGACACATCGGGCGCCCAGGTCACCCCCAGCGACCGGGTGGGGTTTCGCCCGGGGAGCCGTGGGTCAGCGACCAGGGGTGCGCACCGCGGAGCAGTCGACGTCCGCCGGCGGGGCCGAGGAACGCCCCGGCTGCCCCAAGCGGATGGTCTTCGGGCCCTGCGGCGGGGTGCGCGACGACGGGGGGTGCGAGGTCGCGCCACATCCCTGCGTCTTCCTCGGGTCGCCGCTGCCCCGCTGGACCGACCCGACCCCGCCGGCTCCGCCCCCGGTGGCGGGTGGGCTGCTGGACCGGGCCGGGACCGGGCCGGTGGTCCTCACCGACCTGACGGTGCACCCGTTCGACCCGGCCTCGGTGCGGGCGGTCGTGGCCGCGCTGGCGCCGGTCAGCGACGGGCTGCTGGTCGGCGAGCACCAGAACCGGCCCGACCTGCCACCCACGCTGATGGCCCAGGAGGTGCTGGCCGCCGGCGGCCGGCCGTGGACGACGCTGGCCTGCCGGGACCGCAACCGCGTGGTGCTGGAGCAGGAGCTCGCGGGCCTGGCCGCGGTGGGGGTCGACGGGGTGCTCTGCGTGACCGGCGACGGCCGTGGTCCGGGCGTGCGGGCCGGCGTCAGCTCGGCGTTCGACCTCGACGGCACCCGGCTCGCCGCGCTGGCCGCCGCCGCCGGGCTGACCGCGGCGGTGCCGGAGTCACCGGACGCGCCGCCGGTGCCGCTGCGCCCGCAGCGGGTGGCCGAGAAGGAGCGCGCCGGCGCCCGGCTGTGCGTGCTCAACCACGTGGCCGGCCCGGCCCGGCTCGCCGCCTTCACCGCCGCCGCCCGGGCGGCGGGGGCCACCCTGCCGTTCCTCGCCTCCGTCGCCGTCTACACCGACGAGCGCTCGGCTCGGGTGCTCCAGGCCTTCCCCGGCCTGCACCTCGACGACGCGGCCGTCGAGCGGGTGCTCGCCGCGCCCGACCCGGTGGCCGCCGGCATCGCGGCCGCCGTCCGGGAGGCCCGGGCCCTGCTGGCCGTGCCGGGCGTGGTGGGGGTCAACCTGTCCGGGCTGGCGTCGGACGGCGGTCCGGCCGCCGCCGCAGCGGTCAAGGCCGAGGTGGCCACCATGATCCGGGAGGACGCATGAGGATCGGGGAGGGCACATGAGCGAGATCGCCAGCGAGGCGATGGAGTCGGAGTTCGGCACGGTGGCCGGCTGGACCGAGGAGGCGGTGCGTGCGCTCGGCCCGGAACACGCGGTCCCGGCCGGCTGCCGGGGCAGCGGCAGCGAGGGGGCGCTGCGCTGGCTGGCCGACACGCTGGCGCTCCGCGCCGGGGACCGGGTGCTGGACGCCGGGGCAGGGGTCGGCGGGCCCGCCGGCTGGCTGGCCGCCGACCGGGGCGTGCGGGCGGTCTGCGCGGAGCCGATGGTCGAGGCCGTGCACGCCAGCCGCGCCCTGTTCGGGCTGCCGTCGGTGGTGGCGCTGTCCCAGGCCCTGCCGCTCGCCGACGCCTCCTTCGACGCCGCGTGGGCCCTCGGCGTGCTGTGCACCACCGAGGAGAAGCCGGCGATGCTCGCCGAACTGGCCCGCGTGCTGGTGCCCGGCGGCCGGCTCGGGCTGCTGGTGTTCGTGGCCGAGGCGCCGCTGCCCCCGCCCCTGCCGGAGGGCAACAGCTTCCCGAGCCCGGCGGAGGTCGACGCCCTGCTTGCCGAGGCCGGCTTCTCGGTCACCGCGACCGCCGACGCCGATCTCGGCGACAGCCCGCCGGAGTGGCAGCGGCGGGCCGACGCGGTCGACGCCGAGGTCCGGCGCCGGCACGGCGACCACCCGGCGTGGGCGGAGGCCCAGGAGCAGTCCGGCCGGGTCGGTCGGCTGCTGGGCTCGGGCGCCCTGCGGCCCCGGCTGCTCACCGCCGTCCGGAGCTGACCGCTCAGCAGTGATCAGGTGACCTGATCACTGACTGTCCTCCCGCACCAACGCTGGTGCGGGAGGACAGCGTTCGATCAGGTCACCTGATCACCGCTGGGCACAGGCGCGGGGGTCGTGGTGTTGCAGCGGGCGTGCACGCGGACGTGGTGGTCATCGGAGCCGGTCAGGCCGGGTTGGCGGCGGCGCACGCGCTGCGCCGGGCCGGGGCGGACTTCGCCGTCCTCGACGGCGACGCCGGGCCGGGCGGCGCCTGGCAGCACCGCTGGCCCTCGCTCCGGCTGGACGCCGCCCACCGGATCCACCCGCTGCCCGGCCTGCCGCTGCCCGACGCGGACCCGTCGGCGCCGGCCAGCCAGGTGGTCGCCGGGTACTTCGCCGACTACGAGCAGCGCTTCGACCTGCCCGTCCACCGGCCGGTCGCCGTCCACTCGGTGCGGCGCACCACCGAGGGGTTCGCCCTGGACACCAGCGCGGGGGAGTGGACGGCGCGCGGGCTGGTCAACGCCACCGGCACCTGGACCCGCCCGTTCTGGCCCGCCTACCCCGGCCGGGAGCTCTTCGGCGGCCGCCAGTTGCACGCCGCCGACTACCCCGGTGCCGAGGAGTTCCGCGGCCGGCACGTGGTGGTCGTCGGTGGCGGGACCTCGGCGGTGCAGCAGCTGATCGAGATCAGCGCGGTCACCGGCACCACCTGGGTCACCCGGCGCGAGCCGGTCTGGCGGACCGGGACGTTCGACGAGGACGCCGGCCGGGCCGCGGTGGCGCTGGTCGACGAGCGGGTGCGCGCCGGCCTGCCGCCGGGCAGCGTCGTCGGCGTGACCGGGCTGGTCGAGACCGACGCGGTGCGCGCGGCCCGGGCCCGCGGTGTGCTGGACCGGCTGCCGGTGTTCGACCGGCTCACCGCCGACGGGGTGGTGTGGGACGGCGACCCGGGCCGGTTCGTCCCGGCGGACGTCGTCCTCTGGGCCACCGGCTTCCGGCCGGCGCTGGAGCACCTGGCGCCGCTGCACCTGCGGGGGGCCGGCGGGGGCATCGTCATGGACGGCACCCGGGTGGTCGCCGAGCCCCGGCTGCACCTGGTCGGCTACGGGCCCTCGGCGAGCACGATCGGGGCCAACCGGGCCGGGCCGAGCGCCGTCCGGCAGCTGCTGCGCACCCTCACGACCGCGACGGCTGCCTGAGCGCGGGGCACCGGCCCGTGCCGGGCCACGGACGCCCCGGCGTCAGGCGGGGCGGTCCTGCGGGTGCAGCCGCACGGCGACCAGCGCGACGTCGTCCTCCGCGCGGTCGGGCAGCATCCGGGCCAGCAGCTGGTCGGCCAGCTCGCCGACCGGCGTCTCCCAGATCCGGCCGAACTCCTCGCGCAGCCGGTCCACCCCGGCGTCGAACAGCTGGTCCCGGCGCTCGACCAGGCCGTCGGTGTAGAGCAGCACGGTCGACCCGCGGGGGATGGTCCGGACGTGGTCCTGCCGCTGGGCCGTGGGCTCCACCCCGAGCAGCATGTCGGCCCGGGCGCCGTCGAACACCTCGATCTGCCCGTCGGGGCCGGCGACCACCGGCGGCAGGTGCCCGGCGTTGGCCCAGCGGAGCCGGGTGACCCCGCGGGCGAGCTCGTCGTCGGTCTGCTCCAGCCGGGCGACCAGCACCGACGCCATGGTCTTGAGCTCCAGGCCGGACATGGCCCGGTCGAGTCGACTGAGCACCCCGGCCGGGCTGTCGTCGCTGTCGTAGGTGATGCCCCGCAGCAGCCCGCGCAGCTGGCCCATGCAGGCGGCCGCTTCGGTGTCGTGCCCGACGACGTCCCCGATGACCAGCACCGTCGCCCCGTCGGGCTGCTGGAACACGTCGTACCAGTCACCGCCCACCTGGGCCTCGCGCGCCGCGGGCACGTACCGCACGGCGAACTCCAGGTGGTCGGGGTCCGGCGGTTCGGACAGCAGGCTGCGCTGCAGCGTCAGAGCCGTCCGGGCCACCCGGCGGGAGCGGGCGTACAGCGCCTCCAGCAGGTTGTTGCGCAGCTCGCCGGCCTCGGCCAGCTCCGCCGGCGTCCACGCCTCGGCGCGGTTGCGCACCGTCTCCCGCCACCGGTCGAAGGACTTGCGCGGGGACAGCCGGATCGAGTCGCCCTCGCGCTCGGCGATCGCCTTGTTGTGCGGGTCGCCGCCCCAGTCGACCGAGTGAACCTGCTCGCTGCGGGTCCAGATCACGTACTGCCCCTCCGGCAGCGGCAGGGCCAGCACGCCGCAGGCCAGCTCGGCCGGCACGTCCAGCTCCGGTGCCACCAGCGGCAGCCGGTCGGTGCTGACGACGTCGTCGGCCTGCCGGGCGGCCCAGCGCGCCAGCGCGGCGGCCAGCTCCGACGCCAGCGGGACCCCGGCACCGCCGGTGTGCCCCTGCAGGCTCACCACCACCGAGGAGGCCGGGACGACGTCCAGCAGACCCGGGCGGCCCAGCAGCGTCTCCGACAGCGGCCGCTCCTCGTCCAGCGCGGCCGCGGTCAGCCACGCCATCGTCGAGCGGACCCGCAGCGCCCGGCGGTGCTCCTCGTCCTCGGCCCGGTCGACCAGCCGCAGCGACAGCGTCGAGCCGAGGAACTCCGCGGCCGCCCGGGTGGCGTAGGGCGGGGCGTGCGTGCCGGAGTAGTGGTGGCAGGCGATGAGCCCCCACAGCCTGTCCCCGCGCAGCAGGGAGATCGACATCGAGGCCCGCACGCCCATGTTCTGCAGGTACTCGCAGTGGATCGGGGAGACGCTGCGCAGCGTGGAGTAGGTGAGGTCCAGGGGCTGGCCGGTCGCGGGCAGGTCGACCGGCTCCAGCGGCGACGGCGTGTACGAGACGTCGGAGATCAGCCGGATCCAGTTCTTCTCGTACAGCGCCCGGGCCTGGGCCGGGACGTCCGAGGCGGGGTAGTGCAGGCCGAGGAAGGAGTTGAGCTCGGGCAGCTTCGCCTCGGCGACGACCTCGCCGTTGTAGTCGGCGTCGTAGCGGTAGACCATCACCCGGTCGAACCCGGTGAGCGCCCGGACCGCCTCCGCGGTGATGTCGTACAGGGCCTGCAGCGAGCCGGCGCGGTTGAGGTCGGCGATCGTCCCGCGCACCGCCTGGTAGGTGTTCGGGAAGGAGAACGGCCGCGGCCCGTAGGCCGGCTCGAGCTCGATGACCAGAGTGCTGGCCGACGGCGTCACCGGCTGACCGCTGACCGGCAGCGCGGCACCGGTGGCCGGGAGCGTGCGGCCGTCGGGGGTGTGGACGGACCGGTGCAAGATCGCGTCCACCGGGCACGGTGTGCCGTCGCAGTCCAGCACCAGCTCGACCGGGTTGCGCTCGCGCAGGTCGCCGAACGCGCTCGCCGACCGGGCGATCGCCTCGGCCGGCACCAGCCCCACGACGTCGGCGAGGGGACGGCCCAAGGCGTCGTCCCACGCCATCCCGACGACGTCGGCCAGGTTGCGGGAGACCTGGCGGACCACCATGTCCGGCTCGCTGACCGCCAGCAGCACCCCGCGCGGCTGGATGCTCCCGGGCACGTGGATCGGCTCGCGCTCGCAGTTGGTGAGGTCGACCGGCTCACCGGGCGCCAGCCAGGGGCCGGCCTGCAGTTGGTCGGTCACGCGGGGGCCCCGTTCGTCGCCGGAGTGGTGACCCGCCACGGTTTGACGGGTTGGTGGCCGGCGGTCGCCGCACTGCACGATCCGGTGCGTCCGGCGGCCCGGGGACCAGGATCCCGGACGTCCGGCCCGGCCGCCGACCCGGACCGGGCAGTCGCTCGTGGTGCGGAGGTCATCAGCCCGTTGAGCTTAGGTCACGGTGGCGCCCGGGGAGTTCCGGAACCGGGTTCGCCGACGTGAGCCGCGCCGCACGCACGCCCAGGTGCAGCAGCAACCGGTCGGGACCGTCGGCGAGGTCCAGTCCGGTCAGCTCGGCGATCCGGCCGAGCCGGTAGTAGAGCGTCTGGCGGTGGATGCACAGCTGCGCCGCCGCGCGCTGCGGGCTGCCGGCGCAGTCCAGCCACACCTCGGCCGTGCCGGTCAGGACCGGGTCGGCCAGCAGGCGGGCCAGCGAGGGGTCCGGCCCGGGCAGCGCGGCCACCTGCCGCCACGCGCCGAGCTCGGACCAGGACGCCGCCGGGGCGAGCCGGGGGTCGACGGCGGCCACCCGCGCCGCGGTCCGCGCCTCGTGCCACTGCGCGGGCAGCTCCAGGCAGCCGCGCCGGGGGGCGGCGACGCCGGCCGTGCTGCCGGCCGGGAGCTGGGCGAGCACGGCCGCGCTCAGCGCCCCGGCGGGTCGGGGGTCGGCGTGCCCGGGCAGGGGCAGCAGCACCGCCACCGCGACGGCGGACCCGTCGCCCGAGGGGAGGACCGCGGTGACCGCGCCGGCCCCGGGCGGGGTCCAGCCGGCGGGCAGTCCCGGCGGCGCCGGGTGCAGCGCCACCAGCGTCACCGTCGTCCGGTCGCCGCCCAGGGCGTCGGTCAGCTCCCGCAGCGCCCGGGTGGGGGCGGTGCCGGTGAGCGCGGCACGCAGTGCGGCCGACAGGTCGGCCGTGCCGGGGCGGCCCGCCGCGAGCAGCCGGCCGGCCTCGGCGGCCAGCGCCACCGCCTCGGCCAGGCCCGGCGAGGACGGGTCGTCGACGTCGGTGCGGCCCTCGTCGAGCAGCCAGAGGTACCCCTGCAACCGCCCGCCGGCGCGCACCGGCAGGCACAGCCGGGTCAGGATGCCGGCGGCCGGGTCGGCCGGCACCCGCAGCGGGTCGCGGGCGTCGGCGATGCCGAACTCCTCGAACCGGCGGCGCACCTCCGCCGTCGAGCCGCGGCCGAGGATGGACCGCGCCCGGACGGCGTCCATCGTCGCGCCCGCGCCGCCGGCCCCCGCGTCGCCGGCCACGGCGCCGGCCGGCTCGTCGTGCGCGCAGAACGCGAGCATCGTGAAGTCGCGGTCCTCCAGCGTCGCCGGCGCGGCGAGCAGGGAGGAGACCTCGTCCACCAGGTCCTGCAGGTCGTCCCGCACCGCACCTCCTCCCGCCGTCTCAGACGATCGTACGAGGGTTCCGCGGCGAGTCCGGACATCTGTCGCTGGTGCGTGGCGGCTCGGCGTCCCTAGCGTTCGGGGCACCGCACCACCACGCTCGACACCACCGCCGAACACCGCCCGCCGGAGGCGCCCCGTGCTCACCCAGAAGGCACTCCTCGCCGCCGCCCGCCGTCCCGGGCTCCGCCGGGTGGTCACCGGCACGCCCGTCACCCGCCGGGTGGTCGACCGCTTCGTGGCCGGGGAGTCCCTCCCCGAGGCGATCGAGGTGGTCCAGGCGCTGTCCGCCGACGGCATCGCGGTCACCCTCGACCACCTGGGCGAGGACGTGACCGACCGCAGCGAGGCCCGGCGCAGCCGCGACGCCTACCTGGCCGCGCTGGAGAGCCTGGCGCCGCTGGGCCTGGGCCGGGCCGCCGAGGTCTCGGTGAAGCTCTCCGCGTTCGGCCAGGCGCTGCCGGTGGGCGGCGACGACCTGGCGCTGGAGCTGGTGCGCCCGGTCGTCGAGGCGGCCACGGCCCAGGGCACCACGGTCACCCTGGACATGGAGGACTCCCGCACGGTCGACGCCACCCTCGCCGTCCTGGCCGAGCTGCGGCGGGAGCACCCGGGCACCGGTGCGGTGCTCCAGGCGATGCTGCACCGCACCGAGGACGACGCCCGCGCCCTCGCCGTCCCGGGGTCGCGGGTGCGGCTGGTCAAGGGCGCCTACCAGGAGCCCGCCTCGGTCGCGTACCAGGAGAAGGCCGACGTCGACGCCGCCTACGGCCGCTGCCTGGAGACGCTGGTCCGCGGGCCCGGCTACCCGATGGCCGGCACCCACGACCCGCGGTTCGTGCAGCAGACGCTGGACCTGGTCGCCGAGACCGGCCGCGCGGCCGACAGCTACGAGTTCCAGCTGCTCTACGGCATCCGCCCCGACGAGCAGACCCGCCTGGCCGCCGAGGGGCACACCGTGCGGGCCTACGTGCCCTACGGCGCCGACTGGTACGGCTACTTCATGCGCCGCCTGGCCGAGCGCCCGGCCAACCTGCAGTTCTTCCTGCGCTCCCTCGCCACCCGTTCCTGACCCCGCTTCCACCAAAATGGCCATTTTGGTGCCACCGTCCGTCCCCTGAGGAGCACCCCATGGACGCCGTCACCCAGGTCCCCGCGCCGCGCAACGAGCCGGTGCACGACTACGCCCCCGGCTCGCCGGAGCGGGCCGCCCTGCAGCAGCGGCTCACCGAGCTCGCCGCCGCACCCGTCGAGCTGACCGCCACCGTCGGCGGGACCCAGCGGATGGCCGGGGGAGCCGCCTTCGACGTCGTGGCCCCGCACCGGCACGCCCGGGTGCTCGGCACCTCGGCCGCGGCGACCGCCGCCGACGCCCAGGAGGCGGTGCGCTGCGCGAAGGACGCCGCCCCCGGCTGGTCGGAGCTGTCCTTCGACGACCGGGCCGCGGTCTTCCTCAAGGCCGCTGACCTGCTGGCCGGGCCGTGGCGGCAGACGCTGAACGCGGCCACGATGCTCGGGCAGAGCAAGACGGCGTTCCAGGCCGAGATCGACAGCGCCTGCGAGCTCATCGACTTCTGGCGCTACAACGTGCACTTCGCCCGGGAGGTCCTCGCCGAGCAGCCGGTCTCCGGCCCGGGGGTCTGGAACCGCGTCGACCACCGCCCGCTCGAGGGCTTCGTCTACGCGGTCACCCCGTTCAACTTCACCGCCATCGCCGGCAACCTGCCGACCGCGCCGGCCCTGATGGGCAACACGGTGATCTGGAAGCCCGCCCCCACCCAGCAGTTCGCCGCGCACTTCCTGATGCGGCTGCTCGAGGCCGCCGGCCTGCCGCCGGGCGTGATCAACATGCTGCCCGGTGACGGCGTCGCCGTCTCCGACGTGGTGCTCGCCGACCGCGACCTGGCCGGCATCCACTTCACCGGCTCCACCCCGGTCTTCCAGCACCTGTGGCGCACGGTGGGGGAGAACATCGCCGGCTACCGCGGCTACCCGCGGATCGTGGGGGAGACCGGAGGCAAGGACTTCATCGTCGCCCACCCCTCCGCCGACCCCGACGTGCTGCGCACCGCGATGATCCGTGGCGCCTTCGAGTACCAGGGCCAGAAGTGCTCGGCGGCGTCGCGGGCCTACGTGCCCCGCAGCCTCTGGGGCCGGATCAAGGACGACCTGATCGGCACCGTCGAGGAGATCCCGATGGGCGACGTCACCGACTTCACCAACTTCATGGGCGCGGTCATCGACCGGAAGTCGTTCACCAAGCTGTCGGGTGTGCTCCAGTCGGCGGAGGACGACGACGCGCTCACCGTGGTCGCCGGCGGCACGGCCGACGACAGCGAGGGCTTCTTCGTGCGGCCGACCGTCATCGAGGGCACCGACCCCGAGCACGACGTCTTCACCACCGAGTACTTCGGCCCGGTCCTCGCGGTGCACGTCTACGACGACGCCGACTACGACACCGTGCTCACCCAGATGGAGTCGGTGGCGCCCTACGCCCTGACCGGCGCGGTCATCGCCCAGGACCGGACGGCGATCGCCCACGCGCAGCGCTTCCTGCGGCACGCGGCCGGCAACTTCTACGTCAACGACAAGCCCACCGGCGCCGTCGTCGGCCAGCAGCCCTTCGGCGGCGGCCGCGGCTCGGGCACCAACGACAAGGCCGGCGCGGCGCAGAACCTGCTGCGCTGGACCAGCACCAGGTCGCTCAAGGAGACCTTCGTCCCGGCCACGGACCACCGCTACCCGCACATGTACTGATCGCGACCCTCCGGGCCGCACCGCGGCCAAGAGCCGTTCCCGGCCGCCGTTGAGCCGCTGGCAGCGTCTCCGTCGGGAGCCTCCGGCCCCGCGACGGACCCGCTGAGCCGCTGACGCGGCTGGGCCGCGGCCAGGTGCCGTCCCCCGACGGGGCGGCACCTGGCTGCGGTGGAGGCCGGCAGGCCGACCGGAGTCAGGGCAGCTGGATCTTCCGCTCGTCGCACAGCTCGGAGAGCATCTCGCCGACCGTCTCGGCCACCGAGCCCTCCCCGGGCACCCGCGCGCCCGGCTCGTCGTTACCCAGCGGCTCCAGGGTGTCCAGCTGGCTGCGCAGCAGGCTCGGCGGCATGTAGTGCCCCTGCCGCTTGGCCAGCCGCTCGCTGAGCACCTCCTCGGAGGTGTCGGCGTGCGCGAACCACACCGAGGGGTGCCCGTCGCAGAGCAGGTCGCGGTAGCTGCGCTTGAGCGCGGAGCAGGTGAGGATGAACGACGTCCCCGCGGCCTCGTGCTCGCCGATCAGCTCGGCCATGCGGCGCAGCCACGGCCAGCGGTCCTCGTCCTCCAGCGGGGTGCCGTTGCGCATCTTCTCGACGTTCTCCGGCGGGTGCAGGTCATCGCCCTCGATGAACTCCCACTGCAGCCGGCGGGCGAGCTCGGTCGCGACGGTCGACTTGCCGGAGCCGGAGACCCCCATGACGACGATCGAGGTGGTCGCCGGGATGCTGGACGTGGTTTGC
Source organism: Modestobacter marinus (assembly GCF_011758655.1). NCBI lineage: Bacteria > Bacillati > Actinomycetota > Actinomycetes > Geodermatophilales > Geodermatophilaceae > Modestobacter > Modestobacter marinus. The sequence continues at coordinate 102,630 of NZ_JAAMPA010000003.1, forward strand.
ATGCCCCGACCGTATTGAGTCGCGGGAGGAGTTGGTAACCGGGACGGGGGCACAGGACGTGACGACGACGGAGCGACGGTCCTCGCTGTGGCGGCTGCCGGCCGTGCGCTCCCTGTTCGCGCTCAACGCCCTCGGGTTCCTCAGCTACTCGCTGCTGCTGTCGGCGCTGCCGGCGCACGCCGCCGCGCTGGGCGCCGGGCTCACCGCGGCCGGGTCGGTGACCACGGTGTTCCTGGTGGCCACCGTCCTCGCCCAGACGGCGGTCCCGGCGCTGGTCGCCCGGCTGGGCATCGCCCCGGTGCTGGCCGGCGGGCTGGTCGCGCTCGGTGCGCCGTCCCCGCTCTACCTGCTGGCCGACGACGTGCGCTGGTTCGCCGTGGTCTCGGTGGTCCGCGGGGTGGGGTTCGCGGTGCTCACCGTGCTCGGCTCGACGATCGCCGCCCAGGCGGTGCCCCCGGAGCGGCGCGGGGAGTCGATCGGCATCTACGGGCTGGCGATCTCGGTGCCGACGCTCGCCGCGGTGCCGGGCGGGACGGCGCTCACCCTGGCCGGCCACTTCCCGTGGGTCGCTGCGATGGCGGCCGCACCGGTGCTCGCCCTGGTGTTCGTGCCGGGGCTGGTGCGGGCGCTCGGCCCGCCGGAGGTGTCCGCCCCCGGTGGGTCACGGGCGGCGGTGTGGGCCGCGGCCGCGCCGTCGCTGGTGCTGCTGGTGGTGACCCTGGCCGGTGGCGGGCTGGTCACCTTCCTGCCCATCGAGCTGCCCGACGGCGCGCTGGCGGTGGTGGCGCTGCTGGTGTTCGGGGTCAGCACCGCGCTGTGCCGGTGGGGGGCCGGGGTGCTGGTCGACCGGCTGGGGGCGCGGGTGCTGCTGCCCGCGGCGCTGGCCTGCGGTGTCGCCGGGATGCTGCTGGTCGCCCTGGGCCTACGTGCCCAGGGTGCCGGCGGTGCCGCGGCCGTGCTGGGCGGGGCGTTCGCGCTGGGCGTCGCCTACGGCGCGGTGCAGAACCTGACCCTGGTGATCGCCCTGGCCCGGGCCGGTGCCGGGCAGACGACGACGGTCAGCGCGGTGTGGAACGCCTGCTACGACAGCGGGACCGCGATCGGTGCCCTGGCCGTCGGGGCGGTCGCCGCGCAGGTCGGGCTGCCGCTGAGCTACGTCCTCGTGGCCGTGCTGCTCGCCCTGGCGCTGCCGCTGACGGTCACCCTGCCCCGAGCCCTGCGCGCCGCCGGCTGAGCGCTGCCGGCTGAGCGCGCTGCCCGCCGGCTCAGCCGGCGGAGGCCTGGTCGCCCAGTCGCTGCCGGGCCGCCTCTGCCAGCCGCTGCACGGTCTGCACCTCCGCGGCCGCCTCCCGCAGCCAGCTGCGCAGCCCGTCGAGGTCGAACCGGTTGCGGTCGCGCAGCTGGCCCAGCAGCACCTGCCGGGCGCTGGCCTGGGCGCGCATCGCCGTGGGCAGCGTGCGGCCGGTGCGGCGGGCCCGGGTGGTCAGCCCGGCGCCGAGGAACACCAGCTCCCGGACGTCGGTCAGACCGGTGAGGAGCGCCTCGGCGTCCTCGCTGCGGCCGTCGGCCAGCAGCTGCAGGTACTCGTCGGCGCGGCGGGCGCCGGTGTCGGCGGGGGACTCAGACGGTGCGGTCACCCCTCCACTGTCCCTCAGCGGCCGGACCAGCGCGGGGGGCGCTTCTCCAGGTGGGCCGCGATGCCCTCGCGCCGGTCCTCGCTCAGGTAGGGGTTGGGGCCGACGTCCAGCCGCAGCGCCGCGGCGAGCGGCAGCTCCAGGCCCTTCACCGCCGTCTCCTTCATCCGGCGCACCGAGAGGGGGGCGTTGGCGGCGATCCGGTCGGCCAGGGCCAGCGCCGTGGGGAGGACGTCGTCGGCCGGGACGACCCGGTTGACCAGGCCCCACCGGGCGGCGTCCTCGCTGGTCACGTACTCGCCGGTGAACAGCATCTCCAGCGCGATGCCGGCCGGGATGCGTTTGGGCAGCACCACCGACCCGTAGTTGGCGCCCATCCCGATCGTCGCCTCCGGCAGGCCGAGCTTGATCCCGGGCGCGGCGATCCGGATGTCGCAGGCCAGGGCCAGCTCGAAGCCACCGGCCACCGCGTGCCCGCCGAGCGCGGCGATCACCGGCACGTACGTCTCACCGAGCACCTCGAACAGGTTGCGGCCGGGGCGGCTCATCGGCGGCCGGAAGTGCTCACCGCGCTGGTCGCGCTCCCGGATCTCCTTGAGGTCGAACCCGGCGCAGAACGCCGGCCCGTTCCCGGTGACCACGACGGCCCGGACGTCGCCGTCCTCGGCGCAGGCGAGCAGTTCCTCCACCAGGTCGGCCTGCAGCGCGGTGGACAGCGCGTTACGCCGCTCCGGCCGGTCGAGGGTCACCAGGCGGACGTGCCGCCCCCGGGTCTCGGTGACCAGTCCGGACTCGTGACGCCGCGGTTCGCTCATGCCGGCGATCCTGCCCCGCGCCGGGCCGTCCGGTCAGGCGGAGGGGAGCTCGCCGGTGGTCACGAACTCCTCGGCGATGTCGCGGACCTTCCGGTTCGTCTCCATCGACAGCTGGGCGAGCGCGGAGAACGCCTGGTCGGCCGGCCACTTGTGCCGCTCCATCAGGATGCCCTTGGCCTGGTCGATGACCGCCCGGGAGTCCAGGGCCGAGCGCAGGTGCTCGGCCCGCTCGACGGCGGTCTCGTAGAGGTACATGTTCGACACCGGCACCACGGCGTAGGCGGCGAACCGGGCCGCGACCCGCCGGGTCTCCTCGTCGAGCGGCCGGGGGGAGCGGGCGTAGACGTTGAGCCCACCGCTGATCAGCTCCTGCGGCGGCAGCGGGAAGGAGAAGACCCCGCGGCAGCCGCGGTCGGCGGCGACCTGCGGGAACGAGCCCCACCGCGGGTCCGAGCCGGTGTCCAGCAGTTCCGCGAGGACGCCGGTCGTCGCGGCCTGCAGGCAGGGTCCCGACCCCTGCGCGTACTGCACGAGGTCGAGGTCGCGGGCGAGTGGGTCACTGGCCGCAACGGTCGACGACCGGCCCTGGGACACGATGGTGACCGAGGTGACCGGGTCACCGGGGAGCACCCGCGCAGCCAGGTCGGTGACCTTCTGCAGCACCGACTCCAGGGAGTGCTCGGCGAAGGACATCCGGCCCAGCTCGTCGAAGGCGAGCTGGGTCAGATCGGGATCGGGGGTGGGGCGAGTCAACGTCGTACTCCGGCGGGAGGTGACACCGGGCAGCTGGGTGTGCCGGCGGAGGACGGGCCCGGGGAGACCACCGCGGACCCGCCTGGGGACGGGGTCGGGGACCCCGCTGCCGCACGCCGGCTGTGTGACGTTGTGGCCCGAGGAGCATAACCGGCGCCTCTGCGCAGGCCGGGCCGCCTGCTGATCGTGTTGATCAAGCTATGCCGGGTACGGTGGCCACAGGTGCCGCCCGTCGGCGCCGACGTACGTCAGACAGCGGCGTGCACGCGAGCGGGGCCTCATCGCGGGGCCCTCCGCCGAGGCTGCCACCCCGGTGCCACAGAGCCGGAGTGTGCTGTGCCTTCTTCCGACGTACCCATGGTCGGCGCCGACGAGGCGCTCGAGCAGCTGGGCAGCCTGTCGCTGCGCGACCACTCGATGGAGTCGGTCCTGCAGACCGTCGCCGACCTGGTGACGCAGGTGCTGCCGGGGGAGATCGAGGCCTCGATCTCCCTGCTGGCCGGCGATCGGGCGGTCACGTCGGTCTTCACCGGCATCCTGGCCCTGGAGCTCGACGAGAGCCAGTACGGCCGCGGGCACGGCCCCTGCCTGCACGCGGCCTCGACCGGCGAGGTGGTCGAGGTCACCGATGCGCGGACGGAGGAGCGCTGGCCCGACTACGCCCGCGTCGCCTGGGAGCGGGGGAGTGGCAGCTCGCTGTCGGTGCCGTTGCCGATCCAGGAGCAGGTCAGCGGGGCGCTCAACCTCTACGCGCGTGAGCCGCACGGTTTCGACGCCGCCGCCCGCGCTGCCGCCCTCCGGTTCGCGCCCTACGCGGCCGTCGCCGTGTCCAACATGCACGCCTACGAGAGCGCCCGGTCGATGGCGGAGAACCTGCAGGCCGCATTGGAGTCCCGGGCGGTGATCGACCAGGCCAAGGGCATCCTGATGGAGCGGTACAAGCTCACCGCGGACCAGGCATTCCAGACGATGGCTGCGGTCTCCATGCGGCGCAACCGCAAGGTCCGCGACATCGCCGCCACCCTGGTCAGGACCGGGGAGTTCGAGCGCGACGGCTGAGCCGCCCGAGCGACTGCCGTCGTCGGTCCGGTTGGGGCATGACCGTGACGGGCAGAACCGAGCAGGGGCCGTCTGCGTGCCGGCACACAGAGGACCCCAGGCTCGGTGGTCGAGACCACGGCCACCGAGCCGCCCCCGCCCATCCGCGGACGGCGCCCGGCCCGAACACCTCCCGGCTGCGTCGTCCCCGTGCCCCCGGGCCGACGCCGCCGCCCGCCTGGCCGGGACGGCGGGCGCGGGAGCAGACGGTGGGCGGACCCGGCCGCGACGGCCGCCCAGGACGACGAAACGGCCCCGTCCCGGGGGGACGGAGCCGTTGGTCGATCGTGGTGCGCCCTCAGGGACTCGATCCCCGAACCCGCTGAGCGTGAGTCAGAGTGAGCCCCTGCCGGAGGTCGACGGCGACTGAGATCCGGCTGGCGGTCGACGAGCGGCGTGACCCGACCACTCGGGCCGGGCGTCACAGCGGATCACCGAGCAGCTGGGCATCAAGGCCGAGACGCTGCGCAACTGGGTCTTCCAGGCCGAGGTCGACGAGGGGCACCGGCCCGGGATCGCCGACCTGCACCACTACGGCCGGCAGGTCGAGAGACGCCCAACGACCGCGGCGTCACCTTGCTGCGGCCGGCCGCCCCGGAGCACGGCTGGTCAAGCCGCTGCGGCAGGTGAGCGAGTCGGTCAACGACACCTCACGAGGCCACTCCGGCTCGAACACCACGGCGGACGCACCCCGACCGGGATCTGGGTCCGCGTCCCCCCACGGGTCCTGGCCCAGAGCCGCCATCCGGCACAACGACCGCATCGGCGCACCGACCCCACGATCGCTGATCCCGTACGGCCACTGGCCCCTGGGGATCAGTCATCCAGGAGGCCGCCGCCTCGGGGCCTGTGACTCCGTCGGGGAGAGCAGGGTCGTTGCGGCGCTGATGAAGGACTGTGGGTCGAGGTTCGGGAACCAGATCCGTTGCAGCGCGTAGCCGGGCAGCAGCGCGACGATGACCTGAGCGGCGGCGTGTGCGTCGACGTCGTCGCGCCACCGCCCGTCGTCCTGCATGTGGGCCAGTCTGGAGGCCAGCGAGCAGGTCACCCGCTCCACGATGTCAGCCACGACCCCGGCTACGCCGGGGTTGTGGAGGCTCTCGTTCCAGATGGCCACGGCCACCCGCCGGTGGTCTTCGTCAGTCTCCACCGAGTCGAACGCCGCGACGATCCGACGGACCTCGTCACCGATGCCCCCGGTGCGGACATCGGGCTGCACGTCCGGTTCAGGCTCGCCCAGGAGTGCATCCAGCTGCCGGGAGACGCCCTCGGCGATCGCGACGATCAGGTCGTCCTTGCTCTTGAAGTACCGGTAGACCCCACCAGGGGACAGACCCGCCTCTGCGAAGACGTCTTGCATCGTCGTGCCATGGACGCCTGCCCGGGCGAAGCACCTGACGGCGGCCGCCACGATCTGCAGGCGCCGGTCGGCCAGGTGTTGGGCGCTCACTCGCGGCATGCCGCGACGGTACCAAAAAGAACGGATGTCCGTCTTTACAGGCTGACAGCGGGCAGCCATGCTCTAAGCGGACGGACATCCGTTTTGGATGAAGGGCCAGAGATGAGCGGACACCACCCACCCCTGATCGGGGTCGCGCCGACGCAGACAGCTGCGCACACACATCGGCTCCTGGGGACAGACCTCATGCGCCGCCGCCGCCGCGGCGGTGGAGACCGGACTCGGACTGCTGCCCGAACCGTGGGTGGGACTGGTCGCCGTCGCGGAGCTCGTGGTCCCGGCGGTCGTTGCCCTCGGGATGGGCCGGGAAGCCCTGCTCGGCACGGTGGGCCTGGTCCTCGTCCCGCTGCTCCTCGGCAACGTCGGGTTCGGTGCGACGTCCGCACCGGAGTTGCGGCCCCAGCCGTGGCGCGCAGTGGGCCAGTGTCTGCCGCCTGGTGCCGCGGTCACTGCCCTGCTCGACGTCGCCTGCTCCAACCGCGCGGCCATCGCCGGACCCCTCACGGTCCTGCTCGTCATCGTCGGCCCGGGTCTCGGTGCACCGCAGCAATGCGCCGGCACCCGTCCGTGCACATCGCCGCCTTGCGGTCATATACCCCGCCGCCACCAGTCGCACCACATCCGAGAACACCCACGAACGAGGAGATCCACCATGAGCACGGCACGCATCGCTGTCCCCAGCACGATCATCCGGCCGGGCGCCGATCCCCTGACCGCCATCAACTTCCTCCACGTGGAAGAGGAAGACCAGGCCCGCCTCGTCGACGTCATGGTCACAGCCGCCCAGCACATGGCCGGCACCCCCGGGAACGTCTCCCTCAACGTGCTGCGGTCACTGGACGGCAGCCGGATCGTCAGCTACGGCCAGTGGTCCGACGAGCAGGGCCTCCAGGCGGCCGAGCGGGTCGACCCCGTTCCCGAGCTCGTGGAGCGGGTCCGGGCCCTGACCGTCAACCACCCACGGCCGCGGCTGTACTCCGTCGTCTACGCCGATGACCGGAGCCCCGAGGGGGTGAGCGTGATCTCGCCGTCGTACACCGGCGCGATCTTCATCAACGAGATCACCACCCAGCCGCCCACCCAGGCCCGGCTGCTGGAGCTCGTCATCGCCAACAACCAGATCCAGTCGCAGAACACGTCTGGGTACCGCTCAGCCAACTTCCACCGCAGTACCGACGGGGAGCGTGCCGTCAACTATTCGCTGTGGGACACCGCTGAGCACTGCATCCAGGCCATCAGCGCCATGGCGGACATGGACGAGAACCTCGCCGAGACCGTCGAGATCGCCAGCCCCGACTTCCGCTTCTACGAGCTCGTGCACGCCAGCCACGCGTGACCCGGCCCGCCCGAGACAGCCCTCGAGCAGCCGCTCCTGGGACCAGCACGACCACCGAGAGGAACCCGTCATGAACGCTCCCGCTGCACAGCCCGTCACCTACCCGGCCGCCGTGGACCGGCTCCGGTCCATCCTCACTTCGAGCACCCTGGGAGAGGTGGGCGCTGTCTACGCGTTCCACTTCACCGACGGCGGCGAAGCGACGCTGGACGGCAGCAGCGCCGCTGGTCTCGGCTATGTCGACGACGACCCGGCCGCTCACGGCCTGACCCCCGACTTCGAGGTCAGGCTGTCCCGGGAGGACTTCGCCAAACTGGTCTTCGGTGAGCTGCACCCGATGGCCGGCATGGCGACCGGGCGGATGAAGCTCACGGGCAGTTTCAAGCAGGCCATCAAGCTCGACCGCCTGCTCAAGGGGTGAGCCGCCCGGACGACCCGGTGCCCGCCGCCGGTGCGACTCCATGACCTGCGCCACGGAGCGGCGCCCCAGATGCTCGCTGGCGGTGCCGACATCGCCGTCGTCGCCGAGCGCACGGAGCACTCGTCGGTGCGCCTCACGATCAACACGTGGAGCGATCTCCTCGAGGGCGTCGGGCGGTCTGCGGCCGACTCGGCAGAGCGCATGGTGCGCCCGCGGGTGACCGCGGCGACACCGGATGCGCATAGTGCGCCCGGCGACGCTCGAGAACGACGAAACGGCCCCGTCCCGGGGGGACGGAGCCGTTGGCCGATCGTGGTGCGCCATCAGGGACTCGAACCCCGAACCCGCTGATTAAGAGTCAGCTGCTCTGCCAATTGAGCTAATGGCGCGTGTCGCTCGACGTGGTCGGGCAACAGGAGAGGACTCTACACGCCGACCAGGCTCCGCCGTGCAGTGGGGGCGGGTCATCCGCGTCACATGTTGTGGCACACAACGAGTTGTCAGCCACGGCGTGGACACTGGGAGACGGTGCACGACGCCCGCCGGGAGAGCCCCGGCCGGCGCGCACCGGGAGTGGGGGCAGGTCTTCGTGGGTCCGCAGCAGGCGAGACGGATCGCCGCAGTGCTCATCGCCGCGATGCTCGCCGTGCTGGCGGGCTGCTCGGGGTCGTCGTCCGAGGTCCCCCCGGACGACGCGGCCGGGACGCCCACCGCGGCGCCCGCCGAGGTGACGCTGAGCCTGGCCGACGGCGCCGTCGACGTCTCCCCGACCGCGGCGCTGGAGGTCACGGTCGCCGGTGGCGAGCTGGACGAGGTCACCGTCGCCGACGCCGCCGGCACCGAGGTGACGGGCAGCCTGCAACCCGTCCCGGGCGCCTCGTCGACCCTCGCCTGGACGCCGGACGTCGAGCTGGACTACGACACCAGCTACACGGTCACCGCGACGGCCGCCAACGCCTCCGCGGACGAGACGACCGCCACCTCCACCTTCAGCACGGTGGCGCCGGCGACGCTCTCCACCCCGGGCATCGGCCCGCTCGACGGCACCACCGTGGGGGTCGGCATGCCGATCCGGGTGTTCTTCGACGAGCCGGTCGCCGACCAGGCCGCCGTGGAGAGCCACCTCCTGGTGACCAGCAGCACCCCCACCGACGGGGTCTGGAACTGGGTGCGCGACGACGAGGTGCACTTCCGCCCCTCCGGCTACTGGCCGGCCGGCAGTGAGGTGACCCTGGAGGCCGACCTGTACGGGGTCGACTTCGGCGACGGCGTCTGGGGCCAGAAGGACCGCACCGTCTCCTTCGGCGTGGGGGAGGAGCACGTCTCCGTCGCCGACGCCGCGGCGCACACGCTGACCGTCTACGACGGCGGCCAGCTGGTGCAGACCTTCCCGATGAGCGCCGGCAGCGCCGAGAACCCGACGCACAACGGCGCGCACGTCGTCCTGGAGAAGTTCGCCGACATCACCATGAACTCCTCGACGTTCGGCCTGGCCGTCGACGCACCCGGCGGCTACCGCACCGACGTCGAGTACGCGACGCGGATCTCCAACAACGGCGAGTTCGTGCACGCCGCCCCGTGGTCGGTGGCCGACCAGGGCTCGCGGAACGTGAGCCACGGCTGCATCAACCTGGCGACCGACGACGCGCAGTGGTTCTACGACTTCTCCCAGCCCGGGGACGTCGTCGAGGTCGTCAACTCGATCGGCGGCACGCTCAGCGCCGCCGACGGCGACATCTACGACTGGGCCATCCCGTGGGAGCAGTGGACGGCGGGCAGCGCGCTGTCCTGACCCCAGGAGCCCTGCGCCGGCGGCCGTGACCCGATCCCGGGTCGCGGCCGCCGGCGCGTTCCGGCCCGTCGCCGGGCCGGCTCACCGCCACACGTCGGGCTCGGGTCCCGGGCCACGGCCGCCGACCACCGAGACGACCACCGACTCGGCGGCCCGGTAGACCACCAGGGCGACCGCGACCACCGCCGCGGGCGGGACGACGATCGGCGCGGCCACCACCGAGAGGGCCAGCACCCGCGGGGCGTCCCGCCACCAGCCGGCCAGGCGCACCGGGTTGCCGAGGGCGCCCCAGCGGACGCCGGTCCACATCAGCCAGCGCCGCAACGGCGGCACCCCGAGCTCGCGCATGACCCGCCGGAAGACCCCGTCGGCGTCCCGGGCGGAGACCACCCCGCCGGGGACGGCGACGTCGGTCAGCCAGTCGTGCAGGACGGCGGCCGGGGTGTAGCGGCCCGAACGTGGGAAGAGCCACACCACGACGCGGGGCACCGAGGCGAAGTCGGTCCGGAAGCCGGGCGGGACGACGAAGGTGTCCCGCTCGCCGCGGTAGACCAGCGGCGCCAGCACCTCCCAGGACGTGTCGCTGACCCGGCGGACGGTGAGGGCGAGGGAGTCGAAGGGCACGGTCGCTGGCATCCCCCTTGTGACCGTGCCCGACACCCACCCCGCGGCGAGGGCCGGCCCGGGCCGGGTGGTGAGGGAAGCGGATCAGCCGGTGCGGCCGACGTCCTCCGCGGCTCGGGGGAGCTCGGCGGTCTCGGTCGTGGCGGTGTCGCGTCGATGCGGCCGGCGGCCGAGCAGCTCGCGGACGTTGAGGACGAGCAGCGACACCGCGGCGAGCACGAGGAGCGCGGCGAGCACCAGGCGCCAGTTGGCGAGGAGCGCGACGACCAGGCTCGCGGCCACCAGCAGCCAGACCGCGACGCCGACCATGGCGGTGAGGAGCAACCGCACCCGGCGTCGGGCGACGGCCTCCACACCGGCGAAGACGAGCAGGAAGGTGGCGGCTCCGGACAGCGTGAGGGCCGTGGGCCGGACCAGGAGCGCGCCGATCCAGAGGATGAGCACGGGGGTGCTGACCGCCGCCCAGGTGCCGAGGAAGGCCGTGTGGCGGTGCGGGTCGAGCACCGTCGGCCGGGCCGACGCAGCGAGGTGTGCATCGGGTGGCTCGGGCGAGGACGGGGCGGACAGCGCGTCGGTGTGTGCTGCGCGCTCCTCGGCCAGCTCCGTCCGTTCGGCGACCAGGGCCGACAGCTCGGTCTCCCCGCGGGCGAGGTCGCGACGGCGGTCGCGCTCCAGCCGGCGCAGGTCGACCCGGGCGCCGAGGGTCTGCGCCTGGGCGCGCAGGCCGCGCAGCGCCGTCCGCTGCGCGGTGATCGTGGCGTCCAGCTCGTGGAGCCGCCCGCTCACCCGGTCCACCCGGTCGCGGAGCAGCGCCCGCGCCTCCTCGTCGGTGGCGGCCAGCGCGCCGAGGCTGGCCCAGCCCAGCGGGTCCGCCCAGCACCGCCGGACGGCGCCCTCCCGCTCGTAGCGTGGCCCGGCCGGGGCCCGCTCGCCGCCCAGCGGGTCGCGGGTGTCGAGCCCCCACAGTCCCCGGAAGTCCCGGACCCAGGCGGTGTCGTCGCCGATGACCTCCACCCGCCACGTCCGGTCGTGGCCGGGACCGACGGCGGCGCCGTCACCGCGCGCGTGGTCGATGAACGGGATGGCGAGCCCCGCCCGGTCCGGTGACCGCGGCAGCAGGCGCCTCCTCATCCGGCGCAGCGCCGGCAGCTCCACGGAGATGACGTGGTCGCCGGGGACGAACGCCCCGGAGTGGGACCCGGCACCGGGGAAGACCACGGGGTGGTCACCCTCCCTGCGCAGCCCGGGGTCGTCCCACCGGCGCCGCAGCGCGGCGCCCTCGTGGTCGTGCGAGGACGCCGCCACCCAGGCCGGGCGGAGCCTGCCGCGGTCGGGCACGAGGTAGACGGCAACGGTCTCCCAGTCGGCTTCGTGGTCGTTGACCCCGTGGAAGGTCGTGCGCCAGTCGTTGAACGCGTAGAAGAACCAGTACTGGCAGATCGTGTACCCCGCCTCCCGGACGACCCGGCCGTAGCAGGGGCACTGACCGGCGTCGGGGAACCCGCGGGTGAGGACCTCGGCGCCGGCGACGACCCCGCCGGGCACCCGCCCCCGCAGGAGCAGCGACACCCGGAACAGCACGTCGACCAGCCGGGCCAGCACCCCGACGGCGGCGAAGCGCGAGGTGGAGCGCAGCCGCGGGCGGTCCTCGCGCCGCCACGCGCGGACCTCTGGCCGGGTCAGCGGCCGGTCGACGAAGCGCAGGTACAGCGGCTGGTCGCGGTGCCGTCGCCCCAGGTCGGCCAGCCGCTGCAGGTCCAGCCCTCCCGCTGGGACGAGCGCGGTGCCCGTCCCGCCCGGCCCCCTCGTGCGGAGGCTGCACCGGGCGACGTAGGGACCGACGCCGGTCGGGAGGAACAGCTCGCCGGCGGTGAAGCGCAGCACCGGCTCGTGGGCGCGCAGCAGGACCTCGTCGTCGTCCTCCCGGTCGACGGCGGCCGGGACGGGCACGGGTGCGGGCCCGGCGTCGGTTCTCACCGCCGGATGAGCGCCCGCAGTTCGTCGGCACGCTCCTCCGTCCAGCCCGCGGGGCGCAGCAGCAGCGCCCAGGCGTCCACCGACTCGTTGGTGTAGCGGTGCCCGTGGCCCTCGGGCACGCCGACCGCGAACGGCATGTCCAGCGTGACCTGCCAGAAGGTGACCAGCGGCAGCCAGGTCATCTCGTCGAGGACGTCGCGCCCGCGGGGCTCGGCCAGCCAGTCGGGCCGGGAGGACAGCAGCGACGGGCTCCACCAGACGATCGGGTCCGAGGGGTGCTGCAGGAACAGCACGCGGGCGCCGTCCCACGGGACGCCGGCCGGGGGAGCGCCGGCGCCGACGTCGGTGCTGAAGCGCACCGTCCGCCCGCCGCGGAACACCGGCTCCACCTCGCGGCTGCCGGGGTCGCGGTGGTCGCGGAACTCCGTGTGCAGCGCGTTGAAGTTGGGCGCGCCCACGAACAGCGCCCCCGAGACGCGGTTGCGCAGGTCCGCCTCGCCGCTGAAGGCCGCCTCGGCGCCGAAGGAGCCGAGGCTCTCACCGAACACGTACAGCTGCGGCCGCGTCTCCGGCGGCAGCGCGGACCAGCGCTCGTAGACGGCGTCGAACAGCTCCCGCCCGGCCGCGCGGGCGCGGGACTGGTCGACGAGGTAGGAGATCCCGGAGGGGACGTAGGAGTACTGCAGGGACACCAGCGCGGAGTCACCACCGGCGATGTGCTCGAAGGCCGACAGGGCCCCGGCGTCGAGCCAGCCGCTGCCGGTGGTGGTCGCGACCAGCAGCCGGGCCCGCTGGAAGCCCCCGGCCCGTGCCAGGTCGTCGACGGCGATCTGCGCGCGGTCGACGACGTCCTCGGCGGTCGCGACGCCGGCGTAGACCCGGATCGGCTCCTCCGCGGCGGTGCCGGTGAAGGCGGCGATCTCCTCCGCCGACGGGCCGCCGGCGACGACGATGCGGCCCTCCCGGCCGAGGGTGTCCCAGGCGATCAGCGATCCCGGCCCGCCCGAACGCAGCCCGCTCGTCGGCTGCTCGACGCCGGCGGGCGTCGTCCCGTCGGCCAGGGCGAAGGAGCCATGCAGGCTCGCGCGCAACGCCTCTCCCGGCGATCCGAGCACGGCGAACACCAGCAGACCGGCGACGACCAGGCCGCCGAGGGTCCGGGCCGCCCGGGCGCCGACCCAGCGGCTCGCCCACCGGGCAACGGCCCGCGCAGCGCCGCGGACCAGCCGGGCCAGGCCCAGCAGCACGGCGAGCACGACCAGACCGACCGGGAGCGCCAGCAGCGCCCGCCACGGCGGCTCGCCGTCGACGCCCATGAGGGCCCGGAGGTCACCCTGCCAGCGCAGTCCGAGCACGGAGGACGCCGTCAGCAGCACGACGGCCGTACCGGCGAACACCTGCCACGACCGGCGGCGCGGCCGGCGGCGGTCCCGGTCGGCCAGCCCGCGCCAGACCGCTGCCGCGAGGACGCCGAGGCCGTAGCCGAGCGCGGCGCTGATCCCGGCCGCCACGCCCTGCGTCACCCCGCTCCGGGGCAGCAGCGACGGGGTGAACGACAGGCAGGCGAGGACCAGGGCGCCCCAGGACCCGGGGAGGGACAGCGCGCCCCACCGCTCGACCCGCGCCGCCCCGGCCGTGCCCGGACCGGCGGTGCGTGCGGTGGAGCCCGCCGCGGTCTCCCGATCCGGCCGCCGCGCCTGCACCACCTCGGCAGAGGCCCCCGAGGAGTTCACGGTCCCGCCACCGGCCAGCCGGCGACCGCCCAGACCCCGACGACCACCGCGGCGAGCAGGCCGAGCGTGAGGAGCAGCGCCCAGGCGGCGAACCTGGCGCTGTACTCGTGCTCGTCAGGTTCCCGGCCGGCCGGCCCGACCCGCTCGGGAGGGCGCAGGCTGGGGAGCGACATCGCACCTCCCGGCACCCCGCCGCGGTCGGGCCGGGGCGGTCCGAGCCTGGCCGCCCGCGACCGGCGGGACCTCCCCTGCAGGGGATGAGGTCCTCCACGGGCCGGCCGTGCGGCAGGTCCTCCGTCCGGAGGGGATGCCACCAGCCGGTGCGGTGCCGACCACTGACGGCGAGGGGTCACCCGCAGCGGATGAGGTCACACGTCCCGCCCCGCAGCACACTGTGCCCGCGCCCGCCCGGGAGCCGGCCACAGCCGCCCTGCGACGACGAGGGGTCCGATGTCCGCACCGTCCACGACGATGGGTCCGGTCGAGTGGATCGCCATCGCCTTCCCCGGTCCGCGACTGGCCGACGCGCTCGCGCCCGCACTGGCCGAGCTCGTCCGCTCGGGCACGGTCCGGCTCCTCGACGCGCTCGTCGTCCACACGTCCGTCGACGGCGCCGTCACGGTCAGCGAGCTGGAGGACGAGGACGGGCCCGCGTTCGAGGCGGTCGACGGGGAGGTCCTCGAGCTGATCAACGACGACGACATGGCGGCGGTGGCCGCCGGGCTCGAGCCGGACACCACGACGCTGGTCCTGGTGTGGGAGGACCGCTGGGCCGCCACCTTCGGCGAGCAGGTCGCCGGGATGCACGGCGTCCTCCTCGCACACGACCGCCTGCCGCACGCCGACGTCGAGCGTGCCCTGGGCGCGGCGCTGACCGACGAGGTGCCGGCATGAGGGGCCGGGCCGGTCGCGGCCGCCGCGGTCCCGGGCTGCTCGGCACCGCGGCACGCACGGCCGTCATCGCCGGGACGGCCAGCAGCGTGGCGGGACGGGTCTCGGCATCGCAGGACGCCGCGGCCCGGCAGCGACACGAGGCGGAGCAGGCGCAGGCCCAGGTCGAGGCGTGGCAGCGGCAACAGGACGTCGACGCCCGGGTCGCGGACGCCGTCGCACGGACCGGGCCGGCGGCCGGCTCCGCACCGGGCGCCCAGGGAGCGCAGCTGGACGTCGACGAGCTGTACACCCGGCTGATGAAGCTGGGCGAGCTGAAGCAGGCCGGTTTGCTCGACGACGAGGAGTTCGGCCGGCAGAAGGCCAGGCTCCTCGGCGGCTAGGGCGCCGGTCGTGACGATGGGCGCCGATGTCCGCCGGTGGTCCGTGACGTGGTGGGGGCGCCTGCCGTTCGCCACCGTGCTGGTCCTGGTGCTGCTGCTGTGGAACAACGTCCTCATCACGCTGGTGCCCGGCGGGACGGCCGGGCGCGTCGGGGGGAACGTCGCCGCGGCCGGGGTGCTGGTGGCCGCCGCGCGCGCGACCGGCTCCTCGTGGGCCGACCTCGGGCTGGCCCGTCGCGACGCACCTGCGGGCCTGCGCTGGGGCGGCGCCGCCTTCGTCCTCGTCGCCGCCGGCTACGCGGCTGCTTTCGCCCTCCCGGCCACCAGGCCGCTGCTCGCCGACGCCCGCGTCGCCGACCTGCAGGCGGCCGAGATCGCCGGGGACGTGCTCGTGCGCATCCCGCTGGGGACCGTGCTCTGGGAGGAGGTCGCCTTCCGCGGCGTCCTGCTGGCGGTCCTGACCCGGGTCCTGTCCGTGCGGGCCGCCAGCGTCGTCGCGGCCGTCGTCTTCGGGCTGTGGCACGTCCGGCCCACGATGAGCGGCCTGGATGCCAACGGCCTGGCCGACGGGCCGCTCGCGACGGCCGTGGCGGTCGCCCTGGTGTGCGCGGGCACCGCGGTCGCCGGCCTGCTCTTCACGTGGCTGCGGCTGCGCAGCGGCAGCCTGCTGGCCCCGGCGCTGCTCCACCTGGCGACGAACACGCTGGGCACGCTGGCCGCGGTCGTCGCCCACCGGCTCACCTGAGACGGAGGCATCCGGCCGTGTCGCCCGGTGACCAGGAGGGTCGGAGGTCCCGGGCTGCCAGGACGGACCGTCCGGTCGCCGCGGGACCGGCGCCCCTGCCGGGCCCTCGGGACGCTCAGCAGCCTGGAGACGAGCTCCAGGAGGTGGTCCAGATGAGCACGCGGTCCTCCACCTGGTCGTCGACCCGGACGACCAGCCCACCCGCCCGCCGGCAGACGACGCGTCACCCTGGCGCGGTGGCACGACCGGTGGGATCGCACCGCTGCCGCCGGCCGCTGCCGGGGCGAGCCACGACGCGATGACGTCGGTGCAGGCGCCCGGACTCGCGGTGGCCACGGCCGGGGCGACGGTGGAGGCCGGGCAGTCCCTGGAGGTCGCCGTCCGGTTCGTCACCGACCACCCCGGCGAGGTCAGCGGGGGACACGTCGAACTCGTCCGGCACGGGGCGGTCGCGCACCTGGAGCGCAACTGGATGGGCGCCGGCGCCACGGTCAGCTCCCGCCGCTCCGCCGTCCTCGACCGTGTCGAGCTCGGCCCGGCCGGGCCGCTGGTCGCCGGGCAGCCGCTGGTGCGACGGGTGACGTTGGCCGTGCCGGCGGGGGAGGCGACCGTCGAGGGGTACCTCGTGCAGCAGGCCTACGCGATCCGCGCGGGGCTCCGCACACCCGACGGCCGCGACGCGGAGGCGAGCACCGCCGTGCGCGTCACCTCCCGTGCCGCGGACCGCAGCTGGGTGACCGGCACTGCGGCCGTCGTCGAGGACGCCGACGTCGCCACCGTCGGCATCGAGGGCGTGTCCAGCCGGCGGCTGTCCGGCGGCGTCCTCGTCCCGGGCACGGTCACCGTGACCCCCCGGCGGGCCGGCCGCGCGCGCGGCGTGCGCGTCGAGCTGGTCCTCGCCGAGCAGGTGCCGGCCCGCCTGCCGCAGATGCCGCTGGAGGAGGACCGCGCCAGGACGACCGTGGTCGCCACCGTGGCGGCGGCCGGGCCCGTCGACCTCCACCCGGGCCGGGTGCTGCGGCTGCCGTTCACCCTCCGCGCGCCGCTGCCGCTGCCCGCCCCGTCCATCAGCACGCCGGAGTTCACCCTGCGCTGGCTGCTGCGCGCCGTCGTCGACCGACCGCTCCGGCCCGATCCCACGGCCGCACTGGAGCTGTGGGCGGCGACCGCACCCTGACCGCGGACGGAGGAGAGGCGATGCGGGCCGACGAACGGCACGAGACCGGCCCCTGCGTGACGGGCCGCCACGTCGACGTGGCGGCTGGTGCTCCTCGCCGACGCCGGCGGGGGCTTCCGCGCCCGGGCGGCACCGTCGGGCTCAGCGCCATCGTCGGGTCCGGCACCTGCGGCTGGAGCCTCGCCGCCACCGTGCCGACGCGGGTGGCCGTCACCGGCGGACCCCGGCGGGTCCTGAGCCCGCTGCTACGCGTCGGCGGCGTCCGGCTGGCGCGCCGGGTCCGGGCGGAGGTCAGCACCCACCTGGCGCGCGGCCCGGGCCGCTGGCCCCCGTCGGCCGACCGACGGGGGCCCGTCCTGGTCGCTCCCGACGTGCACGTCGTCACGCTGGGCAGCGGGACCCCGGCCTCGACCGTCCACCTGGTCGGCTCCGGCGGGTCGTGGGTCCTCGTCGACGCGGGGTGGGCTGGTGACGCCGGCGAGATCCGGCGGGCGGCCGAGTCGCTGTTCGGCTCCGGCGCGCGCCCGAGCGCCATCCTGCTCACCCACGTCCACCCCGACCACTCCGGCGCGGCCGGTGACCTCGCTCGCGCGTGGCGGGTGCCGGTGTACGTCCACCCGGACGAGCTGCCGATGGCCGCCGGGCGCTACCTCGCCGAGTTCGACATGCCCCTGGACCACTGGGTCGTGCTGCCGGTCATGCGCCTGCTGCCGGCCAGGACCCGGTCCCGCATCGAGGCGGCCGGGGACATCACCGACGTCACCCGGCCCCTCCCGCCAGCGGGTGTGGTGCCGGGGGCGCCTGACTGGGAGTGGATCGCCGCACCCGGGCACACGGCGGGCTCCGTCGCGTTCCTGCGCCGCGACGACGGCGTGCTGATCAGCGGCGACGCGCTGGTGACCGTGGACCTCGACTCGGCGTCGGGGCTGCTCGGTGGCCGGCACGGGCTCGCCGGACCGCCCTGGTACACCACCTGGGACCGGCAGGCGGCGCGGCGGTCGGTCGCGGCGCTGGCCGCGCTGGCACCCCGGGTGCTGCTGCCGGGGCACGGGTACCCGCTGACGGCCGGAACGGCGGAGGCGCTGCGCTCCTTCGCCTGCGAGGAGCTCGATCACCGTCCGCGTCGCGACCGCGTCCTCGTGCCGGTGGGCAACCCCGGGGCGGGGCGGTACCGGCCGCCGCCCCGGCTCTACGCCCGGCTGCAGTGGCTGGGACACGTCCTGACCGCCCTGGGGCTCAGCCCCGGCTACGTGGTCACGCTCGAGGTGCCCGGCCGCCGCAGCGGGGTGATCCGGCGGACCAACCTGGTGCAGGCCCGGCACCACGGGCAGGGCTACCTGGTGTCGCTCACCGGCGAGTCGGAGTGGGTGCGCAACGCCCGCGCGGCCGGCAACCAGGTCGTGCTGGCCCGCCGCGGTCGCCGCCGGACCGTGACCCTGGTCGAGGTGCCCCTCGCCGAGCGCGCCCCGGTGATCCGCTCCTACGTGCTGCGGGCCGGCCGGCGCCACGACTCGGCCGCCGTGACCCGGGAGGCGCGTGCCTTCTTCGGCGTGGGCCCAGACCTCGCCGTCGACGAGCTCGCCACCGTGGCCGACCGGTTCCCGGTCTTCCGCGTGGTCCCGGGCCCCGGCGACGGCGGGCGGGACCGGGCCTCCGGCCGGCGGGTGGGTGTGCCGCGGCGGTCCCGGGGCGCCGTCCGGTGACGCCACGACGGCGACGGTGGCGAGGGGGGCCGGTGCCCACCCCGCCACCGGACCCGGGTCGGGGAGGGGCGGATGCCGGCACCGGTCGCCGTCCCGAGGCGCCGTGCCCCTGTGCCTGACTTGCGGTGACGTTGGTCCCTGATCCACCCGGCCGGAACTGCTGCAGGGTCGTTCCGTGACCTCCACCCACGCCCAGCGACGCGCGCACGTCCACGTCCCTGCGCGGGCGCGCAGCCGCCTGGGCCGCGCGCTGGCCGGCCTCGAGCTGGGTACCGGTGCGATGGCGGTCACCGGTGGGCTGCTCCTGGTCCTCGCCCCGGACGGCTCGTTGCTCGACGCCGATCCCGCAGCCCTGGCCGGCAGCCCCTTCGGCGACTGGCGCTGGCCCGGCGTGCTGCTCACGACCCTGGTGGGCGGCGGCTGCCTGCTGACCGGGATCTGGCAGTGGCGAGGCAGCCGCGGCGCCTGGGTCCTGTCGCTGGCCGCCGGCACGGGACTGGTCGCCTTCGAGGCCGCGGAGCTGCTGTGGCTGGGCTTCCAGCCCCTGGAGCTGGTGTTCGCCGTCGTCGGCATCTCGGTCGCCACGATGGCCGTCCTCGGTCTCCGCACCGACGGGAGGGCGCGGTGACCGGCCCGCCGGCGGTGACCGTGCGCGGTCAGACGCGGGCGTCGGTGGGACGCGGCACAGCTCGGGCCGACGGAGTTCCCGAGGCAGCGGGGAGCGGGACGTGAGCAGAGCACTGCGCCGGTTGCCCGGACTGGTGGCCGCGGTGGCGGCGGCCGCCGCGACCGTCGGGCTGGTGTGGCGGCCGTCGGGGACTCCGACGTCGGTGACGACGCCGCGCGGGCAGGAGGTGCAGGTGGCCGGGGACGGGCTGTACCGGTTCGACACGGTCTTCACCGCCGCGAACAACACCGCCGTGGACGCGGTGGTCCTGGCGTTCGGCATCCCGCTGACGGTGCGGGCGTGGCTGCAGCACCGCAACGGTTCCCCACGGGGAACGCTGCTGCTCACCGGCTCGCTGGGCTACCTGCTCTACGTCTACGCCACCTACGCCCTGGGGGTGGCGTACAACCCGCTGTACCTGGCCTACGTCACGCTGCTGTCGGCGTCGCTGTTCGGCTTCGTGGCCGCGTTCAGCGAGGTGGACCGGGCAGCTCTGGCCGCGGCCGCCGCGGACCCCGCCGTGCCACACCGGACCCTGTCCTGGTTCCTGCTCACCTCGGCCGCCGTGACCGCCGTCGTCTGGTTGCAGCCCCTGGTCACCGCCCTGCGGACGGGCGCCGCCCCAGAGCTGCTCGACGTCTACACCACGACCGTCACCTACTCCCTCGACCTCGCCGTCCTCACCCCCGCTGCGGCGCTGGCCGGCCTGATGGTCCGACGCCGCCAACCGCTCGGGTACCTGATCGCCGCGCCGCTGCTCGTGACCATCGTGCTGCTGCTGCCGTCGATCTCGCTGGCCACCGCGCTCCAGGTCGCCGCCGGCATCTCCTTCACGCCTGCCCAGGTCATCGGCCCGATCGCCGGCTTCGGCGTCCTCGGCGCCGTCGGCGCCCGACTGCTCGTCCGCCTGCTGCGCGCCGTCCCCGTGAGCCCACTCACCCCGACCGCTGGAGCCGCCGGTGTCCACGTCCACGCCTGAACGCCCCGCGGCCGACGGCGGGCCACCGCGCGCCTCCCGGCGGGGCGTCGCCGTCGCCGGGCTGCCGGACCGACCGGCGTCGACAGACGCTGCGCGGCCGTTCCGGGGCCATGGAGCACGGGATCTACCTCGACTGCGGGCAGCAGGTCGCCCTGGACACGTTCGACCGCCCGCCGACACCTGCGACGGGGAGACCCGGTGAACGGAACGGCACAGACCCTCACGAAGGCGACACCTGCGGAGGCCGACGACGTCCGGCAACTCGTCATCTCCGCGGCCGTCTCCTCGGGGCTCACGGCGATCACCCTGTGGCGCCCGTCCGCGGGACGGCGGGCGGTGGGCATCTTCTTCGCCCTGACGGGTCTCGTGTGGAACGGGATCCTCACCGCGAAGGCGCCCGAGCAGTACCCGATGCTGGCCCGGCGGGCCCCCTGGGGCTGGTACCGGCGTCTCGGACTGGCTCTGACCGAGCCCGCCCCCCGCGTGTTCGGCGCGGCCATGACCGCGGGCGAGACGGCACTGGCCGCCGCCGTCCTCAGCCGCGACCCGGCCACCCGACTGGGCCTGCTGGGCGTGGCCGCCTTCCTGCTGGGCATCACCCCGCTGGGCACCTACACGCTGGGCAACCCGATCCTGGCTGCGGGAGTCCTGCACCTGGCCCGCCGGCCGTGGCCGACGGCGGCCTTCCACCGCCGCCGGCGGTCGAGCTGACCGCTCCCGAACGGGCACGGGCCGACCCCGCTGGCTGACGGGGCGAGGCGCCTCGTTCCGCGAACCCTCGGTGACCCACCTGCTCCATGCGTTCGGGAACGGGCACGCGGGGCAGCGGTCCGGCCGCGACGCGGATCGCCGTCCGGGCGGCCGGGCGAGCCAGCTCCAGCCATCCCGCGGGCAGTCGAGGCCCAGAGCTGCCCGGTCGCGCGGGACCTCGAGGGGCGGTCTAGCTCAGGACGCAGCTGGGCTGACGGGGTTCACGCCAGCTGCGGGACGAGATCGGTCAGCCCGGTGGCCCGGATCGTGGGCGGGGTGAACGCCTGCGGGTACGGCGTGCCGGCGCGGTCGATCCACGCGGTTCGCAGCCCGGCGCGGGCGGCGCCGTCGATGTCCCACGGGTGGACGGCGACGAGCAACATGTCGGCCGGTTCGGTCCCGCACGTCCGCGCCGCGTACTCGTAGGCGCCGCGGGCCGGCTTCCAGATCCCGGCGTCCTCGACCGAGAGCAGCGCCTCGAACCGGTCGCGGACGCCGGCGCTGGTGAGCAGGCGCTCCGAGACCGCGGTCGAGCCGTTGGTGAGGGTGACCAGGCGCCGGCCCTCGTCCCGGAGGGCACGGATCCCGTCGGGCACGTCAGGATGGACGGGCAGTGACCCGAAGCCCGCCAGCACGTGGTCGACGGCCTCGTCGAGGTCACGGTCGAGGTCGATCCCCTGCAGCACCGTGCGGAGGGCATCGGCGCCGATCTCGGCGAAGGGCCGGGAGGCGCCGACGGCGGTCAGCGCGAAGCCGTCGCGCAGCAGCGAGGCGAACCACTGCTTCGCGAGGTGGGCGGGTGCGCCCACGTCGGTGAACCGCCCGGCCATCGGGCTCATGTCCGACAGGGTCTCGTTGACGTCGAAGACGATGACGGACGGCGAGGTGGTCACGGCGGGCTCCAGGCGGGAGGAGGACGGGTGTGGCGGCGGGTCTGTGCGACGTCGGTGCTCGAGGCCACGAGGACGAGGACCCGCGGCAGGGTCGCGAGGTAGGCGTCCAGCACGGCGGCCATGCCGGGGCGGGCATCGGTCAGGCCGGCCTCTTCCAGGGCGGCCGGCGAGGCGGCGACCCGCCACGGGAGGCCGCGCGCGACCTCGGACGCCGTCGCCTGCAGCTGGTCGGCGGCCCCTCGGGTGGCCGCCACCTGGGGGCCTAGCGCCGCCCAGGCCGGCTCGAGGAGGTCCCGTCCGGCCAGCGAGCGCCAGACGGTGTTGACGATCGGCGTCTCCAGCGCGGCGCAGATCTCGCCGTACAGCCGCGGCGCCGGGGCGTCCGCGGGGGAGGGGGCGGGGTCGGGTGGCTGCACCGGGCGGGGTGCGGGGGCGTTCCCCGGCGCGGACGGCAGGTCGAGGTCGCCGTCCAGCGCGAGGCGCAGCCCGGCGACCAGGAGCAGCATCCGGCTCAGCGGACCGGCGAACTCCGCCAGGGCGCCGCGGACCTCGGTGTCGGCCGGTGGGGCCGCGACCGCACGCACCGAGGTGACGAGCTGCTGGGCCGCCGACCGGTACTCCTCGCGCGGCAGCACCGGGGCAGCCTGTTCGTGGGCCAGCACGAGGTACCCCGGGCAGAGGGCCAGGGACTTGAACAGGCTCGGGACGAACGGCATGCCCTCGAGCAGCTCGGCGTAGACGGCGGCGACGACGCCGGTGGCGTCGGCCTCCTCCACCATGGGGTAGCTCGCCATCACGGCATCAGTGGGCACGGTCGTCCTCCGGCGACGGGACGAGCAGGTCGTTCACGGCAGCCGCGACGACCTCCGGGTGGTCCTCGGGGGTGAAGTGCTTGCCGCCCGGGATCGGCCGCAGGGTCGTGCCGAGGTCGGCGGCGAGGCGGCGTCCGTACTCGACCTTCTGGAACTGGTCGACGTCACCCCACACTACGCGGGCCGGCAGGCCGAGTGAGGGCAGCCGGTCGGCGACGGCGAGGGTGTCGGCGACGTCGAGCGCGGCGACCTGGCGCATCAGGCTGCGGGCGGCGCCATGGGAGACGTAGTGCTGCCAGTGCACCCCGATGGACTCCAGCGCCCGGGCGCGGTCGTCGTGACCGCGGTGGATCAGCTGGACGAAGGAGGGGTAGAGGGCCAGCTCCGGCAGGTACCGCAGGACCGGTGCGCCGCGCTGCATGGCCTTGACGCTGGGGATGGGCCAGGAGTCGTAGCAGACGGCGTTGGTGAGCACGATGCCCGAGAACCTGCTGGGCTCCCGGACGGCCGCGATCTGGGCCACCCCGCCGCCGAGGTCGTGGCCCACGAGGACCGCCGACTCCACGCCCACCAGGTCCAGCCAGCGCAGCAGCCGATCGGCCTGGGCGGCCAGCCCGAGGTCCCGGCCCTCACCGTCGGGGATGGAGCTGCCGTACCCGGCCAGCTCCAGCGCCAGCGAACGGCCGTCGACCAGCGGCATGACGTGGCGCCACAGCCGCGGCGAGGTCGGGATCCCGTGGACGAGGACGACGGGCGGTCCGGCACCGTGCTCCAGCCAGCGGATCGGCTCGCCGTCCAGGAGGTCCTCCTGCAGGTGCATGCCCGGCCCCGTCACGACCGGCCGCGCAGACGGCGGAGGGCGGCCCGCGCCTCGGGGAGTGCGAACGGCAGGGTGGCGACCTGGGCCACGGCGGCGACGGTGCACCAGGAGCAGACCTTGCGGTGCTTGGTGACCTGCTCGGCGAAGAGGTAGAGGCCGCCGCCGGCGTCGGCGGCGGTCTTCGCGGCCAGGGCCAGCGGTACCCACGGCATCGTCCGGGCCCGGTTCCGGTCGCCCATCCCGGCCAGGACCAGAGTGACGCCGGCACTGAGCAGCCCGAGGGCGGCGTCCGGGGTCCGCAGCTCCTGGTAGGCCTCCCCGGCGGCGTCCACGGCATCGGCGCCCAGGAAGGGCAGGGGCAGCTCCGGGACCCGGCGCAGCACGCCGAACTGGTAGAGCCCCACCACGCCCAGCGCGGCCGACGCCAGCGAGGTCAGCCCGGCCACCCGGCGACGCTGTTCCAGGAAGTCGCCGGCGCCGCGGCGCAGGTCGTCACTCACGCGCTCCGCCGCCGGCGAGCTCGAGCGGCCGATGCCTCCCGACCGCGGTCGTACGGAAGCGGCCTCCGGTCCGGCAGGACGGCGTCGTTCCGTCGTCGTTCGCATGGGGTCCTCCTCCGATCGGGTACCCGGGGCATGCCCCCTGACGTGCCGGTGAACCGCGGGCGCGGGCAGGCCCTCCTCTCGGAGGACCTGCCCACGCCGTCGTGCGCGCTGGTGCGCCCGACGGATCAGAGCGCAGGAGCCGGCGGGAGGTCCAGGTCGGTCTGCACCAGGTGGTTGAAGTGGTTGGTGAAGAGGTTGAGCGCGATGTGCACGGACACCTCGGTGAGCTCCACGTCGCTCCAGCCGGCGTCCAGCGCCGCCTGCCAGGTCGTGTCCTCGACCGTCCCGACGTTGCCGGTCGACTCGCGGACCAGCGCGAGCAGCGCGGCGAGCTTCGGGTCCTCGTCATAGGAGCCGGCGCGGATGGCGACCGTCTGTTCGGTGCTCAGCCCTGCCGCCTTCGCACCGCCGGTGTGGGCGGCCTGGCAGTAGCGGCACTCGTCGACGTCCGCGACGACCAGCGCGATCGCCTCACGTGTGGCGGCGTCGAAGGTGCCGTGGTCGGCGATGACGTCCTGCAGCGCCGCATAGCTCTGGAGGACCACCGGCGCGTGGGCCATGGCCCCGTGGATGTTGAGCACCTTCCCGAACCGGGCCTCGAGCGCCTTGAGCGGGTCGCGGCTGCCCTCGGGCGCGTCGGCGACGGTGTGGACGGGGATGCGGGTCATGGGGTCTCTCCTCGGATCGGGACGTCGGACACGAGGAGAAGCCCGGACCGCGGCGTCCGCTGCCCGAATGGTCATCGAACAGACAGACTCGGCGGCTCCTCTGCCGGAACGCCGGAGGTGCTGCCGCCGTTGGACGGTCGTGACCTCCCGGCTCCTGCGACTCGTGCTGGTCCCGGCCGCTGTGGTGACGGTCGTGGCCGGGTGCGCCGACCCGGAGGCTCCCGCGGCTGCCGACCAGGTCGTCCTCGCGGCGGAGGAGGTCTTCGTCGAGCAGCCGGTCGTGGTGCCCGATCCCTCGGGCACGTCCGCCACGGTGCAGGTCGCCACGAGCCTCGACATGGCCTGCGCCGTGGTGTTCGGCCGCGACGAGTCGCTGGGTGACGGGATCGCCACGGACGCCGACATGGCCGGTGGCGCCCATCGCGAGCACGAGGCGGTCATGCGCGGGCTGGAGCCCGACACCGAGTACTCCTACCGGGTGCAGGGGTCCGGCGCCGACGGTCGCCTGTACCGCAGCGAGCTCATGACCTTCCGGACCGCTCCCGCGCCAGACGTCGAGGTCCCGGGTGAGAACGTGGCGCTGGGGGCAGAGGTCGTCGACGTCAGCTCCGAGTTCTCCGAGGGCTTCCCGGCATCCGCTGCCGTGGACGGCAACCTGGGCACGGAGTGGTCCAGCGCCGGCGACGGGGACGACGCATCGATCACCCTCGACCTCGGCCGGCCGGTCCCGATCGTGGGCGTGGCACTGCGGAGCCGGTCGATGAGCGACGGGTCGTCGATCGTGGAGACCTTCACCGTGACCGTCGACGACGGCGAGACCTACGGACCCTTCGAGGCCGGCACCTCCGGCGCGGTCAACGCGACCGACGTCACGGGCCAGGTGCTGAGGATCGACGCCGTGCAGACCACCGGCGGCAACACCGGCGCCGCCGAGATCGAGGTCTACGCGGCCCCGTGAGCGAGGCCGGGTCGCCGGCCCACTGCGGCATGTCCCGGTGTGGGACGGGGGTCCGACGTCGTCCGTAGCCGACCGGAGGAGACGCCGCGTGGCCGGCTGGGAGGATCCCCGTCGTGGACCTCGGGCGGTGGACGGCGCGGCTCCGCGCTGACGCCGCGGAGCTGACCTCGCAGGAGATGCAGATCCGGGATGCCGCGTGGATCGCCCGGTGCGTGGGACGGGGCGCGGCAGCCCCGCTGGGCCCCGAGGACGTCGCCGCCCTCGCCGGGCGCATCACCCCCGCCGAGTTCCGGAGGGGAGAACCGGTCTTCGGTGGCGGGGCCGGTGACCGGCCCGGTGTGTGGATCGTCCGCAGCGGCCACATCGAGCTCGGCGTCGCGACCCCGCGAGGGAGGGTCGTCGTCGGGGTGCTGCGCCCCGGCGACGTCGAGGGAGACCTCCCGCTGCTGCTCGGCCTCCCGGTGCCGTACTCGGCGCGTGCGGTGGACGACACGGTGTGCCTCTACCTGTCGCCGGCCGACTTCGAGTCGCTGCTCGGCCGGCACCCGGCCGTGTCCCGGCGTTGGCTGTCCAGCGTGGCGCAGCGGCTGGCCACCAGCCACGGTCGGCTGATCTCGCTGCTCGGACGACCCCTGGTGGCCCAGGTCGCCGGCCTGCTGCTCGACGAGTCGGACGAGGGGGTGGTCCGGCTGCCGCAGCGCACACTCGCGGCGATGCTCGGTGTGGCCAGGCCCTCGCTCAACAAGGTGCTCAAGGACCTGGAGCGGCGGGGCCTGGTCGTCCTCGGCTACGGGGCCATCCAGCTGCTGGACGGCGACGGGCTCCGGCGGGTGTCCGACGCCTGAGCCGGGTCCGTGCGCGGTCCCGCGAACGGGTCGTCGGCAGCGAGGGGCCGGCCGAGGACGTGAGGTCGGGACTCGGACCGAGGCTGATGCGGCGACGGTGCACGGCACGGACGCACTCGTCGACGAGGTCGTCCAGGTCTGGTCCGGCTGGGCCGTCCGCTCAGCGGTGGGCGGGGATCCCGAGCAGGCCGGCCACGAAGTGGAGGCGCTGGGGCACCGGGCACCCGGTGGCATCGAGGATGCGGTTCATCATCTCGAAGTTCGCGCACACGCCGACGGCTGCGGCGGTCACCCGAGGGTCGGCCGCGCGGGTCAGTGCCTCGCGGCTCTCGTCGAGCCGCAGCCCGGTCGCCATCGCGGTGGCGAGGTCGCGGAGCTCGCGTCCCCAGCGGAGCCCGGGATCGATGTCGGTGTCGGTGACCGCACGGAGGTCCGCGGGCGTCCCGGTCGTCTTCTGCACACTCGCACGGAGCATGTTCGCGTGGGCGATCAGCTAGTAGAAGCAGTCGTTGAGCAGTGACACGCGGGCGGCGAGCAGCTCCATCTGAGCGCGGGACAGCACGTCCTGGTACGCGAGGTCGGCCATCTGCTCGGTGCTCAGGTAGAGCTGGCTGTGGAGCTGGTCCCGAGCCTCCTCCTCGGCCGGCACGGAAGAGAGCGCGAAGCGTGCACCGTCCTCGGGGTCGGTGGGCACGAAGGCACTGCGCCACCGGACCTGCTCGTTGCGTCGACCCGTGGGCTCGCCCGACCCGGGCTCAGGGAGGGGCTCCTCTGTGGAGCCGACTCCCCGCACGTAGGAGTCCACGGCCGCCAGCCGGCTGACCACGCCCACGACCTCGACGTACTGCTCGACGGCCATGCCCCGGGCCTGCAGGTCGGCGACCCAGTCCCGCGTGATGAGGTGGGCGGCGGCCGACACCGACTGCGCAGCCTCGCCCAGCAGGACGGGGAGTCCCGTGTCCCCGTCGCCGAACGTGCGTGCCGCGCGCGCCTCCCGGGCGACGGCCACCCGTTCGGGCCCGGTGAGCCACGACCCCGCGGCGGCCAGCCGCGTCCACTCGCGGCGCAGCTCTGCCCGTACCGCATGCGGTAAGGGCAGCACGGCATCGGCCAGTTCGAAGCTCACGGTGGACACCTTCCCGCACCGGGGCCGGTCCCGTCGGTGACCGCGCCTCCTGGCACGGACCGGGAGACGGGAGAGGCCCCGGTCAGCGAACTGACCAGGGCCTCCGGTGGGGTGAGTGACGGGACTTGAACCCGCGACATCCAGGATCACAACCTGGCGCTCTACCAGCTGAGCTACACCCACCATGCACACCGGGCGGCTGGCGAGAGCCGGCCCGGTGGACGAGCACACGATACCGGAGGGGTTCAGCCCTCCGACGAGCCCGGGGTCGCCACCGGCTCGGCCTCGGCCGAGAGCAGCGGCGCGAAGGCGGTCACGACGTCCGTGGCCGCCGCCTGGGCCTGGTCGCTCGTGGGTCCCGGCTCGGGCACGAAGAGGGTCTGCCGGTAGTAGGCGAGCTCCCGGATCGACTCCAGGATGTCGGCCAGCGCCCGGTGGGCCAGGCCCTTGGGCGGCTGGGCGAAGTACACCCGCGGGAACCAGCGACGGCCCAGCTCCTTGATCGAGGAGACGTCGATCATCCGGTAGTGCAGGTGGTCGTCGAGCTCGGGCATGTCCCGGGCGAGGAAGCCGCGGTCGGTGCCGATCGAGTTGCCGCACAACGGGGCGGTGCGCCGTTCGGGGACGAACCGCTTCACGTAGGCGAGCACCTGCGCCTGGGCCTCCTCGAGGGTGACCGTCGAGGCGCGGACCTCCTCGGTGAGCCCGGACCGGGCGTGCATCTCGGTGACCACGTCGGCCATGCCGGCCAGGTCGGCGTCCTCGGCGTGGATGATCACGTCCAGGCCCGGGTCGAGCACGTTGAGCTGGGAGTCGGTGACCACGACCGCGACCTCGATGAGCTTGTCGCTGGTCAGGTCGAGCCCGGTCATCTCACAGTCGATCCAGACCAGGTTGTTCGCTGCACTGTCGGCCACGGCCGCACCCTACGCACCGCCGCCGCGGGACACCGGCCACACCCGCCGCCACGGACCACCGGCCACACCCGCCTCACGGCTCGCGCTGCGCCGGTCGGAACGGGTCGTCCGGCCCGCCGGCGCCGCTACATTGCGGGCTCCTGCACCGACCTCGCGGAGCCGCTCGTGTCGCCCAGCACCTCCCTCGTACCGTCCGCCGGGGCGTCGGTGCCGGCCCCGGCCTCGCCGGGCGACGCGTTCCGGCACCCGGTCGCGTTGCTGCGCTGGCTGTGGCAGGCCTACCTGACCCCGGGCCGTCCCGGCCGGCCCACCAGCCCCGACGAGCTCCGCTGGATCTACACGGCGTGGCTGGCCGCGTTCGCGCTGAAGATGCTCGGCTCCTCCTGGGACGTCTCCTGGCACTTCAGGTGGCTGCGCGACGACCTCGCCCCGCCGCACCTGCTCAACTCGGCCGGCACCGCGCTCGTCGTCGCCCTCGTCGTCTTCCACAGCCACAGCGGGTACGGCGTCGACCGGCGGGCGCTGCAGCTGATGCAGACCGGCATCGGCACCTTCCTGGTCGCCATCCCGATCGACCTGCTCAACCACCGGGTCAACGGGCTGGACATCACCAGCTGGAGCCCCAGTCACGCACTGCTCTACCTGGGGACGGCGATCATGCTCGCCGGCGCCATCCGGGGCTGGTGGCTGTACGCGGCTCCCGGCCGGCTGCGCGACCTGGTGTCGCTGGGGCTGTGGCTGTTCTTCGTGGAGAACGTCCTGTTCCCCAACCAGCATCAGGAGCACGGCGTGGTCTCGCTGGCCGACTACCGCGCCGGCCGCACCACCGCCGAACCCCAGCTGCTGGACTTCGCCGCCTCGCAGGGGCAGACGCCCACCCAGTTCATGCTGCCCGTGCCTGCCTGGGTGCACCCCGCCTGGCTGGTCTGCGCCGGGCTGCTGGCCCTCGTGGTCGCCCGGAGGACGGTGGGCCTGCGCTGGACGGCGACGGTCCTGGCCGGCAGTTACCTCGCCTACCGGGCGGTGACCGGGCTGCTGCTGGACGCGACCGGCTTCCCGCCCTCGGTCCTCCCGCTGATGCTCCTGGCCGGCGCGGTGCTGGTCGACCTGGCCGTCCTCGCCCGGGTCCCGGGCTGGCTGGCCGGTCTGGCCGTCACCGGGGGAGTGGCCGGCGCGGCGATGGTGCAGTCGGTGGTCGACGTCATCCCGCCGTGGGACTGGTCCTCCCTGCCGGTGGTGGCCGTCGGTCTCGCCGCGCTG
This sequence comes from Modestobacter marinus, assembly GCF_011758655.1. NCBI lineage: Bacteria > Bacillati > Actinomycetota > Actinomycetes > Geodermatophilales > Geodermatophilaceae > Modestobacter > Modestobacter marinus. The sequence continues at coordinate 132,471 of NZ_JAAMPA010000003.1, forward strand.
TGGGGGGCGCTGGACGCGCTCACCCGCAGCTCCTGGTGCGCCCGCTGGCAGGCCCCGGTGGAGCCGGGCCGGGACACGCCGGTCGCGCTCGGGCAGGGCGGCGCGTCCGCGCGGTGAGCCCGGGACGGACCCCCCGATGACGTAACGTCGGACCGGTCCGCCGCCCAGCCGCCGCGGCGCCCGCCGCGGTCGCTCCCGTCCCGCCGCGCCCCCTGCCCCTGGAGAGTCCGTGCTGATCCTCACGCCGACGCCGCTGCAGTCAGCGGCCGAGCGTGCGTTGTTCGCCGAGCTCGCCGGCTGGGACACCGGCAGCGGCGTGCGTGGTGCCGTGATGGCCTCGCTGCCCCTCGTCGAGGGCCCGATGCAGCGCCGCCAGTCCGACGCGGTGCTCTTCGTGCCCGAGGGCATCGCGGTCGTCCGGGTGGTCGAGGTGGAGCGCCAGTCCGGCGTGGTCACGGCCGCACCCGAGGGTGCCTGGACCATCGGTCCCGGCGACGGGCCCGGCGAGGTGCTCCAGCTGGCCGGTGGGGGCTCCAACCCCCTCGACGGCCTGATGCGGTCGGGCATGCACGCCGCGGTGACGCTGCGGCAGGCCGGGCTGGAGCCCGGGCGGATCGCCCGGCTCACCGTCCTCACCGGTTCGGTCAGCGGGCTGCTGCCCGCCGACGGCGACCTGGGCGAGGGCGACCAGGTCGCCCTCCTGGACTCGGGCTCGCTGCAGCTCGGCGTCGCCCGCGCGGCCCGGCACGCGGGCACGGACAACCCGCGACTGTGGACGACGGCCGACGTCCGGGCCGGCATCGAGGCCCTCGGCATGGCCGGCCGGATCCCCACGGTCGAGGAGCTCAACGGCGAGGGGTTCCCGTACTCGCCCTACGTGCTGCGGCGTCCCGACCTGCTGACCCCGGCTGCGCTGAACGCCGCACCCCAGCGCACCGCCGGGTACGCGCCGACGGCCGCACCGACGGCGGGCGGGCCGAGGCGCGGCGACGGCGGGGCCGGGCCGCTGGTCGACCCGGCGGCCGCGGCCCGGATCGCCGCCGCCGCCGTCCAGGCGCAGGAGGCCGCCGAGCGCAGGGACGCCGCGCCGCTGTCCGCCGCCACCCCGCCCGCGGCGGAGGTCCCCGCTCCCGCGGACCATCGGCCGCCGAGCCGGCCCGGCGACACCATGACGCTGCTCCACGAGCCGGCCGGGCCCCCGGCGGACGACACCGGCGGCCTGGGCGGGCTCTTCGGTGACCCCGGCACCGCGACGCCGGTCGCGGAGCCCGCACCGCAGCCGCTGCGCGAGCTGCCGCCCGAGCTCCGGCCCCGGCCGCAGGCCCGGCCCGTTCCGGCGGGCAGCACCGCGACGACCACCTCGGGTGGCTCCTCCGGTCGCCGGCAGGTCGCCCTCGTGCTGGCCGCGTTGGCGGTGGTGGCGCTGCTCGTGGTCGTGGGCGTCCTGGCACTCAGCGACGACGAGGGCGACGCGGGGACGACGACGGCGGGCGCGACCGCCGGTGCGGCACCCGCCACCCCGTCGGCGCCCGCGGGCCCGGTCGTCGGCGACACCGCCGTCGTGAACGGCACGACCTTCACGCTGCAGGTGGTGGAGGAGAACTCGACCTGCAACGGGCACGCCTACGACGCCGTCGCCGGCTTCTTCGCCAACAACGACTGCACCGACCTGGACCGGGCGCTGTGGTCGGCCGACGTCGAGGGCCTGCCCGTCGTCGTCTCGGTGGCCCGGGTGACCATGCCCGACCCGGCCAGTGCGCAGGCGCTCCGGTCGCTGGCCGACACCGACGGCAGCGGCAACGTCAGCGACCTGCTGCGCGAGGGTGCGCGCTACGACGGTGCTCCCGAGCGGCTCTCCGGCGCGCAGTACGCCAGCAGCCAGCAGGGCGCCACGGTCACGATCGTCGAGACGTCGTGGGCCGGCGCCCAGCGGGGCGCCACGTCCGGGCTGGACGCCGTGGCCAGCGCCGGGCTCTCGCTGCCCGGCGACGGGGTCGACGCGAACTGAGCCGGGCCGTCGTCGGCGGCGACCAGGTCAGGACGCGGTCGGCTCGGCCAGCAGGTCGCTGACCAGCTCCAGGGTCAGCTCGGGGAACCGTTCCGCCACCGACTCCGACATCAACCGCTCTCCCTCGGGTTCGTCGAAGGCGCAGAGCTCCCTGGTGGCCGCGTCCGGCCAGCGGGCGTAGGCGACCCACGTGCCGTCGGCCGCCCGGTGCAGGCGGGACCCGTAGCTGCCGCAACGGGTGTGGATCGCGCGGGTGACCCGCTCCCAGCCGTCCCGGAACTGCTCCTCGCTGCCCGGCCGCAGCCGCCACCGGTACACCACCGCGTACACGTGTCCTCCTCGTCCGGTGACGCGCTGCGCGTCGCCCGGGGGGACCCTCACACAGGCTCGCCACCGCGGCTGTCCGGGATGGACGTCGTGCCGACCGGCCGTCGTGGCTGCTCCGCGCAGGCCCTGACCGGCCTCAGCTGGTGGCGGCGGCCATCGCCATCTCGGCCAGCAGGGCGGCCATCGCCGGGCGGGCGACCCGGCCTGCACTGTGCGGGGTGGAGTTGATCAGCCCGAAGAGCGCGTGTGCCCGGGCGCGGCAGGCCGCGGTGGAGGCTCCGGGGTGGACCCGGGCCAGCACGGTGACCCACTCCTCGACGTAGCGCCGCTGCAGCTGCCGCACCTGACGGGCGTCCCGGTCGGTCAGTGCACCCAGGTCGCGGTCCTGCACCGTGATGAGCGCGGGGTTGTCCAGCGCGAAGTCGACCTGGAACTCCACCAGGGCGCGCAGCTGGTCGACCGGGACCGCGCCCGCCGCGGCCACCCGCTGGGTGCCGCCGGCCAGCAGCCGCTCGCTGATCCGCAGCAGCATCTCGGCCAGCATCGCGTCCTTGCTGGCGAAGTGCCGGTAGATCGCCGGGCCGGTGACGCCCACGGCGGCGCCCACGTCGTCGACCCCGACCGCCCGGGAGCCCCGCTCGGCGAACAGCTGGGCGGCGGCGCGCAGGATCTGCTCCCGGCGGGAGGGGTTCGCCGCGTCGCTGTGCAGGGCGCTGTCCTGCTGGGACGTCACGGCCTCAGGTTAATGGCCGTTCACACTGGACCGGCACTGTGAACCGTGGTTAACCTCACTCCGTGGACGCACCGGTGCTGCCCAGTGCCCCGTCGGGCGACCCTGCGCGCAACGCCGCGCACCACGCCGGGCTGGCCGCCGAGCTGGCCGACCAGCTGGCCCGGGTGGCCCTGGGTGGGGGTGAACGAGCCCGGCAGCGGCACACCGACCGCGGCAAGCTGCTGCCCCGCGAGCGGGTCGACGCGCTGCTGGACCCGGGCAGCCCGTTCCTGGAGCTGTCGCCGCTGGCCGCGCACGGCCTCTACGACGACGAGGCGCCGGCCGCCGGGATCATCACCGGCGTCGGGCGGGTCTCCGGACGCGAGGTCGTCGTCGTCGCCAACGACGCCACCGTCAAGGGCGGCACCTACTACCCGATGACGGTGAAGAAACACCTGCGCGCCCAGGAGGTCGCGGCCCAGAACCGGCTGCCCTGCGTCTATCTGGTCGACTCCGGCGGGGCGTTCCTGCCGCTGCAGGACGAGGTCTTCCCCGACCGCGACCACTTCGGCCGGATCTTCTTCAACCAGGCCAACCTGTCCAAGGCCGGCATCCCGCAGATCGCCGCCGTCCTCGGCTCGTGCACCGCCGGCGGTGCCTACGTGCCGGCGATGAGCGACGAGGCGGTGATCGTCCGAGACCAGGGCACGATCTTCCTGGGCGGCCCGCCGCTGGTGAAGGCCGCCACGGGGGAGGAGGTGAGCGCCGAGGACCTGGGCGGCGGTGACCTGCACTCCCGGGTCAGCGGGGTCACCGACCACCTCGCCGAGGACGACGCGCACGCGCTGCAGATCGTCCGGCAGATCATCGGCACCCTCGGCCCGCGCGAGCCCCGGCCCTGGGACGTCGAGCCCGTCGAGGAGCCGGCGTACCCGGCGGAGAGCCTGTACGACGTCGTCCCGGTCGACACCCGCACGCCCTACGACGTCCGCGAGGTCATCGCCCGGCTGGTCGACGGCAGCCGGTTCGCCGAGTTCAAGCCGCTGTACGGGTCGACGCTGGTCACCGGCTTCGCCCGGCTGCACGGGCACCCGGTGGGGATCATCGCCAACAACGGCGTGCTGTTCGCCGAGTCCGCGCTCAAGGGCGCCCACTTCATCGAGCTCTGCGACCGGCGGAAGATCCCGCTGCTGTTCCTGCAGAACATCTCCGGGTTCATGGTCGGCCGCGACTACGAGGCCGGCGGCATCGCCAAGCACGGCGCGAAGATGGTCACCGCCGTGGCCTGCGCCCGGGTGCCGAAGCTGACCGTCGTCATCGGCGGCTCGTTCGGTGCCGGCAACTACTCGATGTGCGGCCGGGCGTACTCGCCCCGCTTCCTGTTCACCTGGCCCAACGCCCGCATCTCGGTGATGGGCGGGGAGCAGGCGGCCAGCGTGCTGGCGCAGGTGCGCCGCGACCGGCTCGGCGACGGCTGGAGCGCGGAGGACGAGGAGGCGTTCAAGGCGCCGATCCGCGCCCGGTACGAGGAGCAGGGCCACCCGTACCACGCCACGGCCCGGCTCTGGGACGACGGCGTCATCGACCCCGCCCAGACCCGCACCGTGCTCGGGCTCGCGCTCTCCGCGTGCGCCAACGCACCCCTCGAGGAGGTCGGCTATGGCGTCTTCCGGATGTGAGCCGCGTCGCGAGGGCAGAAATGGCCATTTCTGCCCTCCCGGGAGATCAGGCGGGGGCGCCGGCGATCGAGGGGGCCATCGGGTCGGTGCCCTCGGGCTTGACCTCGCGCAGCACGTAGTCCTCGATCTGCTCCACGTCGTGGGCCGAGCGGCGGACGACGGCGAGCAGGTCGCTCATCTTGCTGACCTCCTCGACCTGCTCCTTGATGAACCACTGCATGAACTGGTCGGAGGCGAAGTCGTTGTGCTGCCGGGCGACCGCGGTGAGCTGGTTGATCTGCTCGGTGACCCGCTTCTCCTGCTCGAGGGCGAGCGCGACCGGGGCGACCACGTCGGAGAACCCGTTGATCGGGGCGGCGATGCCGGGGATCTGCACGGGTGCGTCGGCGTCCAACAGGTAGCGGACCATCATCATCGCGTGGTTCCGCTCCTCGGCGGCCTGGTCGAAGAACAGCTGCGCGGTCTGCGGCATGGTCAGGTCGTCGAAGTAGATGGCGATCGCCACGTACTGCTGGTGGGCGGCGAACTCGTGGCCGATCTGGGCGTTGAGCAGGTCGATGAAGGCATCGGCGGCCATCGGGGCTCCTGTGGGTCGCGGGGGGACGTCCCTGGAACGGTAGCGGCCGACACGCCGCAGGCGTGGACGGGTCGGGAAGGCATGGCTAACCTCACCGCGTGGGGAAGTCGGCCAAGATGCCCAAGAAGAAGTGCTGCGTGGACAAGCCGCGGTGCGGTCGCTGTCCGCTGCGGGCGCTCGCCGAGGGGACGCTCCCGCCCGGCTACACGGTCAAGAAGCGCCGGCTGGTCAAGGTCGACACCGGCGACCGCAAGGCAGCCTGACCCGACCTCCAGGGGCAGAAATGGCCATTTCTGCCTCGGCGGGGGGTGCTGAGCCGTGTTCGACACCGTCCTGGTCGCCAACCGCGGCGAGATCGCCGTCCGGGTCATCCGGACGCTGCGGGCGATGGGCATCCGCTCGGTCGCGGTGCACAGCGAGGCCGACGCCGGCGCGCTGCACACCCGGCTGGCCGACGTCGCCGTCCCGATCGGCCCGGCGCCGGCCGCGCTGAGCTACCTGTCGATCGACCGGGTGCTGGACGCCGCCCGGCGCACCGGCGCGCAGGCCGTGCACCCCGGGTACGGCTTCCTGTCCGAGAACGTGGAGTTCGCGCGGGCCTGCGAGAAGGCCGGGATCGTCTTCATCGGCCCGCCGGTCGCGGCCATCGAGGCGATGGGCGACAAGATCCGGGCCAAGCGGACCGTCGCCGCGGCCGGGGTGCCGGTCGTGCCGGGCCGCACCGAACCGGGCATGGACGACGACGCGGTCGCCCGGGCGGCGGTCGAGGTCGGCTTCCCGGTGCTGCTCAAGCCCAGCGCCGGTGGCGGCGGCAAGGGCATGCGGGTGGTGCGCGACCCGGCCGAGCTGGCCGAGCAGATCGCCGGCGCCCGCCGCGAGGCCCGCAGCTCCTTCGGCGACGACACGCTGCTGGTCGAGCGCTACCTCGGCCACTCCCGGCACATCGAGGTGCAGGTCTTCGGCGACGAGCACGGCACCGTGGTGCACCTGGGCGAGCGGGAGTGCAGCCTGCAGCGCCGGCACCAGAAGGTGGTCGAGGAGGCGCCGTCGCCGCTGCTCTCCCCGGCCCAGCGCGAGGGCATGGGCCGGGCGGCGGTCGAGGCGGCCCGGGCGGTGGGCTACACCGGGGCCGGGACGGTCGAGTTCATCGTCGACGCCGACTCCCCGCAGGACTTCTTCTTCCTGGAGATGAACACCCGGCTGCAGGTCGAGCACCCGGTCACCGAGTGCGTCACCGGGCTGGACCTGGTCGAGCTCCAGCTGCGGGTGGCGGCCGGGGAGCCGCTGCCGATCGGGCAGGACGACGTCCGGCTGACCGGGCACGCGATCGAGGCCCGGGTCTACGCCGAGGACCCGGCCCGCGGGTTCCTGCCGCAGGCCGGGGACGTCGTCGGTCTGGTCGAGCCGGCCGGCGCCGGGATCCGGGTGGACAGCTCGCTGCGGGTCGGCGGCGTCGTCGGCACCGACTACGACCCGATGCTGGCCAAGGTGGTCGCCTGGGGCCCGGACCGGGAGACCGCCCGGGCCCGGCTGGTCACCGCACTCGGCGACACCGCCGTCCTGGGCGTGGCCACGAACACCGGCTTCCTGCGGGACCTGCTGACCGACCCCGACGTCGTCGCCGGCCGGCTGGACACCGGGCTGATCGAGCGGCGCGGCGAGGCGCTGACCGGCGCCCGCCCGACCCCGCCGCACGTCCACGCGGCGGCGGCCCTGGCGCTGCTGGCGGAGATCGAGCCCCGAGGGGCCGTGGTCGATCCCTGGGCGGACACCTCGGGCTGGCGGCTGGGTGAGCCGGCCTGGACGGTGCGCCGGCTGCAGGCGCCCGGCGCGGACCCGGTGACCGTCCGGGTGCGCGGCCGCACGACCGCCGCGCAGGTGCGCGTCGGGGACGGCGAGCCGATGGCCGCCCGGGTCGACCGGGACGGCGACCGGCTGAGCGTGACCCTGGACGACGTCACCACCCGCTACACGGTGGTGCACGCCGGGGGCACGGTCTGGCTGGCCGGCGACGGGCACACCGTCGGGCTCCGCGAGCACGAGCGGCTGGCCGCGGCCGGGACGGCGGCCGGGTCCGACGGCGCGGTGTCCGCGCCGATGCCCGGCACGGTCACGGTGGTGCAGGTGTCCCTCGGGGACCAGGTCGAGGCGGGCACCCCGCTGCTGGTCGTCGAGGCGATGAAGATGGAGCACGTGCTGACCGCCCCCCTCGCGGGGACGGTCACCGAGCTCCCGGTGACGGCCGGCCAGTCGGTCCGGCTAGACGAGCGGGTGGCCGTGGTGACCCCACCGGCGCCCGGCGAGGAGGAGTGACCGTGCTGGACTACCGGCTCGACGAGGAGACCGAGGCGCTGCGGAAGGTGGTCCGCGAGTTCGCCGTGGAGGTCATCGCCCCGCAGATCGGCGGGTTCTACGAACGCGACGAGTTCCCCACCGACATCGTGCGGCAGATGGGCGAGCTGGGGCTGTTCGGCCTGCCGTTCCCCGAGGAGTACGGCGGCTCGGGTGGTGACTACTTCACCCTCTGCGTCGCGCTGGAGGAACTCGCCCGGGTCGACAGCTCGGTGGCGATCACCCTGGAGGCCGGGGTGTCGCTGGGCGCGATGCCGATCTTCCGGTTCGGCACCGAGGAGCAGAAGAAGCAGTGGCTGCCCCGGCTGTGCGCCGGTGAGGCGCTGGGCGCCTTCGGGCTCACCGAGCCCGGTGGCGGCTCGGACGCCGGCGCCACGAGGACCACGGCCCGGCTCGAGGACGGCGAGTGGGTGATCAACGGCTCCAAGGCGTTCATCACCAACTCCGGCACCGACCTCACCGACCTGGTCACGGTCACCGCGGTCACCGGCACGAAGGCCGACGGCAGCAAGGAGATCTCCACGATCGTCGTGCCGTCGGGCACCCCGGGGTTCGCCGTGGGGCAGCGCTACGCGAAGGTCGGCTGGAACGCCTCGGACACCCGCGAGCTGTCCTTCAGCGACTGCCGGGTGCCCGCGGAGAACCTGGTGGGGGAGCGGGGCCGGGGGTACGCCCAGTTCCTGTCGATCCTGGACGAGGGCCGGATCGCGATCTCCGCGCTGGCCGTGGGGCTGGCCCAGGGGTGCGTCGACGAGTCGGTGAAGTACGCCGCGGAGCGGGAGGCGTTCGGGCAGCCGATCGGCCGCAACCAGGCGGTGCAGTTCATGATCGCCGACATGGAGGTGCGGGCCTCGACCGCGCGGCTGGCCTACTACCGGGCGGCGGAGAAGATGCTGCGCGGGGAGCCGTTCAAGCGGGAGGCGTCGATCGCCAAGCTGTACAGCTCGGAGATGGCGATGGAGAACGCGCGCTACGCCACCCAGGTGCACGGCGGCTACGGGTTCATGACCGAGTTCCCGGTCGGCCGGTTCTACCGCGACGCCAAGATCCTGGAGATCGGCGAGGGCACCAGCGAGGTCCAGCGCATGCTCATCGCCCGCTCCCTCGGCGTGGGCTGAGCTGACGGGCCACCGGACCGCCCGTCGCACGAGTCGGCGACGTCAGTGCCGGCGCACGGACGGTCGGACGAGAGCGAGGAGGAGGGCCGGCACGGCGCAGCAGCACATCACCGCGCCCATCGCCACGGCGTCGTCCCCGGTCGCGCCCAGCGCGGCCGCGGCGACGCCCGCGATGAGGAACTGGGTCATGCCCTGCAGCGAGGAAGCCGCTCCCGCGGTGGTGCCGTGCTCGGCCAGCGCCATCGACGTCGCGTTGGTCAGCACCGGCCCGAGCATCGCCACGACCAGGAACAGGAAGACCAGGAGCAGCGGCAGCGGTGCGCCGGCGAGCGCGCACCCCAGCACCCCGGCACTGCCCAGCACCGCCGTCGCCAGTGCGATGGTCAGCAGCCCGGCTTCGGTCCCGACCCGGCCGACCAGCCAGCCGTTGAGCTGGCTGCAGGCGACGATGCCCAGTCCGTTGACGGCGAAGACCAGGCTGAACTGCTGCGGGCTGAGCCCGTAGCCGTCCTGCAGGACGAAGGAGGACCCGGAGATGTAGGTGAAGACGGCGGCGAACATCAGGCCGGCGGCCAGGATGAGCCGGACGAAGCGACGGTCGGCTGCGAGCCGGGCGAAGGTGCGCGCCAGGGCTCGCGGGTGCGCCGACTGGCGGCGCTCGGGAGGGACGGTCTCGGGCAGCGTGAGGGCCACCGCGGACAGCAGCAGGACACCGATGCCGGCGAGCAGCACGAACAGCGCCCGCCAGGTGGTGACGGCCAGCAGCTGGCCACCGACCACCGGCGCCAGGATCGGGGCCAGGCCGTTGACGAGCATGAGGGTGGACAGGAAGCGGGTCATGGCCACGCCGCTGAACAGGTCCCGGGCGATGGCGCGGGCGAGCACCGTCCCGGCTGCCGCGCCCAGGGACTGCAGCACCCGGGCGGCGATGAGCCAGCCGACGTCAGGGGCCAGGGCACAGGCCAGGGAGGCGACGGCGTACAGCGCCAGGCCGATCAACAGCGGGCGGCGGCGTCCCCACGCGTCGGACAGCGGCCCGACCAGCACCTGCCCGACGGCCAGCCCGACGACGAACACGGTCAGGGTGGCCTGCACCGACGCGGTGGAGGCATCCAGGTGGGTGGCCATCCTGGGCATGGCAGGCAGGTACAGGTCGATCGTCAGGGCACCGAAGGCGCTGAGCGAGCCGAGCACCAGGACCAGCTGCCGGCGACGCGACCACGACGCCTGCACCGTGTCCGGTGACCGCTCGGCACGTCGGGTTATCTGCACATAACTATGGTGCCATAACTCCAGCGTTACCATCCGGACGTGACTCCTGCACGTGTCGACCCTGCCGACGACCCTCTCGCCGAGCTGGCCGATCTCCTGCTGAACGTCGCCCGGCTGGTGCGGGCGCGCACACCGTCCGGGCCCGAGGTGGTGGCGCTCACCGAGACCGAGCGGACGGTGATGCGGGTGGTCGACCTGCACCCCGGATCCGCACCCAGCGAGATCGCCCGGCGAGCGCGGCTGCAGCGCACCAACGTCAGCGCCGCGCTGCAGACCCTGGAGGGCAAGGGCATGGTCTCCCGCACATCGGGCTCGGGCCGCGGGGTCACCGTGGTCCCCACCGACCTGGCCAGGGCCAACCTCCGGTCCCTGCGCGCATCGTGGTCGCAGGAGCTGGCCGGCGTCGTCGACGACCTCGACGCCGTCCGGCGGTGCAACGAGGTCCTCGCCACGCTGGAGCACCACCTCACCAGCGAGGCCGGCGACGGATGACCGTCGGCCAGGACGGCGTGTGGCGGGCCGACCTCGGCACGCTGCGCCCCGGCACCCACGAGCTGGTGGCGCAACAGTCGATGGGCACCCGGGCCGCCGAGCCGGTGAGCGTCACCTCCACCGTCCGCGGGCGGTGACCTCCCGGCCGGCCCGGTCCCGGGTCGCCCGCTGTCGTCCCAGGCTCAGCCGACGGTGGCCGGGCGCCGACCGCGCTGCACGAGCAGCACCCCGAGCACGGCCACCAGCACGCCGATCACCGGCGGGATGCCCCAGCCCGCCTCGTTGCTCGCCCAGGCGGCGAGCGAGGCGACCAGGTAGACCGCGACGTTGCGCCACTCGATGCCGGGCAGCAGCGCGGTGTCCCCGGTCATCCCACCCCGCCACCGGGCGAGGAAGTCCCCGATCACCACGCCGCCGAGCGGCGGGATGAGGATGCCCAGCCACACCAGGTAGTCGATGAGGTTGTCGTAGATGCCGGTGACCGCGAGCAGCGTGCCCAGGACGACACCGCCGACCACGAAGGGCTTCTTGGACCGGGAGTCGGCGATCTCGGCGCCGGCGACGCCGAAGTTGTAGGCGGTGTTGTCGTTGGTGGTCCAGAGGTTGGCCACCAGGAACACCAGCCCCCAGCCGACCAGGCCCAGCTGGTACAGCACCAGCACGAAGTCACCCTCGCCGAAGGCGACGGCGCCGACCGCGCCGAAGCCGAGCATCAGCAGCTCGCCGATCAGGAAGGCGACCAGGCAGGCCCAGAAGCCGGCCGACGGCGTGCGGGCGAACCGGGTCCAGTTGGGTGCCTGGGTGCCGCCGGAGGCGAAGGTGCCGACCACGATCGTCACCGCGACGGCGACGGTCATGGTCTCGCTGGGCACGATCGCGCCCAGCCCGCTCCAGCCGCCCACCTCCTCCAGCGACCGCCAGGTCACCCACCCGGCCAGCGCGAGCAGCAGCGGGACCGAGACCAGCGACAGGGCGTACATCCCCTTGTAGCCGAAGTACGCCGTCGCCCCCATGACGGCGCCGCCGACCACCATCAGCGCCACCTCCGGCCCGCGTCCCTCCCAGCCCAGCGCGCTGGCGGTCAGCTGGGCGAGGGTGGCGACGGTGACGCCGTACCAGCCGACCTGGGTGCCGCCGAGCAGCAGCGAGGCGAGCTTCGCCCCCCGCGTGCCCAGCGTGTAGCGGCACATCATCACCGTGGTCAGCCCGGTGCGGGCGCCGATGCCGCCGATCGTCCCGACGTAGACGCCGAGGACGGCGCTCCCCAGCAGCAGCACCCAGATCAGGCTGCTCGCCGGGAAGGCGGCCCCGATCTGCGCACCGGCCAGCATCGTCGGGGTGAAGAAGGTGAAGCCGAGCAGCACGATCGACAGCGAGAAGAGCGACCGCCGGGCAGTGGCGGGCACCGGGTCGATCGGGTAGTCCGGGTCGACGACGGCGGGGGAGTCCGCCCGGCTGCCGGCGCTGGTGCTCAACGGACCGTCTCCCCAGCGGTCTGCGGACCGGCGGCCGGCTGCTCGCCGTCCTCGCCGATGTCCTCGTTCCACAACGCGGGCTGAGCGGCGATGAAGTCGGTCATCAGCTCGACGCACCGCGGGTCGTCGAGGACGACGACCTCCACGCCGTGCTCGGCGAGCCAGTCGTGCCCGCCGGAGAAGGTGCGGGCCTCGCCGACGACGAGCCGGGTGATGTCGAACTGGCGCACCAGCCCGCTGCAGTACCAGCAGGGCGACAGCGTGGTCACCATCGTGGTGCCGCGGTAGGAGGGCCGGCGGCCGGCCGCCCGGAACGCCGCCGTCTCGGCGTGCACCGACGGGTCGCCGTCCTGCACCCGCCGGTTGTGGCCGCGGCCCCAGACCGTGCCGTCCGGGCCGATCAGCGCCGCGCCGATGGGCACCCCGCCGGTGGCCAGCCCGGCCCGGGCCTCCTGCAGTGCCACCTCCAGCCAGGCCCGGTCCTGCGCTGGGTCCTGCGGGGCGGGGTGCTCGGTCATGCGGGTCTCCTCGGAGTGCGGGCGCCTCGGCGGGCGAGCTCGCACCGAGGTTCGCCGAGGCCGGCCGGGTGGGCAATGGTCACCGCGTCAGGCATCATCGCCCCGATCGATGACACTCTGTCGGGAGGGCGGCGTGCATGGCCCTGACCCTGGCCGAGTTCCTGCTGCTGCCCTCGGTCCAGCAGGCGAAGCCGGAGGTCGCCGTCGCCCCCGACCAGCTCGGGCGTGCCGTCCGCTGGGTGCACTCCAGCGAGATCTACGAGATCGGTCCGCTGCTCTCCGCCGGTGACCTGCTGCTGACCACCGGCCTCGGGCTCGCCGGGGCCGACGCCGGTGCCCGCCGGCACTGGGTGCGCGAGCTGGCCGCCCAGCGGGTCGCCGCAGTCGCGATGGAGCTGGGCCGGTCGTTGCCCGACCTGCCTGGCGAGATCCTCGACGAGGCGAGCCGGCTCGGCCTGCCGCTCTACGTGCTGCGCCAGGTCGTCCCGTTCATCCGCATCTCCGAGGAGGCCAACGGGGCGATCCTGCACGCCGACGCACCCCGGCTGCGGCTGGCCGACCGGGTGGTCCACGAGGTGCACGCGGAGCTGGCCGCCGGTGGCGGGACGCCCGCGGTGGTCTCGCGTGCCGCGCTCGCCACCGGGGGGCCGGCCGCGCTGGTCACCCGCTCCGGGCAGGTGGTCGCCGCAGCGGGGCTCCGCGACCAGCGGGCGACCGAGCGGCTGCTCCGCCGGCCGGCGGCCAGCTCCCCGGTCCGGATCTGGGACGTCGACTGGGGAGCGGTCGTGCTGGGCGCCGGGCCGGGGGTCGACCTGCCCGGGCTGCGCGTGCTCGCCGCCCGGCTGGCCAGCGTGGCCGCGGTGGCGGTCGGGCAGTCGGGCACCGGGTCGCCCGGGGACCTCGCCGCCCCGCTGCTGGCCGACCTGCTGGCCGACGCGGTGCCGGGTGTGCGGGAGCTGCTGGTCCGCGCGGGCCTGGCCCGGTTCCACCCCTCCCCGGACGCGCGGGTGCTCGGCATCGCCGCGTCCGCCGCCGACCCCCGGCAGGTGCTGTCCGCCTGGGCCCACGTGGCGCGGACCCACGACCTGGAGCTCCTCGCCGACCGGGTCCGTGGCGAGGCGGTCGGGCTGATCGCGGTGCCCGGGGCGCTGGCGCAGTCCGACCCGGCCGGCTGGCTGGCGGCCACCGTGCCCTCCGACGGCGCCGTCACCACGGTCGGGCCGGTCGTCCCGGTCGCCGACGCGGGCCGGTCGCTGCGGGAGGCGCACGACGCCCTGCCGGTCGCCGCGCTGCTCGGCCGCGGCACGGCGGTCACCCGGGACCTGGCCCTGGTGCGGCTGCTGGGCCGGCTCGACGACCGGGCGCTCACCCTGCTGGTCGACGACGCACTCGCCCCGTTGCTGGCCTGGGACGCCGCGCACGGCAGCGACCTGGCGCAGACCCTCGCTGTCCACCTGCGGCACGGCGGCAGCAAGACCCGGACCGCGGAGGCGATGCACGTGCAACGGCAGTCGCTGTACCAGCGACTGACCCGCATCGAGACGCTGCTGGGCCGCCCGGTGGACGACCCGACCTCGCACGAGCACCTGGTCCTCGCCACCTGCGCGCGCTCACTGCTCGACGCCCGCCAGGCCCAGCAGCGCCCCCGCCGGCGCCGGCCGGGCGGCTGACGGCGGGGTTCCTGCGCCCGGCCGGAGGTCAGCTGGTGACGTCGATGAGCACCTTGCCGACCGCGCCGTCCTGCACCGCCTGGTGGGCGGCCGCGGTCTCGGCCAGCGGGTGGACGTGCAGCGGGAGGCCGGCGTCGGCGCCGACCCGGACGGCGCCGTCCAGCACCGCGGCGTTGACGTCCTCGACGGCGATGTCCTTGGCCCGGGCGGGCTCGGTGTAGACGAGCACGAACTGCCAGCGGGCGTTGGGCACCATCTGGGCGCGCACCGGGATGGTCACCTCGGCGCCGCCGTCGTCGGCGTACATGGCGACCGCCCCGTGCATCGCGATCACCTGCGCGTCGGTGGCCGCGTTCTGCGCGGCCGAGACCTCGACGATCGAGTCGACGCCCTTCGGCGCGATCTTGCGCACCTCGGCGACGACGTCCTGCTGCGTGTAGTCGACGACGTGGTCGGCGCCGGCCTTGGCGGCCAGCTGCGCCTTCGCCGGGGAGCTGACCGTGGCGATGACGGTGGCCTCGGCCCAGCGGGCCAGCTGGATCGCCGCGTTGCCGACCGCGCCGGCACCGCCCTGGACCAGCACGGTGCGGCCGTTCAGCGAGCCGGGGGCGAGCCGGTCGGGGAGCGACTCCGCGACGGTGAGACAGCGGTGCGCGGTGAGGAACGGGATGCCGAGGGCGGCACCCAGCTCGAAGGACGGGTCGGCACCCAGGAGCACGGTCTGCCGCGCCGGGACGACGGTGTACTCCGCTGCCGTGCCGTGCGGTCGCTGCCACGCGGCCTCCCAGACCCACACGCGCTCGCCGACGAGCACGGGGGCGACGCCCTCGCCGACCGCGTCGATCGTGCCGGCGCCGTCCTGGTTGGGCACCTGACCGCCGGGGCCGGGCTCTGCGGTGCTGCGGGTCTTCCAGTCGGTCGGGTTCACGCCGGAGAAGGCCAGGCGCACCCGCACCTCACCGGGACCGGGGTCGGGGGTGGGGCGGTCGACGAGCTGCAGGACGTCGGGGCCGCCGGGCTGGGTGTAGGTGATGGCTCGCACGGAGCACCCCTACCCACGGTTCGCCGCCCCGATCATCGGCCCCCTCCCGAGCCTCAGAGGGGCAGGGGGACGAGCTCCGCCGTCAGCTGGCGCGGCGGCGGAGGCGGCGACGCTCGCGCTCGGAGAGCCCGCCCCAGATGCCGAAGCGCTCGTCCATGGTCAGGGCGTACTCGAGGCACTCGGCGCGGACCTCGCAGCCGGTGCAGATCTTCTTCGCCTCGCGGGTCGAGCCGCCCTTCTCCGGGAAGAAGGCCTCGGGGTCGGTCTCGGCGCAGAGGGCGCGCTCCTGCCAGCTCTGGTCCTCGGTGCCCGGGAAGTCGGCGTCGAAGACGTCGGCCAGGCCGAGCACGTCCTGTCCGTAGGTGACCGGCGCCGCCTCGGCAGCAGCAGTCCGGTAGTCGCTCATCCACGTCACGTCGGCCATCACGATGCGTCCCCCTGCGTCTCGGTCCGGCCCACCGCCGGTGCGGTTGCCGTTTCGTCACCGTCGGTGACGTCGAGGGGAATTACACGGGGGTGGTTCCCGAGGCGTCAAATGTCCGGCAGATGACGCCGGGACCCACGAGTCACACCCGCCCCGTCGACCTCACGAGCATGTGGAGATCGGCCCGACACGCCGTGTCCAGGGTCAGGTTCTGCCCAGGGAGACCGATCGGTTCGTCCAGATCGAGATCGGCCCCCACGGCCAGATCTGGACGAACCGACCCGTGACCGTCCATCGGCGCGAGGACGTCGTCGAGTGACAGCTGAGCGGGGCTCCTGGCCGCCGGACGCCCCGCTCAGCTGTCACTCGGTGCGCGGGTCAGAAGCGGGCGAGCTCGGCGGCGAGCGGACCCAGGCCCAGCGGGCCCAGGTCCAGCACGGAGCGGTGCCAGGCCTTGAGGTCGAACTCCGCGCCGGCGCGCTGCTCGGCCTGCGCCCGGCAGGTCAGGAACACCCGCTCGCCGACCTTGTAGGACGGCGCCTGGCCCGGCCAGCCCAGGTAGCGGTGCAGCTCGTCGACCCGCATCGCGTCCTCCATGTCCACGTGCTCGCGGAGGAAGGCGAGCGCGACGTCGTAGGTCCAGCGGTCGCCGGTGGCCCGGCCGGGCGGGATGGGCAGGTCCAGGTGGACGCCGATGTCCAGGACGACCCGGGCGGCCCGGAGCTCCTGCGCGTCCAGCATGCCCAGCCGGTCGCCGGGGTCGTCCAGGAAGCCCAGCTCGCCCATCAGCCGCTCGGAGTACAGCGCCCAGCCCTCGCCGTGCCCGGAGCACCAGCAGAGCAGCCGCTGCCAGCGGTTGAGCAGGGCGGCGTTGTAGACGGTCTGCCCGATCTGCAGGTGGTGGCCGGGGACGCCCTCGTGGAAGACGGTCGTCGTCTCCCGCCAGGTGGTCATGTCGGTGACGCCGTCGGGCAGCGACCACCACATCCGGCCGGGGCGGCTGAAGTCCTCGGTCGGGCCGGTGTAGTAGACGCCCTCGCCGGAGGTCGGGGTGAGCCGGCCCTCGACCCGCTTCACCGGGCCGGGGATGTCGAAGTGCACGCCGTCCAGCGCTCTCATGGCCCGGTCGGCGGTGTCCTGCAGCCAGGCCTGCAGCGCGTCGCGCCCGCGGACCTGCCGGGCCGGGTCGGCGTCCAGCGCGGCCACCGCGCCCGCGACGCCCTGCCCGGGGGCGATCTGCTCGGCGACCGCCTGCTTCTCGGCGACGACCCGGGCCAGCTCGGCCCAGCCCCAGGCGTAGGTCTCCTCCAGGTCGAGGTCCATGCCGGTGAACAGCCGGGACTCCAGCGCGTACCGCTCGCGGCCGACGCCGTCGGCCTGCGGCGCGCGGGGGAGCAGCTCGCGCTCGACCGTGTCGGCGAAGTCGAGCAGCGCCGTCTGCACCCCCTCCACCGCCCGGTCCAGGTCGGCGCGCAACGCCTGGCCCACCGGCGCCGGGCCGGTGAGCCCCGCGTAGAAGCCGGGCTGCCCGCCGGCACCTGCCCAGCGGCGGGCGATGCCGGCGGCCAGCCGCACCTGCCGGACGGCGGAGACCCGGCCCCGGCCCGCGGCGTCGGTCAGCCCGGCCACGTAGCCACCGAGCGCCTCGGGGATCCCGGCGACCCGCCGGGCGACGACCGCCCAGTCCTCCTCGGTGTCGGTGGGCATGAGGTCGAAGGTGGTGCGGAAGTCCTGCAGCGGGCTCTCCATGCTGTTGAGCGCCGCCTGCGTCCAGCCGGCGTCGTGCAGCGCCAGCTCGGCGCCCAGCCGCTCGAGCATCGCGCTGCGGGCGACGTCGTCCCGCCGGTCGACCGGCTCGACCCGCTCGACCTCGGCGACGGTGCGGCGGAGCAGGTCGGCGCTCGCCGCGTGCCCGTCGGGGGTGAGGTCGGGCCAGCGGTCGTCGTGCCCGGGCACGCCGATGTAGGTCGCCACGGTGGGCTGGTCGGCGGCGTGGGCGTCGACGAAGCGGTCGGCCAGCTGGTCGAGAGGGGACGGGGGACGCGCGGGCTCACTCACCCCGCGGACGCTAGCCGCGGGTGGCGACGCCCGCACCGGAGATCAGTCGTCGGCGCCGTCCCCCTGCGGCAGCAGCGAGGGCAGGTTGACCACGATCGCCTCCTGGCTGCTGCGGGCGATGAGCACCACCGCCTCCTCGCCGCTGAGGTTCTCCTCGCGGTGCGGTGTGTACGGCGGCACGAAGACGTAGTCGCCCGGGCCGGTCTCCAGCCGCACCTCCTCACCGTGGGCGGCGAAGACGAACACCGGGTGGCCGCGCAGCACGTGGATCGCGGTCTCGGAGTCGCCGTGGTGGTGGTCGCCGGAGCCGGTGTGCGGGGGGACCCGCGTCTCGCCCATCCAGAGCCGCTGCGCGCCGACCGTGCCGGCCGAGATCGCCGCGTGCCGGGTCATGCCCGAGGTCTGCGCCGTCTCCGCGGACAGCTCACCGGCTCGTACGTGCCGGAGCGGCTGGTGCCAGTCGTCGGGGAAGTCCTGCTGCGGTGGGGTCACGGTGTTCCTCCAGGATCGGGACGTCGCCGACATCCTCGCCGACCGGGCGGGTGCACGTGGGGTCCTGGTCGACGGTGCGTGCATCGACCGCACGACGGGGTAGGGAGTGAGCCAGGACACGTCCCACCACGAGGAGGAACGGCGATGAGCACGAAGGTCGAAGAGTCGATCCAGGTCGACGTCCCGGTACGGACCGCCTACGACCAGTGGACCCAGTTCGAGGACTTCCCCCACTTCATGGGCGGGGTCACGGAGGTCTCCCAGCACGGTGACCAGCGGCTGCACTGGGTGGCCGAGATCGCCGGGGTGAAGCGGGAGTGGGACGCCGCGATCCTGGAGCAGATCCCGGACCAGAAGATCGCCTGGGCCGCCACGGACGGCGCGACGAACGCCGGCGCCGTCCGGTTCGAGCCCGCCGGTCCCGCCGCCACGATCGTCCACCTGACCCTGGAGTACGAGCCCGAGGGCCTCGTGGAGCAGGCCGGCGACAAGCTCGGCCTCGTGGGCCGGCAGGTGAGGTCGGACCTGGAGAAGTTCAAGTCCCTGATCGAGGACGAGGGCTACGCGAGCGGTGCGTGGCGCGGGTCGGTCCGCCCGGGGATGGGCGCCGGTACGCCCGGCGTCGAGGACGCGGCGTCCTCGCGCGGGGACAGCGGCAAGGCCGGCCTCTCGGCGAAGGCGGTGGTCGCCGGCGCAGCGGCGGTCGCCGGGGTGGCCGCCGCCGGTGCGGCCGTGGCCGGGTCGAAGAGCAGCTCGGAGTCCGGGGAGCAGCAGTCCGGGCAGCCGCGTGAGGTGCCCACCTCGCCCCCGGTGACGGCCTCGCAGCCGATGGCCCCGGCCCAGCCGGTGACTGCTGCCGAGCAGCCGCCCGCGGACGACGAGCGCGCCGAGGTGCTGGTCGAGGAGCCCGTGGCCGCACCCCGCGCCACCCCGGCTGCCGATCGTGGTGCGACGAACGGGAGCGACGAGGGTGCGGAGCCGATGGTCGAGGGTGGTCGCCCGGCCGACGCACCCCGCGGGACCCCGGCTCCCGAGGGCGGCGCGCGGACCGGAGGGGACGACGGCGAGGAGCCGATGGTCCGGGGCGGCCACCCCCGCTGACCCCGGAGGTGGGGGAGGGGCCGGGCGGCCCCTCCCTCACCCGGCGCGCCGGGCGGACCGGCGCGCCGAGCGACCCTTGACAGGGCTGTGCGGCTCCTCGACCCTCGCGGTGACCGAGTCACGTGACACGTGTCACCACTCAACGACGAGGACTCCGCATGGCATCTCGCAGCGTCCCTGCCCGCCCACCGGCCCCACCCCGCCGGCGACGACGTCGCCTCGGCGGCCTCCTGGCCCTGACCCTGGCGCTCGCCGCCGCCCCGGCGACCGCGAGCGCCGCGCCGCCCGGGAACGGGCCGGGCGGGGGTGCCGTCGACCTCGGCCCGAACGTCACCGTCTTCGACCCGAGCACCCCGGTGGACCAGATCCAGGCCACCCTCGACGCCACCCACGCCCAGCAGGTCGACAACGAGATGGGCACCGAGCGGTACGCCTATCTCTTCAAGCCCGGCACCTACGGCACCGACAGCGACCCGCTGCAGATCAAGGTCGGCTACAACACCGAGATCAGCGGGCTGGGCGCCTCGCCGTCCGACGTGGTGATCAACGGCAAGGTCGAGACGTACAACCGCTGTCTCGCCCCGGACAACTGCATCGCGCTGAACAACTTCTGGCGCACCGTCTCGAACCTGACCATCCAGGTCAACGGCACCGGGCAGGACGGCTGCCGTGCGACGGCCAACTTCTGGGCCGTCTCCCAGGCGGTGTCCCTGCGCCGGGTGCAGGTGCAGGGCGGCGACCTGTCGCTGATGGACTACTGCACCGCCGGTCCGCAGTACGCCAGCGGCGGGTTCATCGCCGACTCGACCGCCGGGACCGTCATCAACGGCTCGCAGCAGCAGTGGATCACCCGCAACAGCGTGATCGGCAGCTGGTCCAACGGCGTCTGGAACCAGGTCTTCTCCGGGGTCGAGGGCGCGCCGTCCGACGCCACCTTCCCCGACCCGCCGTACACCACGCTGGAGACCACCCCGCTCAGCCGGGAGAAGCCGTTCCTGTTCGTCGACGAGCGTGGCCGGTACGCCGTCCGGGTGCCCGACGCGCAGCGCGACACCCGCGGGGTCAGCTGGGACGAGGGGATGACGGCGGGGCGCACCATCCCGCTGAGCGACTTCCTCGTGGTCACCCCGGACACCGGGTTCGGCCGGATCAACTCCCAGCTCGCCCGGGGCGGGCACCTGCTGTTCACCCCCGGCGTCTACGACGTGGCGCACAGCCTGAAGGTCAAGCGGGCGGGCACCGTCGTCCTGGGCATCGGGCAGGCGACCCTCACGGCCACCCGCGGGGTCACCCCGCTGCAGGTCGAGGACGTGCCCGGCGTGGTCGTCGCCGGGCTCACCATCGACGCCGGGACCCAGCTGTCCCCGGTGCTGCTCCAGGTGGGTGACGGCAAGGGCCGCGCCACGTCCGACCCGGCGAACCCCACGACGCTGTCCGACGTCTACTTCCGGGTCGGCGGACCGCACATCGGCAAGGCCGGCACCGCCCTGGAGGTCAACAGCGACCACGTGCTCATCGACCACACCTGGGTGTGGCGGGCCGACCACGGCGTCGAGGGCTTCACCGCCGGCGTCAACGG
Organism: Modestobacter marinus; assembly: GCF_011758655.1. Taxonomy (NCBI): domain Bacteria; kingdom Bacillati; phylum Actinomycetota; class Actinomycetes; order Geodermatophilales; family Geodermatophilaceae; genus Modestobacter; species Modestobacter marinus. The sequence continues at coordinate 153,367 of NZ_JAAMPA010000003.1, forward strand.
CGACACCGACCGCTGGCGGACCAACACCGGGCGCAACGGCGTGGTCGTCAACGGCGACGACGTCACCGCCACCGGCCTGTTCGTCGAGCACTTCCAGCAGCACAACACCATCTGGAACGGCGAGCGCGGTCGCGTGGTGCTCTACCAGAACGAGATCCCCTACGACCCGCCGTCGCAGGCCGACTGGCAGGAGCCGGACGGCACGCTCGGCTGGGCCGCGTACAAGGTCGGGGACCACGTCCGGGAGCACCGGCTGGACGGCGGTGGCGTCTACGGCTACCAGCGCAACGCCGAGCCCGGCATCACCACCGAGACCGGGTTCGAGGTGCCGGTCCGTCCCGGCGTGCAGCTGCACCACGTCATGACCGTCCACCTGGACGGGATCGGCGTGATCGAGAACGTGGTCAACGACGTGGGTGGCCGGTCGGACCCGACCACCCAGGGCACCCCGCAGTACGTCGTGGACTACCCGGGCTGACCGGTCGCGGGCGGGCCGGGGCACCGCGCCCCCGGCCCGCCCGTCACGCCGAGTCCCGGACCACCAGCCGCAGCACCTCGGCCGGGTCGGGGGCGGGCGGCGGGCTGCCGTCCAGGGCCGCCGCGACGGCGGTGGCGATCGCCCGGGCCTGGACGGCCGCGTCCTGCGCCACGGTGGTCAGCGCCGGGTCGCTCAGCCGCCCGGCCGGGACGTCGTCCACGCCGACCACCGCGACGTCGCCCGGCACCGACAGGCCGCAGGCCCGCACGCCGGCGAGCACCGCGAGCGCCACCTCGTCGTTGTAGGCGGCCACCGCGGTGACCCCCGCGCTGCGCCAGGCACGGACCGCGTCGGCGGCCGAGTCGGCGTCCAGGTCGACGTCCCGCACCACCGGTGCGGCCAGCCCGCGGCGCGCGCACTCGGTGTGCACCCCGGTCAGCCGGCGCACGGCGAAGTCGGCCAGCCGGGGCTCGGCCGGGCCGGCCCAGCCCAGCCGGGTGTGCCCGGTGTCGGCCAGGTGCCGGGCCTGCAGCTGCCCGACCCGGGACTGCGCGACGGCGAACACCGCACGCGGGTCGTCGTCCAGGGAGGTGCTGAGCACCTGGATGCCGGCCCGGCGCATGGCGTCGGCGTCCTCCGCGCCGAACTCGGTGAAGCCGACGACGGCGCGCGGGGTCACCGCCCGCCACAGCTCCGCCAGGGGGCTCCGGCCGTGGTGCACGAGCACCGACAGCTGCCGTTCGGCCAGCTCCCGGGTCAGCTCGTCCAGCACGGTGTCCAGGACCGGGCCCACCGGCCAGTTCGGCAGCACGCAGAGCACCAGGTCGCTGCGGCCGCTGCGCAGCGTCCGGGCAGCGGCCGAGGGGGAGTAGCCCAGCCGGGCCGCCGCCGCCTGCACCCGCTGCCGGGTGTCCTCGGAGATCATCGCGCCGTGCTTGTCGTTGAGCACGTAGCTCACCGTCGTCCGGGAGACCCCGCTCTCCCGAGCGACGTCCGCGCTGGTGACCCGTGGCACGTCTCTCCTCCCGCCCGGTGGTGCGGTGATCGTGCCGTACCGGTGCCTGACAGGGGACACGCTGGTGTGCCGGCCGTCAGTCGGGGGCGACGGTCGAGATCGGGGGCCCCGTGACCGTGGCGGTCGAGCCGTCCCGGAGCCGGAACACCGGCAGCATGCTGTGCATCAGCGGCCCGATCGCGGCGGCGTACAGCACTGTCCCGACCCCGACGGTGCCGCCGAGCAGCCAGCCGCCGCCCAGCACCACCAGCTCGATCGTCGTCCGCACGACCCGCACGGAGTGGCCGCGGGCGGCGATGCCGGTGGTCAGCCCGTCGCGCGGCCCGGCACCGAGCCCCGCGCCGATGTAGGCGCAGGTGGCCACCGCGTTGAGCAGCACGCCGGCCAGCAGCAGCGGGACGCGGGCGCCGAGCGCCTCCGGCGCCGGCAGCAGCACCAGCGTCGCGTTGATGGCCAACCCGATGAGGACGACGTTGCACAGCGTGCCGAGCCCGGGCCGCCGGTGCAGCGGCACCCACAGCAGCAGGACGACCGCACCGACCATGATCGAGCCGGTGCCGACCTCGACGCCGAGCACGCCAGCGAACCCCTGGTCCAGCACGCCCCAGGGCATCTGCCCCAGGTCCGCCCGCAGCATCATCGCGACGCTGACGCCGTAGAGGGCCAGGCCGCCGAGCAGCAACCCCAGCCGGGCGGGACGGCGGTCGACGGGCACCGGGTCGATCAGTCGCATGAGGCAACGATGAACGACTTGGCCCTGCCCGAACAGGGCCAAGTCGCGCACAATGGCCCGGTGCGCACCGACCGGCTGGCCGACCTCCTGGGACCCTGGCTGGACGGCGGCCGGGCCTATGCCGGCGTGGCCGCCGGGATCCGCGGCCTCGCGCTCGACGGCCGGCTGTCGGTGGGCGCCCGGGTGCCCTCGGAGCGGCAGCTGGCCCAGGCGTTGGGCCTGAGCCGCACCACCGTCACCGCCGCCTACGACGTGCTGCGTGGCGAGGGCTACCTGCACAGCGCGGCAGGTGCCGGGAGCCGGGTGACCCTCCCGTCGGCGGCGCCGGTCCGCCCGGACGCCGACCCGGGCGAGCCTGCCGTCGTCCGGGACCTGACCATCGCGGCCGCCCCGGCACCCGCCCAGCTCCTCGACGCCGTCGCCGGGGCCACCGCCGACCTGCGTCCGCTGCTGGCCGGCCACGGCCTGCACCCCTACGGCCTGCCGGCGTTGCGCACCGCCATCGCCGGGCACCTGACCCGCCGCGGGCTGACCACGGACCCGGAGCAGGTGCTGGTCACCAACGGTGCGCTGGCGGGCTGGGACCTGCTGCTGCGCACCGTCGCCCGGCCCGGGCAGCGGGCACTGGTCGAGCAGCCCACCTACCCGGCGGCGCTGGACTGCCTCGCGGCCCACCACCTGCGGCCGGTCGCGCTGCCGGTGGGCGCCGACGGCTGGGAGCTGCCGGGCGCCGCGGCCGACGTGGCGCTGGTGACCCCCGACGGGCAGAACCCCACCGGCCTGCTCGCCGACGACGGCCAGCGCCGGGCGCTGCTGGCGGCCCTCGACGCGCCGGTGGTCGCCACGGACGAGACGTTCGCGGAGCTGGTGCTCGACGGCGCGCGGCCCACCGCGCTCGCCGCGCTCGACCGCCGGGTCGTGACGCTCGGCTCGATGAGCAAGGCGTACTGGTCGGGCCTGCGGGTGGGCTGGGTGCGGGCGGACCCGGCACTGCTGGCCAGGCTCGCGCAGGCGCGCGGCACGGTCGACCTCAGCAGCCCGGTGCTGGAGCAGCTGGTCGCTGCCCGGCTGCTCGCCGTCGCCGACGAGGTGCTCGCCGACCGGGTCGCCTGGCTGACCGCCGCCCGGGACGGGCTGCTGGCCGCGCTCGCCGCCCGGCTGCCGGACTGGCGCGTCGTGCGGCCGCGGGCCGGCTCGGTGCTCTGGGCGCAGCTGCCGGGGGAGAGCTCCACCCGGCTCGCCGCGCACGCCCTCGACCTGGGCCTGCGGGTGACCCCGGGGCCGCGGTTCACCGTCGACGGCACCGCCGACCGGTGGCTGCGGCTGCCGCTGAGCGTGCCACCGGAGCAGGCCGACGAGGTGGCCGCCGTGCTGGAGGCGGCCTGGGCGCGCACGGCGAGCGGGGCGGACAGCCGCCGCACGCCGTCCCGCTGGACCGCTTGACCCCCGGAGCAGCGTGGATCAGGTGCCCTGATCACCCGCTGTCCGCCCGCAGCAACGCTGGTGCGGGGGGACAGACAGTGGTGCGGGGGGACGGCGGCGGCTCAGAGCAGCTTGAGGGTGAGCGCCTGGCGGCCCTCCTCTGAGCGGGCGGTGGCCATCCGCTCGGCGCTCGGGGTGCCGTACTCGGTGGTGCGCTGGCGGGCCGGGCGGCCGATCGCCGCGGCCATCGCCTCGAGCTCGGCGATCGTCTTCAGCGACCCGTTGCCGGAACCCGCCATCCGGCTGATCGTCTCCTCCATCAGCGTCCCGCCCAGGTCGTTGGCGCCGCCGTCGAGCATCGCCTGGGTGCCGGTGTCACCGAGCTTCACCCACGAGGTCTGGATGTTGTCGATCCGCCCGTGCAGCAGCAGCCGGGCGACCGCGTGCACGGCCCGGTTCTCCCGGTTGGTCGGCCCCGGCCGGGCGACCCCGGCCAGGTAGATGGGCGCGTTGTGGTGCACGAAGGGCAGCAGCACGAACTCGCGGAAGCCGCCGGTCTCGTCCTGCAGGGCGGCCAGGGTGCGCAGGTGGGCGACCCAGTGCGCCGGGGTGTCGACGTGGCCGTACATCATCGTCGACGTCGTCGGCAGGCCCACGGTGTGCGCCGTCCGCACGATCTCCAGCCAGGTCGCGGCCGGCAGCTTGCCCTTGGTCAGCACCCAGCGGACGTCGTCGTCCAGGATCTCCGCGGCCGTGCCGGGGAGGGAGTCGACGCCGGCCTCCTTCGCCGCGATCAGGAAGTCGGTGAACGACAGCCCGGTGCGCGCGGCGCCGTTGACCACCTCCATCGGGGAGAACGCGTGCAGGTGGATGTCGGGACGGCGGGACTTCACCTCCCGGGCCAGGTCGAAGTAGGCGGTGCCGGGGAGGTCGGGGTGGATGCCGCCCTGCATGCAGATCTCGGTCGCCCCGCCGGCCCAGGCCTCGTCGACCCGGTCACCGACCTGCCGCATCGACAGGGTGAACGCGTCGGCGTCGGTGCGCCGCTGGGCGAACGCGCAGAACCGGCAGCCGGTGTAGCAGACGTTGGTGAAGTTGATGTTCCGGTTCACCACGTAGGTGACGTCGTCGCCGTTGACGTCCCGGCGGACGGCGTCGGCCAGCGCGCACAGGTGCTCGAGGTCGGTGCCGTCGGCGCCCAGCAGGGTCAGGTACTCGGCGTCGGAGAGCCCGGCCGGGTCCTGCTCGGCGTGCAGCAGCGCGGCCAGCACCTCCCGGTCGCCGACGGTCAGGGCGGTGGAGGAGCCGTCCCGGGCGGCGACGGTCGCCTCGCGCAGCTGGGCCCAGTCGCCGTAGACGGCGTCGAAGTCGCTGCGCCGGTCGCCGGTGCGCCCCACGGTGTCGACCTCGACGTGCAGGTCGACCCGGCCGGAGGAGGTCCAGGCCTCGTCCGGCTCCTGCCAGGGCAGGCCGACCGGGATCCGGCCCTCCACGGCCAGCCCGTCGGGGCCGGCGAGGGCGGAGACGTGCGGGCGCACCCGCGGGTCCAGCCACGGCTCGGGGGAGGTGACGTAGCCGGGCTGGGCGGCCAGCCGCTCGCGCAGGGTGAACCCGGCCTCGGCGGTGAGCGCGGCGAGCTTGTCGATGTTCGGCCACGGCCGCTCGGGGTTGACGTGGTCGGGGGTGAGCGGGGAGACCCCGCCCCAGTCGTCGACCCCGGCCCGGAGCAGCAGCCCCAGCTCGGTGGAGTCGCTCAGGTTCGGCGGCGCCTGCACCCGGGCCGACGGGCCCAGCATCAGCCGGCTGACCGCCACCGCGGCCACGTACTCCTGCAGGTCCAGGTCGTCGTGCGCGGCCATCGCGGTGCGCGGCTTGGCCCGGAAGTTCTGCACGATGACCTCTTGCACGTGCTGGTGCCGCCGCGCCGAGGCCCGGATCTCGGCGATCGCGTCGACCCGCTCGGCGTAGGTCTCGCCGATGCCCAGCAGCACGCCCGTGGTGAACGGGACGGCGGAGCGGCCGGCGTCCTCCAGCACGCGCAGCCGGACGGCGGGCTCCTTGTCCGGGCTGCCGAAGTGCGGGCCGCCCTTCTCCGACCAGAGCCGGGTCGCCGTCGTCTCCAGCATCATGCCCATCGAGGCGGCGACCGGCTTGAGCCGCTGGACCTCCTCCCAGGACAGCACGCCGGGGTTGAGGTGGGGGAGCAGCCCGGTCTCCTCCAGCACCCGGATCGCCATCGCCCGCAGGTAGCCCAGCGTCGAGTCGAACCCGTGCGCCTCCAGCCACTCGGCGGCGACCGGCCAGCGCTCCTCCGGGCGGTCGCCCAGGGTGAACAGCGCCTCCTTGCAGCCCAGCGCGGCGCCGGCCCGGGCGATGTCCAGCACCTCGTCCGGGGACAGGTACGGCGCCTTGCCCTCCGCGCGCAGCTGTCCCGGCGTCGTCACGAAGGTGCAGTAGTGGCACCGGTCGCGGCACAGGTGGGTCAGCGGGATGAACACCTTGCGGCTGTAGGTGACCACCCCCGGCCGGCCGGCCGACGCCAGCCCGGCGTCCCGCACCCGGGAGGCGGCGGACAGCAGCCGGTCCAGCGGTTCACCCGCACCCAGCCCGCGGGCGTGCAGCAGGGTCTCGGCCTCGGTGGCGTCCAGCGTCACCCCGCGCTCGGCGCGCACCAGGGCGCGGCGGAGGGCGGAGTCGGACGGGGCGGGCAGGGCGATGTCCATCGGCGACGACGCTAACCCCGCGGTGCGACCCCCGCCGTCCCCAGCCCCGCCCCCCTCCCCCCGTGACCACCAGAATGGCCATTGTGGTGGTCAGGGCCGGGCGTCTCAGGGACGGCGGAGGGGCTGGCCGGCGCCGTCGGTCCAGCGGCCGCGCAGGCGCACCAGCGGGTCGCCGTCGCCGAGGACCGGCACGCCCTCCACCTGCAGCAGCACCAGCGCGTGGCTGCCGGCCTCGACGACCGAGTGCACCGTGCAGTCCAGCGCCGCCGGCGCGCCGTCCAGCACGATCGCGTCGCTGACCGGGGCGCGGTGCCAGGGCACCGACTCCAGCAGGTGCCGCGCGCTGGGCCGGCCGGCGGAGGCGAACCGGCTGGCGAGGATCGCCTGGTCGGCCCCGAGCACGTTCACCACGCAGCTGCCGATCGACTGCAGGACCTCGGCGGGGTAGCCCTCGGCGGCCAGCCCGAGGGCGATCAGCGGCGGGTCGGCCGAGACGCTCATCAGCGAGGTCACCGTCGTCCCGACGTCGTCGATGTCGTCGCGGACGGTGAGCAGCACGACCCCGGCGGCGTACTGGCGGAGGGCGGCGGAGTACTCCGCGGCGTCGACAGGCACGGGGGTCAGTCGACCACAATGGCGCGGTGACCACTGCGGAGCAGGAGTACGACGTCATCGTCCTGGGTGCCGGCTCGACGGGGGAGAACGTCGCCGACATCGCCGCCCGCGGCGGGCTGAGCACCGTGCTCGTGGAGAGCGAGCTGGTGGGCGGTGAGTGCTCGTACTGGGCGTGCATGCCCAGCAAGGCCCTGCTGCGCGGCAGCGAGGTGCTCGCCGAGGCGCGGGCCGTGCAGGGCGCCGCGGCGGCGGTGACCGGCGAGCAGGACGCCGCCGCCACCCTCGACCGCCGCGACGGCTTCACCCACCACTGGGACGACGCGAGCCAGGCGGAGTGGGTCGAGAGCTCCGGCATCGCCCTGGTGCGCGGGCAGGGCCGGCTGGCGGGGGAGAAGCGGGTCGCCGTCACCCGGGACGACGGCACCGAGCTGGTGCTGCTCGCCCGCCACGCGGTCGCCGTCTGCACCGGGTCGCGGGCCGCCGTCCCGCCGGTCGAGGGCCTGGCCGACGTGCAGCCGTGGACCCCGCGGGAGGCGACCAGCGCGAAGGAGGCGCCGGGCCGGCTGCTGGTGCTCGGCGGCGGCTACGTGGGCAGCGAGATGGCCACCGCCTGGCAGCAGCTGGGCTCCTCGGTGACCCTGCTGCAGCGCGGGCCGCGGCTGCTGCCGAACGTGGAGCCGGCCGCCGGCGAGGCGGTGGCGGAGTCGCTGCGCGGCCTGGGCGTCGACGTCCGGCTCGGCAGCGAGGTGCGGGCGGCCCGGCGGGAGGACGGCGGCGACGTGGTGCTCACCACCGCCGACGGGGAGTTCCGCGGCGACGAGGTGCTGGTCGCCGTCGGCCGTGCCGCCAACACCGACGAGATCGGGCTGGACACCGTCGGCCTCGAGCCGGGGCGGTACCTGGACGTCGACGAGTCGCTGCAGGTGCCCGGCGTCCCGTGGCTCTACGGCGTCGGTGACGTCAACGGCCGCCAGCAGCTCACGCACATGGGCAAGTACCAGGCCCGCCAGGCCGGAGCCGCGATCGTCGCCCGGGCGCGCGGCGAGCAGGTCGACCTCGCCGACTGGTCGCCGTTCGTCGCCACCGCCGACCGCCGGGCCACGCCGAGCGTGGTCTTCACCGACCCGCAGGTCGCCTCGGTCGGGATGACCACCGCCCAGGCGGCCGACGCCGGCGTCCCGCACCGGGTCGTGGAGTACCCGATCGGCAGCGTCGCCGGGGCGTCGCTGTTCGCCGACGGCTACTCGGGGACGGCGATCGCCGTGGTGGACACCGAGCGCGAGGTGCTGCTCGGCGTCACGTTCGTCGGCTCCGGGGTGGCCGAGCTGCTGCACTCCGCGACGATCGCGGTGGTCGGCGAGGTGCCGATCAGCCGGCTGTGGCACGCCGTCCCGTCCTACCCGACGATCAGCGAGATCTGGCTGCGCCTGCTCGAGACCTACCGGGGCTGACGGGTGCACGACGGCAGCCGGATCGGCCTGGTGCTGCACCCGCACCGGGACTGCGTGGGTGCGGTGGCCCAGGTGCTCGCCTGGACCACGACGCACGAGGTGGAGCTGGTCGCGGCGGCGGCGGACGTCGAACGGCTGCACCTGCAGGGCGTGACCCCGGTGGACGTCGCCGAGCTGGCCAGCAGCTGCGACGGGATCATCGCCCTCGGCGGCGACGGGACCCTGCTCGGCGCCATGCGGCTCGTGGTCGCCGACCCCGTGCCGGTGCTGGGCGTCAACTTCGGCCGGCTGGGCTTCCTCACCGAGGTCGAGGGCCGCGAGCTGGACGGGGCGCTGGCGGCGCTGGCCGAGGGGCGCTCGACGCTGGAGTCGCGCAGCTGCCTGGTGGTGCGTGGGCCGGGCTGGGAGACCGTCGCCTTCAACGACGTCGTCCTGGCCCGGGTGCCGGGGGAGGGCATGGTCGACGCCACCCTCTCGGTGGCCGGCCGCCGCTACGGCCACTACCGCAGCGACGCGCTGATCATCGCCACCCCGATGGGGTCCACGGCCTACAACTTCGCCGCCGGCGGCCCGGTGATGTCGCCGGGGGCCGCGGGCGTGCTCGTCACCCCGTCGGCGCCGCTGAACGGCATCGACCGCACCGTGGTGCTCGGCCCGCACGAGCCGCTGCACCTGGCGCTGCCGGAGACCGCCGGCCACCCGGCCGTGGAGGTGGACGGGCTGGTGGTCGGTCGCCTGGGACCGGGGGACGAGCTGCACGTCGAGGCCCGGGCGGACGCCGGGCTGCTGGTGCGGCTGGACGACTGGCTGGCCGCCGACCGCAGCCGGGTCAAGCTCTCGCTGCTGGACCTGCCGCTGCTGCCGGAGGAGCTCATGGAGCTGGTGCCCGAGGAGCTGCGCCGCCGGACACCGGGCGGGGTGCCGGCTCCGGGCACCGGCCCGGCGCGGGCTCCGCAGGGCAGCCGCGGGCCCGGCGAGGCCGTCAGCTGAGCCGGGCCGCTCTCACGGCAGCGGGAACGGCTCGTCGGACGGTGCGGGGAGGTCGCCGTCCACGGTGGCGGTGACCGTCATGCCCTGGAAGGCCGCCTGCCCGCCGAACAGCGAGAGGAAGGCGGTGTCCGCCGCGTCGCGACCGGTGCAGATCCGGACCAGCGCCGACGTGGGGGCCAGCCGGGTGGCGTCGACGGTCTGCCACACCCCGTCGACGTCGGCCTCGACGACCGCGTGGAAGTCCATCGGCGACAGCCCCGGGGCGTAGACGGCGACCAGCCGGGCGGGCACCTCCAGTGCCCGCAGCAGGGTGATCGTCAGGTGCGCGTAGTCCCGGCAGACGCCCTGCCCGAGCAGCAGGGTGTCGACCGCGGTGTCCACCGGGCGGCTGGCCCCGGCGGTGTAGACCAGCCGCCGGCCCACCCAGGCCGCGACGGCGGCGACCAGCTCGGCGCGGGGCGTCGACCGGTCGAACTCGGTGCCGGCGTAGCCCTCCAGCTGGTCGGCGGGGCAGTATCGGCTGGGCCGGACGAACTCGGCCCAGTCCGCCGGGGTCACCGGCCGGGGGGCGCCGCCGGAGGAGACCTGCGCGCGGTAGCTGACCGTCGTCTCGCCGGCGGGGAGCTGCAGCCGGTGCACCCGGGCCCCGGGGACGGCGATCTCCTCGGCGTCCACCGGCCGGCCGTCGGTCAGCACGGTCAGCTGCTCGTCGGCGGGTGCGGCGACGGCGACCTGCAGCAGCGCGGTCGCCGGCGCGGGGGAGGAGACGGTGAGGGAGCAGGCCACGTCGGTGCGCATGCGCAGATCCTCACCCGCCCGTGTTACCGGCAGGAGACGCCGCACGTCCGGCCCGACCCCCTCATCGCCGCGGCCGCGGGTCGTGGTGCAGTAGGGGACGTGCAACCGGGCAGTGATCGTCGGACGTGGCAGCGGTACATCGCGCTGGGGGACTCCTTCACCGAGGGGCTCAGCGACCCCGAGCCGGGGACGCCGGACTCCTTCCGGGGCTGGGCCGACCGGCTCGCCGAGCACCTGGCTGCGGCCTCGCCGTCGGGCACCGTCGAGTACGCGAACCTCGCCGTCCGTGGCCGGCTGCTGGCCCAGGTGCTGACCGAGCAGGTGCCGGCCGCGCTCGCCTCCCGGCCGGACCTGGTGAGCCTGGTCGCCGGGGGCAACGACCTGCTGCGCCCGGGCGCCGACCCCGACCAGCTGGCCGCGGACCTGGAGGGTGCCGTCGTCGCCCTCCGCGCGGCCGGCGCCGACGTGCTGCTGGCCACCGGCGTGGACCCCCGGCAGACGCCGATCATCCGCCGCACCCGGGGCCGGGTCGCGGTGTTCAACACCCACCTGTGGTCGATCGCCGCCCGGCAGGGCGCCGTCGTGCTCGACCAGTGGGGCGCCGCCTGGCTCCAGGACGCCCGGATGTGGGACCCGGGCGACCGGATCCACCTGACCGCCGAAGGACACCGCCGGACGGCGTTGGCCGCGGCGGCCGCGCTCGGCGTCCCGGTGGCCGGCGACGACACGGACTGGCGCACCCCGCTGGACCCGGCGCCGCCGCTGCCGGTGCGCGAGGTGGTCGGCCAAGAGCTCGCCTGGGTCCGCGGCTTCGTGCTGCCCTGGATCGGCCGCCGGTTGCGCGGGGAGTCCTCGGGCGACGGGCGGGCGGCGAAGCGACCCGACGCGCTCCCGGTGCGCACCGGCTCCGTCTCCGTGCCGGACGCCTGACCCCTCGGGGACGGACCGGGCGGTCCGTCCCCGGAGGGGTCAGCTGCGGCCCACCTCCGGCAGGTCGCCGGTGTCCAGCGGGCCCAGCCGCTGCTGGAAGCCCTCCAGCCAGGGGCGCAGCCCGGAGAGGTCGGTCGGGTCCGCGGTCAGCCCCCGCAGGTCGCCCAGCTCCGCCGGCTCCCGCGGACCGGGCACGCCCGGGGTGTCCGGTGCACCGTTGGCGGCCAGCAGGGCGCGCAGCTCCAGGAACGCGCTGGAGGCCCGGAAGACCCCGGGGTCGAAGGAGTCGTCCGGCTGCGTCCCGTCCTCGGCCCCGGCCGGTGCCTCGGCCGGCCGCGGGACGGGGGTGTCCGAGGTGGTCGCGGGCAGCTGGAACGAGTCGAGCTGGGGGACGGCGGCACTGCCCACGACCGGGCCGGGCCCCTCGAGGTCCTGCTCGGCGAGTGCGGCACCCAGGTCGAACCCGGTCCCCGGCTCGTCGTCCTCGCGCCCGGACCACCCGTGCTCGGGCGCGCCGGCGTCGGCACCGGCTGCGTGCTCCGGCGCGGGCGCGGGGTCCGTGGCCGGGTCGTCGAGGTCGCCGAGCCCCGCGGGCGGCGGGTACTGGTCGAGCTCGCGCGCCGGCAGCGGGGCGGGCCGGCCGAAGGCGTAGCCCTGGGCCATCGCGCAGCCGTGCTCGCGGAGCCAGCGGGCCTGCTCGCCGTCCTCGATGCCCTCGGCGATCACCTGCAGGCCCATGCCCTGGCCGAGCTGGAGCAGGCCCTGCACCAGCGCGGCGGTGGCCGGCTGGGCGACGATGTCGGCGACGAAGGAGCGGTCGATCTTCAGCGTGTGGATGGGCAGCCGGTGCAGCGCGGTGATCGCGGAGTAGCCGGTGCCGAAGTCGTCCAGCGCCAGGGTCACGCCGGTCTCGGTCACCGTGTCGACGGCGTGCAGCGTCGCGTCCGCGGCGAACAGCGCGGTCGACTCGGTGATCTCCAGCTCCAGCCGCTGCGGCTCCAGCCCCGACTCGGCCAGCGCGTCGGCGACGAGCTCGCTGAAGCCCGGCTCGGCCAGGTGCCGGGCGGAGATGTTGACGTGCACCCGGAGTGCGGGGTCCCAGCCGGCGGCGTCCCAGCAGGCCTGGTGCAGCACCCAGGCGCCCAGCCGGGAGGTGAGCCGGTTGTCCTCGGCGGCGGACAGGAACGCGCCGGGGGGCAGCAGGCCGCGGGTCGGGTGCTGCCAGCGGATGAGCGCCTCGTAGCCCAGCAGGTGCTCGTCGGACAGCGCGACGATCGGTTGGTAGAACAGCCGCAGCTCGCCGGCCTCCAGCGCGTGCCGCAGGTCGGTCTCCAGCTGCAGCTGGTCGACGTAGCCCTCGCCGAGCGCCTCGTCGTGCACCTCGATCCGGCCCCGGCCACCACTGGCCTTGGCCCGGGCGAGCGCGCTGTGCGCCTGGCGCAGCAGCGCCTCCGGGGCGAGGTCGGAACCCAGGGTCATGCCGACGCTGGCCGACAGGGTGATCTCCCGGTCCAGCACGTGGAAGGGCTCGTCGAGCACGCCGAGCAGGCGGTCGGCCAGGGTGTGCAGCCCCTCGATGTCCTCGACGTCCTCGGCCAGCACGAGGAACTCGTCGGCCCCGAAGCGGACGGCGGTGTCCTCCACCCGGGTGCTCCAGCGCAGCCGGTCGGCGACCTGGCAGAGGAGCTGGTCGCCGCCCTCGTGGCCCAGCGAGTCGTTCACGGCGGTGAAGCGGTCCAGGTCCAGGTGCAGCAGCCCGACCAGCGTCCCGCGCCGGCCGGACGCGGCCAGGGCACGCTGCAGCCGCTCGGTGAGGGCCCGCCGGTTGGGCAGCCCGGTCAGCGGGTCGGTGAAGGTGCGGCGGACCAGGTCGTCCTCGACCCGGCGGCGGTCGGTCACGTCGACCAGGGTCAGCAGCACGAACTGCGGGTCGCCGTTGCTGTGGTGGACGAGCTCCTGGGTCTGCAGCGCCCAGATGCTGCTGCCGTCCGCGCGGCGCAACCGGCGCTCACCGACCACCTGCAGCTGGGGGTCCAGCAGCGGGGTGCCGGGCAGGTGCTCGACGGCGCGGTCCTCCAGGGGGACGTCGTCGGGGTGGGTGAGCAGGTCCAGGTGCCGGCCGACGAGCTCGCCGGAGGTCCGGCCGGTCAGCTCGCACATCGCCGCGTTGACGACGAGCAGCCGGCCGTCCGGGTCGACGACGGCCTTGGCGACGGGCGCGGACAGGAAGAGCGCGCGGAACAGCTGGCCGCGGTCGGCCAGCAGCACGTCGGCCGCGCTCAGTCGTCGCCCGGCGGTGCCGGCGGGCACGGGAGCGCCCGGCGGCACGGGGGCGGAGGAGGTCACCGCGACAGGGTCGCGCATCGAGCACGATCATCCGGGGAACCCGGCCGATCGAGATGTGTTCGTGCCGTCACGTTCGGTGACGGGTCACCTCTCTGGTCCCACCGCCCGCGATGTGTCACATGTGAGGTCCGGGAGCGGCGCGCGCGCCCGTCGTGCGGTGTCGGCGATCGACCGGTCCAGACCGCTCAGCCGGAGGAGCCGGTCGACGCAGCGGCTGCGCCCGGTGAGCCGCAGTTGCCGGCCCGAGTGCACGGCCAGCGCGTGCGCTGCGGCCAGGCTCCGGAGCCCGCCGGCGTCACACCAGGTCACCCCGCTCGTGTCGATCACCCAGCAGGCGTGGCCGGTGGTGGCCAGGGCTGCGAGTGCGTCGGTCACGTGGTGGGCCGAGTCGCGGTCCAGCTCGCCGCGCAGCACGACGGTGGCGTGCACCCGGTCGACGGAGACGGCGAGCCCCTCGAACGGGGCCGGCCCGGTGGTCGGGAGTGGGTCGGTGGTCAGCAGCAGCGACATGGCCAGTCCCTATGGGGGCCCGGGGGTCGAGGTGCCGACCCGCACAGCCCCGCGAGCGGGCGATACGGCCGGAGGTTCGACCAGGCACCGACCGTACGCCCGCACCGCCGGTCACGCCGTCACGGTGATCCCCGGTGAGAAGGCGACGTAGCCGGCGAAGTCGTGGCCGACGCGCTCGACCGCCGAGGGCTTGAGGTCGGGGTAGCTCCAGGCGCCGTCCTTGCGGGTGCCCTCCGGGGTGACCACGTCGAAGTACTGGGCCGGGCCCTTCCACGGGCAGGTGTAGGCCGTCGGGCTCTCGGTGAGCGCGCCGGGTGCGACGGCCGACGGCGGGAAGTACCAGTTGCCCTCGATGCGGACGAGCTCGGACTCGGGTGCCTCGGCGATGACGGTGCCCTCGACTGTCGCGCGCATGTGACTGCTCCTTGGTTGACTGTGGTGCTCGACACGTCCGGCAACGCCCATCCGCCGCCGTGTCATCCCACTGCGTCATCCCACCGGGCACCGGGAACACGCCCGGGTCCACCGGTGCTCGCAGACGTGCAGACGACGAGAGGTGAGTGCAGTGGACAAGCAGATCGGCTTCCTGTCCTTCGGGCACTGGCAGCCCATCCCGGGCTCCCAGGTGCGGACCGGGCGCGATGCCCTGGTGCAGAGCGTGGAGCTGGCGGTGGCCGCCGAGGAGCTGGGCCTCGACGGCGCCTACGTGCGGGTCCACCACTTCGCCCGGCAGCTGGCCTCGCCGTTCCCGCTGCTGACCGCGATGGCGATGCGGACCAGCCGGATCGAGCTGGGCACCGGCGTCATCGACATGCGCTACGAGAACCCGCTCTACATGGCCGAGGAGGCCGCGGCCGCCGACCTGCTCAGCGGTGAGCGGCTGCAGCTGGGCATCAGCCGCGGCTCACCGGAGACGGCGCTGCGCGGCTCGGAGGCGTTCGGCTACGTGCCGGCCGAGGGCGCCGACGACGCCGGGCTGGCCCGGCAGAAGACGGCGCTGTTCCTCGCCGCCGTCAGCGGTGAGACCGTCGTGGACGCCGACCCCCGGATGACCGGCGGCGCCTCCGCCCGGCTCGCCGTCCAGCCGCAGTCCCCGGGGCTGCGGCAGCGGATCTGGTGGGGGTCGGGCACCCGGCAGACCGCGGTCTGGACCGCGGAGAAGGGGATGAACCTGATGAGCTCGACGCTGCTGTCGGAGGACACCGGGGTGCCCTTCGACGAGCTGCAGGCCGAGCAGATCGCCCTGTACCGGGCATCGTGGGCCGACGCCGGCTGGGCACACGAGCCGCGGGTCTCGGTCAGCCGCAGCGTCCTGCCGATCACCAGCGACCAGGACCGGCAGTACTTCGGCTCGGGTCAGGGCGGTGCGGACCAGGTCGGCATCCTGGAGGGGGTCCGGGCCCGGTTCGGCAAGAGCTACGTCGGCGAACCCGACCAGCTGGCCGAGGAACTGGCCAAGGACGCCGCCGTCCGGGACGCCGACACGCTCCTGATCACCGTGCCCAACATGCTCGGCGTCGAGTACAACGCCCACCTGCTGGAGACGGTCACCCGGCACGTCGCACCGGCGATCGGCTGGGTGCCGCCGGCGGAGCGGGCCGCGGGCTGACCCGCGGTCAGTCGGTCGGCATCGCCCCGGTGCTGGTGAGCTCGTCGGCGATGTCGAACAGCTTGCGGTTGGTGTGCGACGACGCCCGGACCATCAGCTCGAACGCCTGAGGGGCGGTGAGCCGGTGCCGCTCCATCAGGATGCCCTTGGCCTGCCCGATCATGTCCCGCCGGTCCATCGCGCTGCGCAGGTTCGACTCCTGCCGGGCCGCGGACAGCGCGATGGCGGCGTGCGAGGCGAAGATCTGGCCCACGGACTCCGACTCGGCGTCGAAGGAGCCCGGCAGCTCGGCGTAGAGGTTGAGCGCCCCGAGGTTGTCGCCCTCGGTGAACAGCTGGAAGCTCAGCATGCTGCCGGCCCCGCGCCGGTGGGCCTCGGTGGCGAAGCGGGGCCACCGGGTCTCCGCACCGAGGTCGGGGACCCGGACGGTCATCTCCTCGCGGAGGGCGTCCAGGCACGGTCCCTGGTCGAACTCCGACTGCAGGGCGTCGATGTCCCGGGCCAGCTGGCTGGTGGCGGCGTGCGGGTGGACGTGGCGGTGGATCACGAGGCTGACGCTGGCCATGTCGGTGCCGGGGACCGTGGCGACCGCCGCGGCCGTGATCGAGGACAGCGTGGCCTCGACGTCGCCGTGCTCCTGCTGCAGCGTCCGGGCGATCCGGCCCATCACCTGTCCGAGGTCCTCGGGTGTGTCGTCGTGCCGGCGGGGCTGGCCGGTCTCTGGAGCCCCTCGGTGCGTGGGCATGCCTGCACGCTAGCCCCCGGGTGAAGTCCCTCGGGGCCTTTCCAGAGCAGGATCGTCCTCAGCCTCGTCCCAGCGGCCGGGGACACGGGCGGGCCGGGCTCACTCCCCGTCCGACGGCTCCTCGCCGGTCAGCTCCTCGGGCACCGGGACGCCGGTGAGCTCGAGCAGGCGCCGCACGGTCTCCTCGACGAAGAGGTCCTCCGGGTCGTCGTCCTCGTCGTCCGGGGCGAGCAGCGCGGCGACGTCCTGCGGGTCGACCTCCCGCCCGGTCGCCCGGCGCGCCCAGGAGGCGAGCCCGCGGGCCTCCGCGTCGTTGTCGACCGGGGCGCTGGCCGTCGGGTCCTCGAAGTAGACGCGGGGCTGGAAGCCGAGGTAGCAGCGACCGCCGCCGTCCCCGGTCGGCCGGTAGTCGACGGTGGCGATGTCGCTGTCGTGGACGTCGACGACCAGGTACGGCTCGCGGGGGGCGTCCGGGCTGGTCCAGGCGCCGTCGCTGTAGGTGAACGTCCCGAAGAGCCCCATGGCCGGCCAGGCTATCGACTGCTGTGCCGACGGGCGGGGTGCGGACCGGCCCGGCCGGTGCGGTCAGGGGCTCGCCGGCGGCCGCCTCGCTCGCTCGCGGGCGCGCGCCGCCAGCAGCCGGCTGGTGAACGGTGAGAAGACTCTCCCGGCCTCCCCGAGCGTTCCTCGCGCCGACCCTGCAGGCTGTGACCGGCCTGTGACATCAGCCGCGGGACAGACGGGTCGGTCAGCCACCCGTCGGCGGGATGTCCGAACCCCTCAACGCGCTTGGAGCCCTCGTGCGCCCGTTCCGCATCGTGCTGGCAGCGCTGGTCGCGCTGCTCGCCACCGCCACGCCGTCCGTTGCCGCCCCGACCGGCGGATCAGGCGGCCCGCTCACCGACCGCACGTTCCAGACCTTCACCGGCGCCGGGTACACCGCACAGCACCACCTGTACGCGGGCGGGATCGACACGTCCCGACCGGTCGGGCTGCTCGTCTACGCCGACGGCACCGGCGAGTACGGCTTCGAGAACCCGTCGGCCGGCTACGCACTCGGTGGGGTCGACGGGGTCGTCGCCGTGGCGAAGCGGAACAACATGGTCCTGCTGGTGCCCTCCAGCCCCAACCGCGCCTGCCAGTGCTGGGAGCGTGGCGACCCGACCGGGTACGCCGACCACCTGGCCGCGCTGATCGAGTCCGTCCACGGCCGGTACGACATCGACCGGGACCGCGTGTGGCTGAGCGGCTACAGCAGCGGTGCGCAGCTGACGACCCGGTTCCTGTTCCCCCGGCACCCGGAGCTCCTGACCGGCGGCGGGACCATCGTGATCGGCGGGGGCGGCGCACCTGCGGTCGCCGCGGACGCGTTCCCCGCGTCGCTCAGGGCCGACGTGCACATGCACTGGGACACCGGTGCGCTGGACACCGACACCAACGGGTCCGCTCCTGGTGGGCTGAACTCGCTGAGCGGTCCCTACGGGGCCGAGGTCGGTGAGGCCTGGTACGCCGACCGCGGGTTCCAGACGTCGCACGAGCACCCGGCCGGGGTCGGCCACGCCCGCAACGGTCAGTTCGGCACGATCATCGAGGGCGTCCTCGACCGGCACGCCACCCCGATCGCCGGGTTCGAGCCCGCGGCCGGCCCGCAGCCGTGGGAGCACACCGTCACCCCTACCCGCGTCGGCGTGACGGTGTCGGTGTCCGTCCCCTCGAACACGACCCGGACCACGCTGCGGGTCTCCGCGTCGCCCTTCGGCTCGCAGACCGGCTTCTACACCTACCGGACGACCAGCGGCGACGTCGTCCCGCTGTCCCTCACCCGCAGCCTCGCGCCGGACCGGACCTACCACTACCAACTGGAGACCGGGACGGACCGGACGGTGGTCGCCTCCGGCACCTTCCGGACGCTTCCCTGACCCGGGTGCCGAGACGCCCTGCGCACGCTGGCCGTCCGGCCCGGCCCGTGCCGATTCCCCGGGCCTCACCGCTTCCCTGACGACGGCGGTGACCCGGGGGTTGGCGCCGCGGGACGTCGGGCATGTCGGCCGTGCGTACACCCGACGTCGGCCCCGGCCGATCGACCACGAGGAGAACGATGACCAGCACCTCCCTCCCCACCCGCCGGAACCGGTGGCGCTCCGCGGCCGCCGGTGTCGCCATCGCCGCCGCGTCGTTCACCATGACCGCCTGCGGCGACGACGAGGCTGCCGACGAGACCGGCATCCTCGAAGAGGGTGACCTCATGGAAGAGGACGAGGACCCGGACGAGTAGGACGCGTCCGGCAGGCCAGGTCGGCGGGGCGCGCGGTCAGCGCCCTGCTGCCTGCGGCTGCCGCACCTGACGTGAGCTGACGCCGGAGCGCGGGGCCGAGCTGCTGCCGGCCTCGATCGGCGCCCCGTGCCCCCGGCCGGACGGGGCCATCGGCGCAGCAGGCCGGCGGACCGCCCGGCGGTCCCCGGTCAGGTGGCGCGCCCGGCAGGGATCGAACCTGCGGCCAAGTGCTTAGAAGGCACCTGCTCTATCCGCTGAGCTACGGGCGCTCGCCGCCAGATCATCGCATCGGTGCCGGCGATCGTGCCCGGACCGGGTGGTGTGCCGTAGCGCTGTGTCCCGACAGGACGGCGCCCGTCGTCCACAGCGCGCGTGCGCGTCCACAGTCGGCCGGGAGTCCTGTCCCGCCGGGTCCGCGCGCTGGACGGTGGTCCCAGCCCGGCAGGTCGCCGGGGGACAGCACCCTGAGGAGCACCGTGAACGAGACCGATCTCGTCGTCGTCGGCAACATCGTCAACTCCCCGCAGCGCACCCGGCTGCCCAGCGGGGACAGCGTCACCAACTTCCGGATGGCCTCCACCTCCCGTCGCTTCGACCGGGAGACCCAGGCCTGGACCGACCACCGCACCTTCTTCGTCGACGTCGAGTGCTGGGGCGACCTCGGCGGCAACGTGTCGCACACCCTGAGCAAGGGCGACCCGGTGGTCGTCACGGGGGAGATCTACACGCACGAGTGGGAGAGCGACCAGGGGCGGCGCAGCCGGCCGCAGATTCGGGCCGCCCACGTCGGGCCGGACCTGACCCGGGGCGTCGCCGACTTCCGCCGGTCGGCCCGGACGCTCCCGCAGACCGAGCCGGCCGAGGAGCCGACGGACGCGCCGGCGGAGGACCCGTACGCCGGCCGGTCCACGGATTACCAGGTGGGGGAGGAGGCGTTGCACGAGGCGGACTCCGAGCTCACCGATGCGCGCACCGCGGTGCCGGCGCTGACGTGAGCCTCCCCGACTGGGAGGATCGGAGCTGAGAACGCCGGGGCGGGGCCGGGGACGCCGGCAACGGCTGCCCCGCCCCTGCCCCCGCTCGCGCACCTGACGGAAGGCTCCAACCCACAGTGGCCCAGTACATCTACTCCATGGTCCGTGCCCGCAAGGCGCACGGCGACAAGGTGATCCTCGACGACGTGACGCTGGCGTTCCTGCCCGGCGCGAAGATCGGTGTCGTCGGCCCCAACGGTGCCGGCAAGTCGACCGTCCTGAAGATCATGGCCGGCATGGAGACCGCCTCCAACGGCGACACCGTGCTGGCCCCCGGCGCCACGGTCGGCATCCTCGAGCAGGAGCCGCCGCTCAACGAGGACCTCGACGTCCGCGGCAACGTGGAGGAGGCGGTGAAGGACCTCCGCGCGGCGCTCACCCGCTTCGAGGAGGTCAGCACCGCCATGGGCGAGCCCGACGCCGACTTCGACGCGCTGATGGCCGAGCAGGGCGAGCTCATGGAGGTCATCGAGAACGCCGACGGCTGGGAGCTCGACAACCGCATCGAGCAGGCGATGGACGCGCTGCGCTGCCCGCCGGGCGACGCCGACGTGAAGGTGCTCTCCGGTGGTGAGCGCCGCCGGGTGGCGCTGTGCAAGCTGCTGCTGGAGGCCCCCGACCTGCTGCTGCTCGACGAGCCCACCAACCACCTGGACGCGGAGAGCGTCGCGTGGCTGGAGCAGCACCTGGAGAAGTACGCCGGCACCGTCGTCGCCGTCACCCACGACCGGTACTTCCTGGACAACGTCGCCCAGTGGATCCTCGAGCTCGACCGCGGCCGGGCCTACCCCTACGAGGGCAACTACTCCACCTACCTGGAGACCAAGGCCACCCGCCTCAAGGTCGAGGGCGCCAAGGACGCCAAGCGCGCCAAGCGGCTGAAGGACGAGCTGGAGTGGGTGCGTTCGGGCGCGAAGGCCCGGCAGGCCAAGAGCAAGGCGCGGCTGGCCCGGTACGAGGAGATGGCCACCGAGGCCGACAAGTTCCGCAAGCTCGACTTCGAGGAGATCCAGATCCCGCCGGGCCCGCGGCTGGGCAACGTGGTCATCGAGACCAAGGCCCTGACCAAGGGCTTCGGCGACCGGGTGCTCATCGACGACCTCTCCTTCACGCTGCCGCGCAACGGCATCGTCGGCGTGGTCGGGCCCAACGGCGTCGGCAAGACGACGCTGTTCAAGATGCTGGTCGACCAGGACGAGCCCGACGACGGCGAGATCAAGGTCGGCGAGACGGTCAAGATCAGCTACGTCGAGCAGAGCCGCAGCGGCATCGACCCGGCCAAGAGCCTGTGGGAGGTCGTCTCCGACGGCCTGGACCACATCAAGGTCGGGAACGTGGAGATGCCGTCGCGGGCCTACGTCTCCGCGTTCGGCTTCAAGGGCCCGGACCAGCAGAAGAAGGCCGGCGTCCTCTCCGGCGGTGAGCGCAACCGGCTGAACTTGGCCCTGACGCTCAAGCAGGGCGGCAACCTGCTGCTGCTCGATGAGCCCACCAACGACCTGGACACCGAGACGCTGACCAGCCTCGAGGGCGCACTGCTGGAGTTCCCCGGCTGCGCCGTGGTGGTGAGCCACGACCGGTGGTTCCTCGACCGGGTGGCGACGCACATCCTGGCCTACGAGGGCGACTCGAAGTGGTTCTGGTTCGAGGGCAACTTCGACGACTACGAGAAGAACAAGGTCGAGCGGCTCGGCCCGGACGCCGCCCGCCCGCACCGCGCCACCTACCGGAAGCTCACGCGCGACTGAGGAAGGACCCCTCCGCCCCCCACCGCTCGCACGCTCGCGGCGGGCCCCTGCGGAGGGGCCGGCGGGCCCTGCGGAGGGCCCGCGGAGTGTGACCGGGCACGGTGACGGCCGGCTGGAGCTGGGTGCTCCGGCCGGCCGTCGCCGTCTGCGGCCCCTCCGTCCGCCGGCCCGGGGGCCCGCCGTCAGGCGCTGAAGCCGGCCACGAAGCGGGCCTGGCCGCGGGTCTCCACCGCGTGCCTGCCGTAGTGGCCGCGCACGAAGGCGACCGCCCGGGCCGGGGGCAGCCCGTCCAGGACCGCCAGGCAGGCCAGCGCCGTCCCGGTGCGCCCGGTGCCCCCCGAGCAGGCGACCTCGACCCGCTCGGTGCCCGCGCGCTGCCACAGCTCGCGCAACGCCTCGTGCAGGTCGCCGGGCGCGGTGGGCAGCCGGAAGTCCGGCCAGCACACCCAGCGGGTGACCCACGGGACGGGGCACGGCGGGCGGCCCAGCAGGTACAGGCCGAAGGCCGGGGGCGGGCTCCCCTCCGGCAAGGGGCGCCGCAGGCCACGACCGCGGACGCGGCGTCCTGACGGCAGCACCAGCACGCCCGGCTCGGTCTCCGCCCACGGGTCCATCACCGCACCGTAGGCCCGCACGGCCCGACGGGGAACAGGGTCGGTGCGGACGTGCGCGGGCCATGAGGCAGGGTGACCGACGTGAGGCACACCGTCGCCGTCCCGATGCGCTGGTCGGACATGGACGCCTACCAGCACATCAACAACGTGGCCTTCCTCGGCTACTTCGAGATGGCTCGGGTGGACCTGTTCTTCGACCAGCCCACCCACGACGAGAAGACCGGCCTGCGCCGGGGCATCGTGGTCGCGTCCCACGAGATCGCCTACAAGCGGCCGGTCCTCTATGACGCCGACCCGCTGCAGGTGCAGATCTGGGTCTCCGGCGTCCGGGCGGCCGCGTTCACCTGCCACTACGAGCTCTTCGACCACGGCCGGCTGGCCGTCACCGGCAGCACCCTGCTCGTGACGTTCGACTTCGCGCTGGACCGGCCGCGCCGGCTCACCCCGGAGGAGAAGACCTTCCTGAGCTGCTACCACGACGAGCCCGCCGGCGCCTGACCCCCGGGGTGGCGGGGAGGTCAGTCGGGGAGCGCGACGACGCGGTGCACCGGTCGGTCCGGGCCGACCGGCGCGCCCCGGTCGGCCGCCTCCTCCTCGGTGACCGCCCGGACGGGGTCGCCCTCGGCGATCTCCGCGCCGCCGAACACCGCGGCGTTGATGCCGCCGCGGTGCACCATCGCCTTGACCAGCCGTGACCCGGTCAGCCGCTCCAGGTGGGCGCACGGCGGGCAGCGCTTCATGCCGAACAGCAGCGCGTCACCCACGGCGAACCACCGGCCGACCAGCGACGGCAGGTGGACCCCGGCGGTCACGAGGTTGCGGCGGGTGTCGCCGGGCGTGAGGGGCACGGCCACCTCGGCGGCGACCGCGGCGACGTCGTCCCGGTCGATGAGCGTCAGCTGCTTCTCCAGGTCCGGGTACTGCGCCCAGGTGCCACCGCCCAGGGCGTAGCGGTCGCCGTCCAGTCCCCGGCCGGCCAGCAGCCGGGCGGCGGCGACCCGCTCCATCGGAGCCGCCGCGGTCGGGGTCCGCCAGATCTCCAGCAGGGTCATGGGTCCTCCCGTGGTGGGGGTCGTCGGCGCCGCGGGGCCGGCGCGTCGTCTGCGCCCCGGGCGTCCAGGGCCTCGCTCACGTCGTGCGCCATCTGCAGCACCTGCACCAGCAGCGGTGCGATGGTCGTCCGCAGCGCGAGCAACCCGCGCGGCGAGCCGCCGCGGGCTGCCTGCGCGGCCCGGATCCGCTCGGCGCGCTCGGTCAGCACCGGGATGAAGCGCAGCGCCATGGTGATCGCCAGGCCCACCCGCGCCGGGCGGACGCCGAGCAGCCGCAGCGGTGCGCACAGCCGCTCCACCACCGCCACCATCTCGTTCACCCGGGTCGTCGCGGTGACCACCGCCGCGGCCAGCACCAGGGCCAGCAGCCGCAGCGCGACGTGCGCGCCGGTGCGCACGTCGGTGGTGAGGGCGTGCACGACCAGCAGCGCGAGGAGCCACCAGCGCACGGCGCGGGCCTGCCGGGCGAGCACGTCGGCCGGCAGCCGGGCCACCAGGAGCCCCACGCCGAGCACCCCGGCCAGCGCCGCACCCGCCGCGGTCAGCGTGGGCAGCGCGAACAGCACGACGGCGAGGACGGCGAGGCAGAGCAGCTTGACCCCGGCCGGCAGCCGGTGGACTGGGCTGCGGCGCGGGACGTAGAGGGCGAGGGTCACCTGCCGGCCATGAGGGCCCGGTACGCGGACACGGCCACCCGCGGGTCGGCGTCCTCGACCACCCGGCCGCCGTCGACCACCAGGACCCGGTCGAAGCCGTCGAGCAGGTCCAGCTGGTGGGTCACCACGACCACCCGCTGCTCCAGGCCGGCGATCAGCTCGGCGATCCGGCGGGCGTTGACCAGGTCCAGCAGCGTCGTCGGCTCGTCGAAGACGATCCGGGCCGGCCGCATGACCAGCACACCGGCGATGGCCAGCAGCTGCTTCTGCCCACCGGACAGCAGGTGCGCGGGGTGGTCGGCGTGCCCGGCCAGTCCGTGGCGGTCCAGCACCTCGGCGACGCGGACGGCGCGCTCCTCGGCCGGCACGCCCTGGTTCTCCAGCCCGTAGGCGACGTCCTCGGCGACCGTGGGGTGCACGATCTGCGCGTCCGGGTCCTGGAAGACGAAGCCCACCCGGCGGCGCACCGCACGGACCTGGGTGCGGGTGTCCAGCCCGTCCACCAGCACCCGTCCGGACGTGGGCACGACCAGGCCGTTCAGCAGCCGGGCGAAGGTGCTCTTGCCCGACCCGTTGGCGCCCACCACGCCGACCCGGCGCTCGGTCAGGGTGAGGTCGATGCCGTCGAGCACGACCCGGTCGCCGTACCGGTGCCCGACCCCCCGCAGCTCGATGCCGCGGTCGGGTTCAGCAGCGGCGGATGCGGTGTCCACCGCACCCGGACGGCGGAACCTCACCGAGCGCCAGCGGCCCGCCGCGGACGCTCGATCACGGGGTAGCTGCGCCGGACGACGTCGGCGATGGCGGCCGCGACGAAGGCCTTGACCAGGTCGCCGGGGACGAAGACGGCGGCGCCGCTCCACAGCGCGGTGTCCCACGGGAGCCCGGCGACGGCCTTGAGCACCGGGACGCCGATCGCGTAGACGACCACGATGCCGCCGATGACGTTGGCCACCATGCCGACGGCGACGTTGTAGCGGGACCAGGTCCGCTCGGTGAGCCAGCCGATGACGGCGGCGGCGAGCGGCCAGCTGTAGAGGTAGCCGGCGGAGGCCCCGGCGAAGGGGGCCAACCCGCCGGCGCCGCTGGCCAGCAGCGGGAGACCGATCGCCACGAGCACGAGGAACAGCAGGACGGCGAGGAACCCGCGGCGGGCACCCAGGACGCTGCCGGCGAGCATGACGCCCAGCGTCTGCGCCGTGATCGGCACCGGGCCGATGTTGATCGCGGGCAACGTGCCCAGCACCGCGATGATCGCGGCGAAGAGAGCCACGTACGCGAGGTCACGGGTCTTCACGACGGTTCCTCCACAGGCAGCGGGAGGGCGGCAGGCCCCCGGCGGAAGATACCGGAGACGGGGTGTCACGCCGGAGTCCGGGCGGCGGGGGAGCGCCGCTCCCGATCGCGGTGGTGATCGCTCCGGGTGCCTGGCCGCTCACCTGCAGGTACGTCCACCGGTTTGCTGGGCCTCCCCGAGGCGTGTTGTCTGGGGCCCCTGAGCCCCCTCGGCGAAGGCGGAACAAGGCATGGCAACCGGGTGGTGGGCGTCGCTGTGGTCACGAGGACGCCCGGCGTCGCCGGTCTCCCCACCGGAGCCCT
This sequence comes from Modestobacter marinus, assembly GCF_011758655.1. NCBI lineage: Bacteria > Bacillati > Actinomycetota > Actinomycetes > Geodermatophilales > Geodermatophilaceae > Modestobacter > Modestobacter marinus. The sequence continues at coordinate 178,710 of NZ_JAAMPA010000003.1, forward strand.
CGCGGCGACCGGACGGGGCGGCCGACGACGGCACCCGGTCGACGCGGACGCCTCCGTCCGGTGAGGCCTCCGGCGAGGTGGCTCGGCAGGGCCCACCAGGAGGTGTCCCCGGTGCCGGTACGGCACCGGGGGCACGACCGAGCCCCGTGCACCACCAGGCGCCCGGCCCGTCCGGCCGACCCCGATCACCTGACCTGGTGCGCAGCACACCGCTGCGTCCCCCACCGAGAACGACAGGAGCCCCCTCCGTGGCACAACTCGACAACGTCATCGCCGACCTGCTCGCGATCGACGGCGCCAGCGGCGCCGCGATCGTCGACATCGACAGCGGGATGGCCCTCGCGGCCGGCGGCACCCCGGGGTTCGACCTCAACGTCGCCGCTGCCGGGAACTCCAACGTGGTGCGCGCCAAGCTCCGCACCATCGCCGACCTGGAGCTCAAGGACGAGATCGAGGACGTCCTCATCACGCTGCAGGGCCAGTACCACCTGATCAACGTGCTCAAGGGCGAGGGCAACTCCGGGCTGTTCATCTACCTGGTCCTCAACCGCGTCACGGCGAACCTGGCGCTCGCCCGGCACAAGCTGCGGGCCGTCGCCGCCGGCGTCGCCGTCTGAGGAAGGGCCCCCGCTCCCTCGTCTCGTGCGTGCGCGGGACGAGGGGACGGGGCCCTCCCGTCGACGGTGGACCCTCGGCGGAACACGGCGCGCGGCGCCGACGCACCGCCCGGACGGGGCGGTAGGCGCCGACGCCGACCGGGCTCAGGCCGCGCTGTGGGTGCTGGTGGCCTCGGCGATCCGTTCGCGGACCGCGGCGACGGGGAGGCCGCTCGTGTCGATCCAGTGTGCGACGCGTCCGCTGGAGACGATGCCGACCCGGTCACAGCACTCGGCGAGTTCGTCAGGGTCCACGGACACGACGACGACGGACGTCCCCCGTCCGGTCGCCTCGTCCAGCATCCGGCGCACCTGCTCCCGGGCCAGGACGTCCAGGCCGCGGGTGGGCTCGTGCAGCACGACGACGTCCTCGGTGGAGGTGGCCATCCACCGCGCGAGCGCGAGCTTGTGCTGGTCCCCGCCGGACAGTGCGCCGAAGACGGTGCGGATGCTGAGGGTCTTCACGTCCATCCGGTGGACGGTCCGGATCACCCCGCGCAGGGTGGCGATCTCCTTCTGCAGGTCCGGCAGTGCGCCCCGCCGCTCCTGGGTGAGCGTCCGTGCGATGGTCTCGCCGGGGTCGACACCGTAGGCGTCCTCGTCCGGGCGGTACGCGGGCAGCCGCAGGGTGCCGTCCTCGACCGGTGAGCCGAGCGAGCGGGGCTGACCGTGCAGCAGGAGCTCGTCGGTGACCGCCGGCAGCTCCCCGGACAGTGCCCCGGCGATCTCGCCGACGCCGGAGGAACGGTGCCCGGTCAGGCCGACCACCTCGCCCCGGTGCACCAGCAGGTCGACGCCCTGGACGGTGCCGGGCACCCGGAGGTTGCGCACCTCCAGGGCCACCTCGTCGGCCGGTGCCGCCCGGGACCCGGCCGGCGAGACGGCGACCTCCCGGGTCCGGGGAGGGGCCGGGGCGACCCGGGGCGCGGGCAGCACCGGTTCGCCCACCGTCTCGGCGGCGAGCCGCACGGGGTCGAGGGTGTCGGCCGGGCTGTCGAGGGCGATCCGGCCGTCCCGCAGCACCAGCACCCGGTCGACCACCTCGAGCATCTCCGGCAACCGGTGGCTGATGTACAGCACGCCCCGGCCCTGGCGCACCAGCCGGGCGGTGACGGCGTGCAGGGCGCTGACCTCCACGGGCAGCAGCGCCGCCGACACCTCGTCCAGCACCACCAGCCGGGTGTCCTCGGCGAGCACGCGGGCGACCTCCACCACGCCGTGCAGGAAGTGCGGCAGCTCACCGACCAGGGTGTCCGGGTCGACGTCGAGGGTGACCTCGCTGAGCAGCACCTGCGCCTGCCGGCGCAGCTCGGCCCGCGGTCGCCCGGCCTGCGGCGTCCCGCGGAAGACCGCCTGGGCGACGGTGAGCGCAGGGTCGATCCGGACGAGCTGCTCGACCACCCCGACGCCCAGCTGGCGGGCGTCCCCGGTCGACAGCGGGGCGTAGGGGCGGCGCCGCAGGGTCATGACCCCCGAGTCGGCCGCGGTGATGCCGGCCAGGATGTCCCCGAGGGTCGACTTGCCCGCGCCGTTGGTGCCGACGAGCCCGACGACCTCACCCTCGGCGAGGCTGAAGGTGACGTCCCGCAGGACCCGACGGGCACCGAACGACTTGGTCAGACCGTCGACCTGCAACAGCGTCATGGGCGGGCGAGCCTCCGTCGAGAGGGTCCCCGACACGGGTCGGCGGACGGTGGTCCCAGCGCCCCCCCGCGACGCTGTGCAACCACTCAGATGCTACCGGCTGCGGAGCGGGCCGCCTCCCGGGCGGACGGGTGCTGCCCGCCCCCGAGGGGGCTCAGGAGCTCAGCCACACCGCCGCGTCGACCGGCACCGACCCGTCGGCGACCGGGGCGCTGGACAGCAGCACCCGGCCCTCCGGGAGCGGCACCGGCGCGGCCGAGAGGTTGAGCAGGCACACCAGCCCACCGGGTCGCCGGAACACCAGGCAGCCCTCCGGTGCCGGCAGCCACTCCACGCCGTCGCCCCCGAACTCCGCGGAGCTGCGGCGGAGCGCCAACGCCGTCCGGTACAGCGACAGCATCGAGTCGGCGTCGGCCGCCTGGGCCTCGGCCGTCAGCGGCGCCCAGCCAGGGGGCATCGGCAGCCAGGTGTCGGCGGTCGTGGAGAAGCCGTACGGCGGCTGCTCGCCGGACCACGGGACCGGCACCCGGCAGCCGTCCCGGCCGCGCTCGGTCCGTCCGGACCGCTCCCAGATCGGGTCCTGGAGCACCTCGTCGGGCAGGTCGACGTCGGGCATGCCGAGCTCGTCGCCGTTGTAGACGTAGGCGACGCCGGGCAGGGCCAGCTGGAGTAGTGCGGCTGCCCGGGCCCGCCGCGTGCCGACCTCGCCGCCGCCGTAGCGGGTGACGTGCCGGGGACGGTCGTGGTTGGACAGCACCCAGCAGGCCGGCGCCGGGGTGGTGGCGACCGTGGCCAGCGAGTGCTCGATCGCCGAGCGCAGCTCATCGGCGTCCCACTCGGCGGTCAGCAGCCGGAAGTTGAACGCCAGGTGCAGCTCGTCCGGGCGCAGGTACTGGGCCAGCCGCTCGTCGTCGAAGACCCAGACCTCGCCCACCGCCATCCGGTCGGGGTACTGGTCCAGCACCGTGCGCACCCGCTGGTGCAGGGCGTGCACGTGGTCCTGGTCGAACCGCAGGTCGCCGGGGCCGTCGTCGGCGAACAGGCCGGTGTCCTCGGCGGGGACCATGTCCGGCAGCCCGGCGGGCTTGGCCATCCCGTGCGCCACGTCGATCCGGAAGCCGTCCACCCCGCGGTCCAGCCAGAAGTGCAGGGTCTCCTCGAGGTCGGCGACGACCTCGGCGTTGGCGTAGTCCAGGTCGGGCTGCTCGGGGGCGAACAGGTGCAGGTACCACTGGCCGTCGGGCACCCGGGTCCACGCCGGGCCGCCGAAGACCGAGGGCCAGTTGTTCGGCGGCTGGGCGCCGTCCGGGCCGGACCCGTCGCGGAAGAAGTATCGGTCCCGCGCCGGCGAGCCGGGCGGGGCGGCCAGCGCCTCGGCGAACCACTCGTGGTCGTGTGAGCTGTGGTTGGGCACCAGGTCGATCGTCACCCGCAGGCCCAGCGCATGGGCGTCGGCCAGCAGCGCGTCGAAGCCGGCCAGGTCGCCGAACACCGGCTCCACCCCGCGGGGGTCGGCGACGTCGTACCCGTGGTCGTGCATCGGGGAGGGGTAGAACGGCGTGATCCACAGCGCGTCGACCCCGAGCTCGGCGAGGTACGGCAGGTGCGCCCGGATGCCGGCCAGGTCGCCGACGCCGTCGCCGGTGGCGTCGGCGAAGCTGCGCACGTAGACCTGGTAGAACACCGCCTCCCGCCACCAGTCGGCGGTCGCGGGGGAGACGGGCGTCGGGTGCTGGCTCAGCGGGGGCTCCTCGGGTCGTGCGGTCGGATGGCGCTGCTGCCGGGACCGGCCGCGGGCGCGCAGGAGGTGGGGGGGCGGCGGGCTCCCTCAGCGGTTCTGCATGCTGTGCGCCGCCATCTCCAGGTAACCCCACAACGTGGCGTCCTGCTCGGCGGTGAGCCCCAGCGAGTCGACGGCGGCGCGCATGTGGGTCAGCCACGCGTCCCGGGCCGCGGCGTCGACGGCGAAGGGGGCGTGCCGCATCCGCAGGCGGGGGTGCCCACGCTCCTCGGAGTAGGTGCGCGGCCCGCCCCAGTACTGCTCCAGGAACATCCGCAGCCGGGTTTCGGCGCCGTCCCAGTCGTCGGCCGGGTACATCGGGCGCAGGACCGGGTCCTCCCGGACCGCGCCGTAGAAGTGCGCGACGAGGGTGCGGAAGGTCTGCTCGCCGCCGATCTCGTCGTAGAAGCTGTCCGCCGAGGGCAGCGACCGGCTCGTCTCGCTCATGACTGCGATGGTCCCCCAGGGACCGGCGCGGGGCTCACGCGGGCAGTGACCTCCGCGGGTCGGCTGCGCCGCAGGGCGATGAGCGGGACGACGACGACGACCAGGCCGATGCCGCCCGACAGCGCCACCACCGTGCTCGGTGCCAGCGCCTCGGCGCCGAGCCCGGCCAGCACGACACCGAGCCCCTGGACGCCGGCGAGCCCGGCGGCCGCCACGCCGAACGCCCGCCCGCGGTAGGCGCTGGGGACGGCCTGCACGAAGGCGACGTTCAGCGGGATGGAGCAGGCGCCGCCGACCCCGGCGACGAAGAAGAGCGCCACCACGGCGGTGAAGGCGGCGGTGCCGGTGCCCAGCCACACCGGCACCAGGCCGGCCAGCAGCACGCCGCCGAGGGACAGGGCCACCAGCGGGGCCAGCAGCCGCTCGCGGACGTGCGGCGGGCAGAACCGGCCCACGACCACGCCGCCGACGGCGGTGCCGGCCGGCGCGGCGGCCAGCAGGACGCCGGTGGCGGCGGTCGTGCCCTGCAGCTGCAGGCCCAGCGGGGTGGCGATGCCCTCCGGGGCGTTGACGAACAGCGCCGCCACCCAGAGGACGCCGACGATGGACAGCAGCCGCGGGCTGGCGGCGACGAAGCGCATGCCGCTGGCGGTCTCCCGCCACAGCGAACCGACCCCTGCCTCCGCGTCGGCAGCGCCCGGTGCCGGGCGGGGCCGGAGGCCCAGGGACAGCCAGCCGGCGGAGACCGCGAACGTGGCGGCGTTGAGCAGCAGGGCGGCCGACGGGGAGAAGTGCAGCAGCAGGGCACCGCCGAGCAGGAAGCCGATCAGCTGGGCGACCTGGGCGGTGATGCCGGTCAGCGAGGTGGCCACGGCGTAGCGGTCGTCCTCCAGCACGTCGGCCATCAGCGCCGACCGGGCCGCCTCGAACGGCGGCGAGCACAGCGACACCAGCAGCAGCAGGCCCAGCAGCAGCGGCAGCGGCATGCCCGGGACGGCCATGCCGGCCACCAGCACCGCGCGGACGACGTCGCTGGTGATGAGCACCCGGTGCCGGGGGAGCCGGTCGGCCAGTGCGGCCAGCACCGGCCCGCCCAGGATCCACGGCAGGTAGCTGATGCCGAAGGTGATCGCCGACAGCAGCGCCGACTGGGTGCGCTGGTAGACGAGCACGGTGAGCGCCACCCGGGCGAGCTCGTCGCCGATGGTGGAGAGCAGGTAGGAGCCGAAGAGCGGCCGGAACTCGGCGACCGCGAAGACCTGCCCGTAGGTGGCCGGCCGGCTGGTCCCGCGGCCCGCCCGAGGGCGGGGCCGGCTCAGCAGCGTCCCCTGTCGCCGGGGGCGGCGATCACCGCTCGTGCCCGTTCCATGACGCGGGAGTGTGGCAGGTCGGTGGTGCACCGTCGATCACCGGCGGTGGAGGCGGTCGGCGTGCCGTCCGCGTTCCGGTACCGACAGGCTCGGCAGCCGTCCGGATGGTGGCTGCCACGAGGCGGAAGGGCCCGTTGACGTGACCTGCCTCACGACCTAGCGTCCGCCGCCACCCGTCCGAACGTCGACCCGCAGCGCCGTGCGCCGGGGGTGGCGAGACCCCCTGGAGGAACGCGTGCGCAGGACGTCGAAGAGCTCGATGGTGCTGGGCTCGATGGTGATCGGCGCCCTGGTGCTCGCCGGTTGTGGCGGCGGGGACGACGACGCGGCCGAGCCCGCGGCCTCCGGCGCGGGGTCCGCTGAGCTGACCACCGTGCGGGTGGGCGCGATCCCGATCGTGGACGTCGCACCCCTGTACCTCGGCCAGGAGGTCGGGATCTTCGCCGACCACGGCCTGGAGGTGGAGCCCTTCCTGGCGCAGGGCGGTGCCGCCATCGTCCCGGCGGTGCTCTCCGGGGAGGCCGAGTTCGGCTTCTCCAACATCACCAGCCTGCTGCAGGCCGAGTCGCGGGACGTCCCGCTGGCCCTGGTCGCACCGGGCTCGGCCGCCAGCGGTGACCCGGCTGCCGACTTCGCGGCGGTGATCGTGCCGGCCGACAGCCCGGTGCAGGAGCCGGCCGACCTGGCCGGGACGAGGGTCGCGATCAACTCGATCAACAACATCAGCGACACCGTCGTCCGGGAGACGGTCCGGCAGGACGGTGGCGACCCCTCCTCCATCCAGTTCGTGGAGCTGGCGTTCCCCAACATGGTCGCCGCGGTCGCCGACGGCTCGGTGGACGCGGCGTTCGCGGTGGAGCCGTTCGCCACCGTCGGGGTCAGCCAGGGCATGCGGGTGGTCGCCGCGCCCTACACCCTGACCGACGAGGCGCTCACCGTCGCCGGGTACTTCACCTCCGACCAGTACGCCGCGGAGGAGCCGGAGACCGTGCAGGCGTTCGCCGACGCCATGGCCGAGGCCCAGCAGTACGCCACCGAGCACCCCGACGCGGTGCGCGAGGTGCTCGGCTCCTACACGAACATCGAGCCGGCGATCGCCCAGGAGCTCACGCTGCCCAGCTACCAGACCGAGGTCGACCGGGGCTCGGTGGAGCGGTTGCTGGAACTCGGCGTCGAGGACGGGATCATCCCCGAGGGCGTGGACCTGGACAACGTCTTCGCCGATCTGCAGTGAGCCGCCCGGGCTGGTGCCCGCCGCAGGCCCGGGCAGGCACCAGCCGGTTGCCCTCCTCAGGCCCGGTCGGGAACCAGCCCGGTGTGCGCGGCCAGGAAGGCCAGCTGGTCGGCGGCCAGCCCCACCGTGCGGCTGACCGCCCGGGCGCCGTGGCCCACCGACAGCTCCCGGCGCAGCACGATCGGCGCCTCCGCCGTCGTCGCGTGCTGCAGGGCGGCGGCGAGCTTGCGGGCGTGCAGCGGGTCGACCCGGGTGTCGGACTCGAAGGTCGTGAACAGCACCGCCGGGTACGCGGTGCCCTCGACCACCCGGTGGTACGGCGAGTAGCCCAGCAGCCAGCCCAGCTCCACCGGGTCGGCGGCGGTGCCGTACTCGTCGTTCCAGGTGCGCCCCAGCCCGAACAGCTCGTACCGCACCATGTCCAGCAGCGGTGCGCTGCAGACCACGGCGGCCACCAGGTCGGGGTGCTGGGTGGTCATGGCGCCCACCAGCAGCCCGCCGTTCGAGCCGCCCATCACGGCCAGCTGCGCCGGCGTCGTCCAGCCCTCGGCGACCAGGTGGCCCGCGGCCGCGGCGAAGTCGTCGAACACGTTCTGCTTGTGCTCCCGCATCCCGGCCCGGTGCCACTCCTCGCCGTGCTCGGAGCCGCCGCGCAGGTTCGCCACCACCCACACCCCGCCGGCGGCCACCCAGGCCAGGGCCTGCGCGCTGTAGGCCGGGGTGAGCGAGACGTTGAAGCCGCCGTAGCCGTAGAGCACGGTCGGGCGCGGGGTGTCGGGGCTGCCGGTGGCCGACAGCACGAACAGGTGCACCGGCGTCCCGTCCGGGGAGGTCGCGTGGGCCTCGACCACCTGCACGGCGGGCACGCTGCCGGCCACCGGGGCCTGCTCGTGTGCGGTGAGCGCGGTGGGGTCGGCGGCGTCCCAGCGCAGCACCGACGGTGGGGTCGCGTAGTCGGTGAAGCCGACCCAGGCGGCCGTGCCGCCCTCCGGCGGTGCGCTGACGCCGGCGACGCTGCCCGGGGGGAGCGCGGTCACCTCGGTGAGCCGGCCGGAACCGTCGGCGGCCCACACCGAGAGCCGGTCGGTGGCGTCGACCGCGTGGACGGCGAGCACCCGCAGGTCGCCGTCCGGGCCGTCGACCAGGGCGACGTCGCCGAGCACCCCGTCCTCGGACTGCGGGACCACCTCCTGCCAGGCAGCCGGGGCCCAGCCGGCCGGGTCGGTCGGGTCGGCCACCACCAGCCGCCCGCGGGGAGCGTCCCGATCGGTGTGCAGCCACAGCCGGCCGTCGCGGGCCACCCACGCCGAGGTCTGCGCGTCCACGCCGACCTGCAGCTCGCGGAGCACCCCGTCCCCGGCCAGGTCGGCCAGCCAGACGTCGTCCCGCGGCGCGGTGCCGACCGAGGCGGAGACGACCAGCCAGCGGCCGTCGGCGCTGGTGCGGGCGCCGAAGTAGGTGGAGGGGTCGCTGCCCTCGCCGTGCACCAGGACGTCGTCGGCGGGGTCACTGCCCACCCGGTGGCGCCACACCCGGCGGTGGAACTGCTCCTCGCCGGCCGGGACGAGCCCGGGGGCCAGCCGGCGCACGTAGAAGAGCTCCTGCCCGCCGGGCAGCCAGCCGACGGGGGAGTAGCGGCAGCGGTCGATCGGGCCCTCGACCAGCTCGCCGGTGCCGACGTCCAGGACGAACAGCTGCGACTCCTCGTCGCCGCCGACCGACACCTGGTAGGCGAGCCGGTCGCCCTCCCACGAGGGGGACCAGGCGTCCAGCGTGGTGGTGCCGGCCGGGTCCAGCGCCGTCGGGTCGACCAGCACCCGCACGGTGCCGTCGGGCTCGGTGACCCGCAGCACGGCGTGCTCCTGGCCGGGGTCGCGCCGGGTGGAGAACGCCCGCCCGTTGCGCCACACCGGGATGCCCACCGCACCGGCGTGCACCAGCTCGGCCAGCCGGTCGGCGAACGCCGGACGGGCCGGGAGGCCGGCGAGGAGGCCCGCGGCCAGCTCGTCCTGCGCGGCGGCCCAGGCCACGGTGCGCGGGTCCCCGGCGTCCTCCAGCCAGCGGTAGGGGTCGGCGACCGGGTGACCGTGCAGGTCGTCGACCAGGTCCAGGCGGGGGGCATCGGGGTAGCGCACGCGCCGACCGTAGCTGCGGCCACCGACGCACCGTCGGGTCGGTCGATGGCAGAGAACGCCGTCGTCAGTGCAGGATGAGGGTGCCCGTGGGCTGTCGAAGCCGTCGGTGGCCGGGGGCACTCGGAGGTGTCCCGTGTCGATCACCGCACTCGGGTCGTCGTCCGGGCCGGGTCACACCGGCTCCCGACGCGACGCCCCGTCCCGCCCGCACGCGCCTGCCCGTCCGCACACGCCGTCCCCGGCAGCCTGCACCATCGGCGCGACGTTGCTGCTCAACGCCACCTACGAGCCGTTGTGCGTGGTCTCCAGCCGCCGCGCGATCGTGCTCGTCCTGGCCGCCAAGGCCGAGGCCGTCGACGTCACCGACGACGAGGTGCACGCCGAGCGGGTCACCGTCGCCGTCCCGGTGGTCGTGCGGCTGACCCGGTACGTGCGGGTGCCCTACCCGGTCTCGGTGCCGCTGTCCCGCCGGGCGGTGTTCACCCGGGACGGGCAGACGTGCGTGTACTGCGGGGGCTCGGCGACCAGCATCGACCACGTCGTGCCGCGCAGTCGCGGCGGTACGCACAGCTGGGACAACGTCGTCGCGGCCTGCCGGCGCTGCAACCACACCAAGGCCGACCGGTCGCTGGCCGAGATGGGCTGGTCGTTGCCGCACCCACCCGGCGCCCCCAGCGGCGCCGCCTGGCGGCTGCTCGGGCACCGCACCGTCGACCCGCGCTGGCGGGAGTGGCTCGGGATGCCCGACTCGGTGAGCGCTTGAGCACCTTGGCAGGATCTCCCGTGTGAGCAACGGAGCACGGCGGTTGTGGGCACTCGGCGAGCCGTTCCACGCCCTCACCTACTTCGCCGACGAAGCCCGCACCGCCTACGCCGGCGCCGGGCTCCGCGGCTTTTGGGCCGGGTACTTCGCCGGCCGCGCCGCGCCCCTCGGGCCGGTCGGACCGGCGCTGGTCACGGCCACCTTCGGGTCGTTCGCCCCGGACTTCGTCGCCCGGCGGGTGCCCGAGGTCTGGACGGCGGTCGCCCCGGCCGACGCCCTGGCCGCCCGGCTGGCCGGGGTGGACGCCGCGGTCCAGCGGTCGCTGCCGCAGTGGATCGGCTCACCCGAGGCGCAGGAGGCCGCCACGCTCGCCCGCCGGGCGGCCGAGGCCGTCGACGTCCTCGGCCGGCCCCTGGCGGCGGCGAACGCCGACGTGCCCTGGCCGGCGGAGCCGCACCTGGTGCTGTGGCAGGCGCTGACCACGCTGCGCGAGCACCGGGGGGACGGCCACCTCGCCGTCCTGCTGCACCACGAACTGCTCGGGTTGCCGGCCCTGGTGCTGACCGCCGCGGCCGGGACGACGTCGGCCGACTGGCTGCAGAAGGCCCGCGGCTGGTCGCCCGAGCAGTGGACGGCCTGCGCCGAGGAGCTCACCGGGCGCGGCCTGCTGGCCGACGGGGGGCTCAGCGCCGACGGGAGCGCGCTGCGGGCGGCCGTCGAGGCCGACACCGACCGCCTGGCGCAGGGCCCGTGGACGGCGCTCGGCGACCGCGGCTGCGACCGGCTGGCCGAGCTGCTGACGCCGGTGCGCCGGGCGGTCGTGGCGGCGGGGGAGTGGCCGGCGCAGAACCCGATCGGCGTCCCCGAGCCCGACTGAGCGCCCTCGTCAGGTGACCCGGGCGCGTTCCACCGGGTAGGCCTCGTGGGCCCGGTCCGCGAGCACGGTGCGCAGCCGGGCCATCGCGTCCCAGACGTCGACGAACCGGGTGTACAGCGGTGCCGGGCCCAGCCGCAGCCGGTCCGGCGTGCGGAAGTCCGGGACGACGCCGCGGTCGATCAGCGCCTGGGTCAGCTGCCACGCCTGCGGGTGCGCCAGGCTGACGTGCGACCCGCGCCGGGCCGCCTCCCGCGGTGAGGCGACGGTGACCCCGTCCCCGGTCAGCCACTCGTCGGCCAGTGCGATCACCAGCTCGGTCAGGGCCTGGCCCTTGGCGGCCAGTCGCTCGATGCCGGCCTCCGCGGTCAGCCGGGCGCCGACCTCGACCGCGGCCATGGCCAGCACCGGGGGGGTGCCGACGGCGAACCGGTCCACGCCGTCGGCCGGGTCGTACGCCGTCCCCATCGCGAACTGGTCGCGCTGCCCGAACCACCCCCAGATCGGCTGGCGCAGCTGCTCCTGGAGCTCGCGGCGCACGTAGAGGAAGGCCGGGGCGCCGGGCCCGCCGTTGAGGTACTTGTAGGTGCAGCCGACGGCCAGGTCGGCGCCGGCCGCGGTGAGGTCGGCGGGCACGGCGCCGGCGGCGTGGCTGAGGTCCCACACCACCAGGGCGCCAGCCTCGCGGGCCAGCCGGGTCACCTCGGCGATGTCGATCAGCGCGCCCGAGCGGTAGGCCACCTGCGAGAGGACGACGACGGCGACCCGCTCGTCCAGCGCGCCGGCCAGCACGTCGAGGTCCAGGCCGGTGTCGATGTGCGCGGCCACCTCGCGCACCGTCATCCCCCGCGCCTGCGCCACCCCGGCCACGATGTAGCGGTCGGTGGGGAAGTCGTCGGCGCAGCAGACCAGCACGTCGCGGCCCGGCCGGGCGTCGGCCGCGGCGACCAGCAGCTTGTACAGGTCGACGCTCGTCGTGTCCCCGACCAGCACCTCACCGGGCTGTGCGCCCAGGACCCCCTCGGCGAGGACGTCACCGATCCGGCGGGACTGCTGGACCCAGTCGCGCCAGGAGCCGACCAGGCCCTGCCCCCACTCCTGCTCCACGACCCGGGCGACGGCGGCGGGGGTCTCCGTCGGCAGCCGGCCCAGGGAGTTGCCGTCCAGGTAGAGCAGCCGGTCGGGGCCGTCGTCGTCGGTGCCGGTGAACCGCGAGCGGAACCCGGCCAGCGGGTCGGTGGCGTCGGCGGCTGCGGCGGCGGCGCGGGAGAGGTCCACGGGGAGATCCTGCCGGTGGCGGCTAGCGTCCGGGAGGTGACCTCCTCGACCGGCACCCAGCTGCACGACCTGACCGCCCTGGAGCAGGCAGCTGCGGTCCGCGCGAGGGAGGTGAGCCCCACCGAGCTCGTGGAGCACTCCCTGGCCCGCATCGAGGCGCTGGACACCGCCGTCGGGGCGTTCCTGACCGTCACCCCCGACCGGGCGCGCGCCGCAGCGGCGGCAGCCGACCGGGCGGTCCTGGCGGGCGGGGACCTGCCACCGCTGCACGGCGTCCCGACCGCGATCAAGGACCTGGCCAACACCGCCGGGGTGCGCACCACCTTCGGGTCGGCCGTGCTGGCCGACTTCGTGCCGGCCGTCGACGACGCCGTGGTCACCGCCCTGGCCGCGGCCGGCACGATCAGCCTGGGCAAGACGAACACCCCCGAGTTCGGCTTCCCCTGCTACACCGACAACGACCTCGCCGGACCGGCCCGCTGCCCGTGGGAGCCCTCGCTGCTGGCCGGCGGTTCCAGCGGTGGCGCGGCTGCTGCGGTGGCCGCCGGGCTGCTGCCGTTCGCCCACGGCTCCGACGGCGGCGGCTCGATCCGCATCCCGGCCGGGATCAACGGGCTGTTCGGCATCAAGCCCAGCCGGGGCCGGGTGAGCAACGCCCCGCTGGGCAGCGAGACCACCGGCCTGGGTGTGCAGGGGCCGCTGGCCCGCACCGTGCGGGACGCCGCCGCGATGCTCGACGCGATGGCCGGGCCGGTGCCCGGTGACCCGTTCTGGGCCCCGCCGCCCCCGCCCGGGGAGACCTTCCTCGGCTACGCCGACCGCCCGCCGGGCCGGCTGCGGATCGGCCGCTACCTGGACTCCGGCATGCCCGGCGCCGACCTGGACCCCGAGGTCCGGGCGGCGTTCGAGGACGCGTCGGTGCTGCTGTCCGACCTCGGCCACGAGGTCGAGGACCTGCCGGCCGCGCCACTCACCCCGGAGGTGTTCCCCGCCTTCGAGGTGGTGTGGGCGCTGTCGGCCACCACGCTGCCCGTGCCCCCCTCCCAGCTGGACCGGCTGCGGCCGCTGACCCGTTTCCTGCGGGACCGCGGGCTGGCGCTGAGCGCGCGGGACGCCATGCAGGCGATGTTCACGCTGCGGGTCTTCGCCCGCCGCTTCGTCCAGGCGATCAGCCGCTACGACGTGCTGCTGGCCCCGATCTGCACGCTGCCGCCGCGGCCGGTGGGCTGGTTCGACGGGGACGGCGACGGGGCGGCCGACTTCGAGCGGCAGAAGCGGTACGCGGCCTTCCCGGCGGTCTACAACGTCACCGGTCAGCCGGCCGTCAGCGTGCCGCTGTGGTGGACGGCGGGTGGGCTGCCCGTCGGCACGATGCTGGTGGGCCGCCCGGCCGACGAGGCGACGCTGATCTCGCTGTCCGCGCAGCTGGAGGAGGCGCGGCCGTGGGCGCACCGACACCCGGCGCTGTGGTGACCCGTCCTGCCGGGCCGGTGATCGGTGGTCCCGGTAGATTGCCCCCATGTCCGTGCTCGAGACCGTGCTCATCTACGGCGTCGTCCCGCTGGTGATCGTGCTGCTGTTCGCCGCGGTGACGTTGTTCCCCGGCCGCAGCAAGGACCGCACCAAGTACCGCCCCGGGCAGTCCTGGGACTACGCGCCCCTCTGGTACGAGCCGCACCCCGACGTCCCGGGTGTGGTCGGCGGCCACGCGGAGGACGCGCCCGGTGCCGGGCACGGGGCCTCGCGGCTGGGCGCCACCGCCTCGGCGCTGGCCATCGGCCAGCGCCCGCACGTGGCCGAACCCGACAGCGTCCGGCGCACCGCGGCCGGCGGCGCCCGTGGGACCTGGTGACGGCGTCATGAGCACCTCTGCCGCCCAGCGCCCCTCTTCCTCCGGAGACCTCCCCGCGATGACCCAGCAGCTCAACCGGAAACCGGCCCCTGACCAGTACGGGCCCAGCGCGACGAAGGAGACCGGGAACAGCTCCGTCATGGAGCCCGGCTCCGGGCCGTTCAGCTACCGCGACCTCGCCCGGCTCGACGAGGCGCTGACCATGTCGGCCCGGGAGACCGGGCTGCGCTTCACCCTCTACGTGGGTGAGCTGGGCACCGACACCCGGGCCACCGCCGAGGAGCTGCACTCCCGCTCCGGCGGGGACACCTCCAACAGCGTCCTGGTCGCCCTCTCACCCGGGCAGCGGGTGCTGGAGATCGTCACCGGCACGGCTGCCGCCCGCCGGCTGCCCGACCGGGCGTGTGCCCTGGCCGTGCTGTCGATGACCAGCCGGCTGGGCGCCGGCGACCTGGTCGGGGCGATCATCAACGGGCTGCGACAGCTCTCCGACGCCGCCGGTCACCCCGCACGCCGCAACGCCCACTGAGAAAGGACCCCCGGCCCCTACCACTCGCAAGCTCGCGGTGGGCCCCGGCAGGGGGCCTCACGCCAGCGGCCCAGGACTCGAGGAGTCCTGGGCCGCTGGCGTTCACGGGGTCATCCCTCGCCGGCTGCCGCAGCGTCCCGCTTGCGCGCCCACAGGGCCCGGGCGATGCCGTCCCGGCCCTCGCTCACCAGCCGGCGCAGCGGCGCCGGGCCCTCGTGCTCGGCCAGCCACGTGTCGGCCGCAGCGAGCGTCCGCTGCTCGACGACCTTCGGGAACAGGTACTCCACGGCGTTCTTGGCGATCTCGCCCGGACGCCGTTCCCACATCCCGCTGATGTCGGCGAAGTACCGGTCCACGTACGGGGCGGTGAGCTCCTGCTGGGCCGGGTGCCAGAAGCCGGCCACCATCGCCTCGTGCACCGCGTTGGCGATCGACTCGTCGGTGAACGCCCGCTCCCAGGTCTCGGCCTTCGACTCCGCCGAAGGCCGCAGTGCCCGGGCGGTCGCGGCTCGGCGGGCGCCGGTGGCGGTGGCGTCCCGCGCGGCCTCCGCCTCGATCTCCGGGTCGCCGGCGGCGCCCACGGCGACCAGGCCGTGCAGGAACGCCCAGCGGGCGTCGGCGTCGACGGTGAGGCCCTCGACGGGGCGGGACCCGTCGAGCAGCCCCCGCAGTGCCGCCAGGTGCTCGTCCCCGCGGGCCGCGGCCGCCAGCGTGCGCGACCACTGCAGCTGGGCGTCGCTGCCGGGAGCCGCGCTGTGCAGCGCGGCCAGCGCCTTGTCGGCCAGCATCGTCCAGCCGGTCGGTGCCCAGGCCGGGTCGGCGTAGGAGGACAGCGCCGACTGCACCCGGGCGAGCAGGGACTGGACGACGCTGATCTCGGTCTCCGCGTCGACGCCGGCGAGGACCAGCTGGACCCAGTCGCGGGCCGCCAGCTCGCCGTCGCGGGTCATGTCCCAGGCCGCCGACCAGCACAGCGCCCGCGGCAGCGGGTCGGGGATGGCGCCGATCTGGCTGCGCAGGGTGGCCAGTGACCGCTCGTCGAGGCGCAGCTTGGCGTAGGTCAGGTCGTCGTCGTTGACCAGCACCAGGTCGGCGGCGGGGTGGCCGACCAGCTCGGCGACCTCGGTGCGGGCGCCGTCGACGTCCAGCTCCACCCGGTGCGACCGGGTCAGCCCGTCGGGCCCGGAGCTGTAGAGGCCGACCGCCAGCCGGTGCCGGCGCAGCACGGGGTGCGCGGCGACGGCGGTCTGCTCGATCGCGAAGGAGGCGTACCGGCCGGACTCGTCGAGCTCGTACACCGGGCGCAGGGTGTTCACCTGGCTGGTCTGCAACCACTGGGCCGACCAGTCGGACAGGTCGCGGCCCGAGGCCTCGGACAGCTCGCTGAGCAGGTCGTCGAGGGTGGTGTTGCCGTACTCGTGCTTGCGGAAGTACCGGCGCACCCCGGCGAGGAAGTCCTCCTGCCCGACGTAGGCCACCAGCTGCTTGAGCACCGAGGCGCCCTTGGCGTAGGTGATCCCGTCGAAGTTCACCTCCACCGCGGCGACGTCGACCATGTCGGCGGCGATCGGGTGGGTGGAGGGCAGCTGGTCCTGCGCGTAGGCCCAGGACTTCTCGGTGTTGGCGAACGTCGTCCACGCGGTCGTGTACTCGGTGGCCTCGGCCTGGCAGAGCGTGGAGATGTAGGTGGCGAAGGACTCGTTGAGCCACAGGTCGTCCCACCAGCGCATGGTCACCAGGTCGCCGAACCACATGTGCGCCAGCTCGTGCAGGATCGTCTCGGCGCGCCGCTCGTAGCGCGCCCGGCTGGTCTTGGACCGGAAGACGTAGTCCTCCAGGAACGTCACGCACCCGGCGTTCTCCATCGCCCCGGCGTTGAACTCGGGGACGAAGAGCTGGTCGTACTTGTCGAACGGGTACGGGTAGTCGAACACCCGGTGGTAGAAGTCGAACCCGGCCTTGGTGACCGCGAAGATCGCCTCCGGGTCGAGGTGCTGGGCCAGCGACGCCCGGCAGTAGATGCCCAGCGGGATGCCGTCGTGCAGGTCGGTGACCCGGGCGTAGGGCCCGGCGACCAGGGCCACCAGGTAGGTGGAGATGCGCTTGGTCGGCGTGAAGTGCACCAGCTGCGACCCGGCCTCACCGGCCTCGATCGTGCGGTCACCGGTGTTGCTCACGACCTGCCAGTCGAACGGCGCGGTGACGTGCACGGTGAACGTCGCCTTGAGGTCGGGCTGGTCGAAGCAGGTGAACATCCGCTTCGCCTCGGCCGGCTCGAAGTGCGAGTACAGGTAGACCTGACCGTCCTCCGGGTCGACGAAGCGGTGCAGGCCCTCGCCGGTGCGGGAGTACCGGCAGTCGGCGTCGACGACCAGCTCGTTGGTGGCGGCCAGCCCGGGCAGGGCGAGGCCGCCCTCCTCGGTGTAGCCGCTGACGTCGAGCTCGACGCCGTTGAGCGTCGCCGAGCGCACCCGCTCGGCGACCAGGTCGACGAAGGTGTCGGCGCCGGGCGTGCGGGCCTCGAAGTGGATGGTGGTGACCGAGCGGAACGTCTCCTCGCCTGGATGGCCCTGGCCGTCGGTCACGTCCAGGAAGAGGTCGTAGCTGGAGACGGCCAGCAGCGCGGCGCGGGCCGCGGCGTCGTCACGAGTCAGGTTGGGAACTGCCACGCCCCGGAGCTTCCCATGCGGGGACGACGGTCTCCTCCGGTGTGGTCCCGGAGGGAGCGGGGAACAAGCCGGGGACGGCCCGACTTGGTCGGCCCAGAGGACCGGGTGTCGCCCGACCGACGGCCCGCCGCACCCACGACAGACTGAGGAGCACCATGACCGAGGCAGTGCAGAGCTCACCCGTGAAGGCCCGCGTCGACTTCTGGTTCGACCCGCTGTGCCCGTGGGCGTGGCTCACCAGCCGCTGGGTGCTGGAGGCGGCGAAGGTCCGCGACATCGACCTGCACTGGCACGTCATGTCGCTGTCGGTGCTCAACCGCGGCCGCGACCTCTCCGAGGAGTACCAGGAGATGATGGCCAAGGCGATCGGCCCGGTGCGGGTGGCGGTCGCCGCCGCTCAGCAGCACGGGGACGCCGTGCTCGGTGACCTCTACACCGCGATGGGCTCGCTGCGGCACCACGACGGCCTGGAGATCGAGGACGTCATCGCGCCGGCCCTGGAGCGCGTGGGCCTGCCCGCCGAGCTGGCCGAGGCCGCCGGCTCCACCGAGTACGACGAGGCGCTGGAGAAGAGCCACCACGAGGGGATGGACCCGGTCGGCGACGACGTCGGCACCCCGGTCATGCACATCGACGGCGTCGCCTTCTTCGGTCCGGTGATCAGCAAGGTGCCCACCGGCGAGGACGCCGGCAAGGCCTTCGACGGCGCCGTCCTGCTGGCCAACCTCCCCGACTTCTGGGAGCTCAAGCGCACCCGGCTCTCCGGGCCGGACATGTCCTCGGTGCCCGCCGACGCCCTGGAGCTCACCGGCACCCGCTGACCACGGTGCTCCTCGCGGTCCCGCACGGCGCGGGTGCGTGACGGGTCGGGTGGCCGTGGGCGACCCCGCTCACCCGCCGCAGGACGGCCGCCTCCCCGGACGGGGAGGCGGCCGTCTCCGTCGATGGGGACGACCACATCCCCGCTCGGGCGCGTGGACGGCGTGCGCGGGATGCCTCGTCGACCAGGGCGGGGGAGCGCTGGACCTGGCCAGCTCACCGTAGGCCTTCCCGAGCCGGGCAGTGCTCCAGCTCGAAGGGCGACCCGATGAGCTCGCGCATGTCCACGATCCCGCCCTCGCTGCGGGCCGCATCTTCGGCAGCAGCGGCGAGCTGCGGGTGCTGCGCGCCGCCGCATCCCTTTGTTGACGGCCAACCCGCCGACCTCGGTGACCTGGCTTCTGGCCTGGACCGTCGCGGACTCACCCTGTTGCTGGCCTAGATCGCCCACATCGGCGGCAGCCACGAACACTGCGAAGAGACCACCGACCCCGCCAGCGGCATCACCTATCTCGGGGACAAGGTGCCCCCGCTCATGGCCTGGCCCGCCCGGGGTTGAGCACACTCGCCGGGTGCCCTACCCGCCCCGGTCCAGGCTGCGGCCCCTGCCGCAGTTCGCCGGCACCGCACGCACCGGCACCGTGCCCAGCGCCGAGCTGCAAGCGCAGCTGGAGGCCTACGTTCTCGAGCAGTATGGATCCGGCCGGTCCCTGTGACAGGTCGGCGAATTGGTCGACCGCTCCCAGACCGCGGTGCGAAGAATCCTGGACAAGCACGGAGTGCCTCGCCGTGAGGCGGGGGCCACCCGCGTGGCCAACGGCTGAATCGTCACCGAAGGGCGCGCCCTTGGCGCTGGATGAGCGAGGCCCTGGCGACCGAAGTCGCCAGGGCCCCGTCCGGTCAGAAGGCTGAACTACTTGCCCCTGCGCCGGCTGGGCGTTTGCGACAGGGCACTGCCCGCGGCGGTCTTGGACTCCTTGGACGTCCGACCGTCGCGCAGTACCTTCGACGCTGCTTGGGCGGCGGCCTTACCGGTCTGATTCTTTGCAGCCACGAGGGCCTCCAGAGGTAGGACAGTGAGCGGATGACCGGCTCAAGCCAGACGCTGGTTCTGCGGACAGGACCGACCGCAGAAGCCAACGTGAGACTGGAGCCGGCGGCGATCAGCGACACCCGGAGGTGCCGCTGATCAGCGCGGCTTGACCCGGATGGTGACCGTGCGGGTCACCTTGACCGGGACCCGAACGACCTTCGTCGTACGCACGACGCGAGGCATCGGCATCTCCTTCCCGACAGCCTCTGGAGTCCCGACCGAAGCCCCCGCGGTCCGCGGACGGCGTCGGCGACCTGTAGCTTCGGGTTCCCTCTCGCCAAGAGGAACACCAAGCCCCGGAACGGTCCCACCCCGGACCTTCCGGGGCTTTGTGCTGCCTAGGAGTAGTCGTATCACACCGTTGTGCTTCGCCGCGCCTCCCACCGGTAAGAAACCCCAACATGTTGTGGTTGTGCACAGGATGGGCCACAACATGTGCACACCCGCCTGTGGATAGTGGTGGCCGGTGGGCCTTCAGGTCCTCGGTCGGGACGGAGGCTACCGGCGGCCACCGACAATCCTGTGGGGCGAAGACCGCCGCCCCAGGATCCCCGGCTGCAACCGAGGGTTTCTTCCTGGTGTAGGCGCCCTGTTGGGAGCGTGCGCGGCGCGGAGCGGTGAGCAACTGGAGCACTCTGGTGTGCGAGCTGCCTGTTCGATCAGGCGGCGCTCTCGTCGGACTCCCGGCGACGCAGCTCCTCGCGCACGTCCTGCAACCGCTGGCCTGTGCGGGTGAGCACCCACTGACCCCAACCGTTGATCTCGTGCCCGACCACGGCCTTCAGTGCGGGAGACACCTTCGGGTAGACCTCGCCGCCCACCTTGATGCCACCGTCGGGTGTGACCGTTCCGCGATGGACGCGACCCTTTCGGGGCTGTTCGTGGACCAGCTCGTCGCCGACCTCGAGTAGTCCTGCGTCCAGGTACGGCAGGAGGTCCCCTGGTCGACTGGCGGCCTTTGGCTCGAACGAGGCGTCATCGGCGAACAGCAGTCGACGGAGGACGTCGTTCTCCCGGTCCTCGAAGGGGCGAGCGTAGCGCTGCAGGAGCGCGTATACCTCGTCGTCGATCTCGATCTTGCGCATGGTGAATCCTCTCGGACAAAAAAACTTCAACACGTAAAGTCTCCAAGTATCAAAGTTTTTAGTCAACCTGTGCGGTCTCGGCCCCCTGGCCCCGCGCCGGAACCCGCCGGACCCGCGGGCGCGCAAGAGCCGTGGAGCTATACCGCTGCTTCTGCCGCGACGTCATCCTCACCGCCTGACTGTCACCCAAAAACCACCCAAGCAACTAGCCGCCGACCTGCCAGTTGGCTACGGTTAGGTGTGGCCACGATGGGACCGACTACGACGCGGAACACGGAACGCCTGGCCGGGAACTTGCTGCGGGTTGCCCGGGCCAAGGCCGGGGTCACCCAGGCCCAGCTCGCCGAGCTCGCCGAGGTGCCCCGCTCCACCGTCGAGCGGATCGAGGCCGGGACCCGCCAGCCGTCCCTGCTGACTCTGAGCAAGCTGCTGGCCGCGGTCGACCTGGAGATGCGTGTGCGGGTCGATGACTACGACGACCACGACGACATCCTGGACGCCCGCTACGCCGCCATGAGTTCCCAGCAGCGTGAGGCCACCGATCGGCGACACAACGCCCTGGTCGCCCTGGTCGACGCTGGAGCAGCGTCGCCGGCGTGAGCGTCACCGATGCCCTTGCCGTGGTCGGTGCGTTCGTGTGTGCTTGCTTCGTCCTTGTCGGGCTGGTGCACCTGCGGACCGCCGTCGTCGGTGGTGAGTGCCGGCCCCCGCTGCGAGAGGACGTGCGCGGCAACCTGGCGATGGTCAGCCTCAGCACGGGGTTGGTTTTCTCAGAATCGTTCCTGCTGGCCACCCTGGTCTGGACTGTTGTCGCGTGAGCGAGCTGCAGCCCGGGACCGAGTCGGGCACTGAGTTCGATCCCCGGCCCATTCTGGACGCCCTGGAGCGGCACCGGGTGGATTACGTCATGGTCGGTGGCTATGCCGCCCGCATGCACGGCGCCCGCCGGCCCACCAGTGACATCGACGTCGCTCCCAAGATCACCCGGGAGAACCTCGACCGGGTCGCGGCCGCGCTGCGCGACCTCAGTGCACGTGTGCGCACCGAGGAGGTCCCCGAGGGCCTGCCGTTCAGCGCCACCGGGGGAGCCTGTCGGGCTACCGGATGCTGAACCTCCAAACCCTGCACGGGGACCTGGACCTCACGATGCGGCCAGCAGCGTTCGACCGCGGGTACGACGACCTGGTGGCTCGGTCGACCTACAAGCCACTGGGTGAGGTCCGCGTGCGCGTCGCGGCACTGGGTGACGTGATCCGGTCCAAGGAGACCGCCGGGCGTCCCAAGGACCTGGAGGCGCTGCCGGAGCTGATGAAGCTGGCCAACCAGGCACGCACCGCGGTGAACTTTCCCCACCCGCCGCAGCCCGCGACCAGGAAGCCGACGGCTGCACCGACCGCGGCTGAGCGGATCGCAGCCGCCCGCCAGCAAGCCGGCGAGCGGCGCCGCCTAGCTCCCGAGGCAGGCCCGGACCTGGGCCGCTGAGAGAACGGCCCGCGATGGACCCGGCACGGCAGCAGATCAGCCTCCCCCGAGGGCGTCCCCGCGCCCAGGACGAGGGACTGGGTACGTGGTGCGGGCTGGCTCGGCCGGATGTTCGCCCACGAGCTCAGGAAGCAGAAGGGGTGGGCCCGGGCCAGAGCGGCCGCCAGCCTCATCGTCTACCCGGCCGCCGCGCCCGTGGTCGCGTGGTCCAAGCGCAGGAACACTGTGGTCGAGCATGAAGGGCGAGCCGACGCTGACCAGCGGTGAGTCGCTGAGCGATGGGCGGCTGCCGGTGGAGTCCCGCACTGCTGCAGGCGCATCGAGGAATGCTCTTCGTGTCTGTGGGTGTGGAGTGCGGCAGGCCGTACACCCTCTCGGGGCAGCATCGCCGACTCCTCGCAGCCCGGGTGCGCCGGCTGTACTGTAGTGGGCGCCGCGTACAACGCTGCCCGCCGCCAGGCCCCAACCACTGAGGTTGGGGCCTCTCCTCTCTCCGGGCCCGCCAGCGACCAGGCGGCCGTGAGCAGCCGGCCAGCGTCTCGCAGAACTCTTCCCCGAGAGAGCGCGACGTTAGGGCTTCCGGTCCTGTCTCCTGCACGCGTGCCTCGAGGCTCGATGGCTGTCGCGATGAACACGCGTCGGACAAGCACGCCCACTCACACCTCAAGGCCCCTCCGCTCAGCGGCTGGGGCCTTTCTTATGTCCGAAGCGCGCCTGTAACTGCGCAGGCCAGCCGGCGCCGAGGCGAACACGGCGCCACGGCCGGAGGTTCTCGGCCAAGTGGCCGGATCCTCACGCCAGGTGAATCGGCGGAACCGCCGGCCCATGACTTTGGTGAGCGACTGAGCTAGCGCTCACCAACATCCAGGACGCGACTTTAGGCGCCGCGGTCCTGTTCCGTGCTCGCTGCCATGCGAGCTTCCACAACCGCCGAAGCCACCCCGAGACAGCCAGGAGCTTGACCCGGTTCTCCGGACACGTTCGGTTCGGTGATCATGCCGCGGTGAGTGCGGCGGTGTGAAGGGCTTCGAACTCTGCGGGGCTGCGGTAGCCGAGGCCGGAGTGGCGTCGTCGGGGGTTGTAGAAGCCTTCGATCCACTCGAAGATCGCCGAGCCCAGTTCGGCTCTGGTCGACCACTGGCGGCGGTCCAGGAGCTCGCGCTGCATGGTCGACCAGAAGCTCTCCATCATGGTGTTGTCCACGCTGGAGGCGACTCGGCCCATCGAGCCCAGCAGCCCGGCCGAGCGGAGCCGGTGCCCGAAGATCCAACTGGTGTACTGCGATCCGCGGTCGCTGTGCACGATCGCGCCGGGTGCTGGCCGGCGGCGCCAGCGGGCCATCTCCAGGGCGTCGACGACCAGCTCAGAGCGCATGTGGTCAGCGATCGACCAGCCGACGATGGTCCGGCTGAACACGTCGAGCACGGCGGCGCAGTAGACCTTTCCCTCGGCCGTGGGGTGTTCGGTGATGTCGGTGGCCCACAGCCGGTCCGGTGCGTCAGCGGCGAACCGGCGCTGCACCAGGTCCTCGTGCGGTGCCGGCAGGGGTCCGGTGCGGCGGTGCTTGCGCCGGTGGCAGACCCCGACCAGCCCAGCGGTGCGCATCAGCCGGGCGACCCGCTTGCGCCCGCACGCCAGCCCGAGACCGAGACGGAGTTCGGCGTGCACCCGAGGCGCCCCATAGGTGGCGCGAGAGCTGACGTGCACCTCGCGGATCGTCGTGGTCAGCGACGCGTCGGCGACTGCCCGGAGCGATGGTGGGCGGCCGTTCCACTCGTAGAAGCCTGAGCGGGAGACCCGCAGAATCCGGCAGGTCACCGTCACGGGGAAGCCGTCGGCGGCGAGCTCACGAACCAGCCGGAACGCTATTTTGGGTCCGGGAGCACCTCGCGGGCGAAGTAGGCAGAGGCCCGCTTGAGGATCTCGATCTCCATCTTCGCGACCCGCAGCTCCCGGCGCAGGCGCACCAGCTCGGCCCTCTCATCGCTGGTCGTGCCCTCGACCCGGCCGGCGTCGACGTCATCGAGCTTCATCCACCGCCGCAGGCAGGACTCCGCGATCCCCAGATCATGGGCGATCTCAGCGATCGGCTTCTCCCGCTGGCGGGCCAGCTCCACGGCACGGCGACGGAACTCCAGCGGCTTGGCTGCAGGCATCCAGGACTCCTCTCCCAGGCGATTCTCGCCTCAGGTCAGGTGTCCGGGAAACCGGGTCAAGCTCCGCCATGTCCTCGGGGCTTTCGGCCTGCCTTGGAGACGACACATGCTGCCCGCTGCTGTCTTCGACACCTCTGCACTCGCGGCCATCGTCTGGGGGGTCATTTATGTCATCCAGATGACTGTGAACTGGCAGGAGGGGCGCTCGATGATCAAAAAGACTCCGGCTGGTCATATAGTTCAGCTGGCCCGAGCCCTCAACTCACCCAGGATCATCGGCCGTAGGGCTGAGCCGGAGAAGCCTGCGCCGCCGGCTGACTGACTCTGGTCAGCAGACGCGGCTCTCGTAGCCGGCTGGGGTTGGTCTACGGACCAACCCGCCATGTCGGCATGCCTGGAAACGGCTCAGCGGGCCCGCACGTAGATTGGTATCCCGCTGTTCGGACGGTCAGGTCGAGTTCTCAAGCAGCTCAGCGAGGCGGCGTCCGCAGCGCTCAGAGATCTGGCTGGTCAGCGTCCGGAGGAACGTCGAGCTGGGTATCGAGGTGGGCGTAGTGCGCTTCCAGGCTCTCCAGCTGAGCAGGGCCAAGCTCGAGATTGGCATCCAGCGCAACCGCCGCCAGTTCCTCCCCGCCCTGCAGTCGAAGACCACAGGAGGGGCAGCGGAAGGCGGTGGGGAACAGCACGGCTCGGGGGTGGCCGATTGTAAAGAAGCTGTGCCCCTCCTCGGTGACCGTCTCCTCGGCGTTCCAGTCCAGGTCCGCGGAGCCGCTGAGGATGCCGACCCGCTCGCAAGCGGGGCAGGGCGTGGCAGCTCGATCGTGCTCATCTTCGATCCCGACGGCGGCCACCTTGTCCGTCGCGGCCAGCTCTGTGGCTCGCTGTTCCGCAGGCAGATCGCCGTAGCGCTCCTTGAAGACCTGCTTTGCGCGGGCTACGAGTAGGGCGACCCTCTGCTGCACCTTCGTGCCGTGCTGGTCGCGGAGTCCCTCGGCCACGGAGGTGAAGTCGCCGAACAGCTCGCTGAGTGAGCGGCCCATCAGGACCAGGATCTCGTCTGCGCCCTGAACGGCTAGCTGGGCTACCTCATCGGCGAGGCCACCGTCGTCCCCGATGTGGGCGACGCCGTTGCGGGCCTGGAAGACCAGGGTGAAGCGGTTGGCGAAGGTCTTACCCGCTCCGTCGTTGCCGGTCGCCTGGATCGTGCCGATCCGCACGAGCGCTTCCCACATGCCGACCGTCTTCAGGACATGCCCCGGCTTGACACGCTGCCCCTGGCCGGCGAGCCGAAGGAGCGAGGAGAAGTCGAATTTGCTGTCCATCACCAGGGTGGGATGCAGACTGGCCAGGTAGGCCTTGGCCAGGTGCTCGAGCATGATGCCGAGCTGCAGGGAAGCGTCATCGTGCTCTGACCCAGCTCGAGCGCGCAGCCCTCGGCTGGCGTGCCTCTGCGCCGACTCGAACAGCGAAGCAGAGCTGATCGGGGTCACGGCACCCGCGACACCGATCCCGGCCCCCAGAGATATCCAAGATCCTGCGCCTGTCCCGCGGTGCATCCGTGCCTCGAAGATCCGCATGATGGGGTCGAGGGAGAGGTCGGGGGAATCGGTCACGTAGTGGTTCTACCCCTGCGCTGGGAGCCAGAGCGTCGGGCGGGCCCCGCCCGTAGAGGGCTCGGTCGGGCGGTCAGGAGCGCAGCGCGGCCACGGTCGCCACGAGCCCCTCGTTGCCCAGGGCGGTGAGCAGCTGGTCGACATCCATCGGGGGCTTGCTGAGGCTGTCGGCGATCTTCTGCACCAGGGAGAAGACGACCTTGGAATCAAAATCGACCATGGCGTGCAGGAAGTCATCGGCGCTGCTGGCCTCGACGTCCCAAGCGCTCAGTCGGTCGGCCGGGAAGTCCTTGAGGTTGATGGTGACGATCGTCTAGGCGCCGACCTTGATCGCCGAGGCCACCACGTGCCGGTCATCGGGGTCAGGCAGCTCGAGGACGTCGATCAGTGGCTCGTAGCCGGTGATCAGCACGTCCCGGATCGCGCCGTTCATCAGCTCCCGGGTGCGGTCGAGGCTGGCGGGATTGAGGTCCGGCCGGTTCTTCTTGAGGTTCCGGAAGACCTCATCGATGATTTGCTCGGTCCAGCGGGCGCGCACCAGTCCCGCCCGGGCGACCTCGATCAGCAGGCTCCGCTGGTGGGAGGGGTAGAGCACGTTGGCGTCGTAAACGACGACGAAGGCCACGCGGCGCGCTTCTCTCCCTCAGCTTTCGGTCTTGGCCGGGGTCAGATCATCTCCTGGGTGAGGGCGTGCAGCTCACCGGCCGCGGCACTGCGGCGGCGGTCGTCGGCGCGCATGTAGGCCATCAGCGAAGCGGCCTTGATCCGCCGGTGCGTGCCCACCTTGCGGTAGTCGATCGCGCCCTGCTCCAGCAGCCCGATGAGGAACGGGCGGCTGATGTTGAGCATGTCCGCGGCCTGCTGGGTGGTCAGCTCGGCCTGGGCAGGGACGATCGAGACGCCTTGGCCGGCGGCCATGTGAGCCAGCACGCGCGCCAGCAGCTCCACCGCGGAGCGGGGGACGGTGAGTGAGTCCCCGTGCTCGTCGTCGACGAGCAGGCGCACGGCCTCGCGCCCGGGGTGGGTGGCCAGGAAGTCCTTGACTTGCGGGAGGGCTGCGACGGCGGCGGTGATGTCACCGTCATCGGGCATGACCGGGCGGTCCAGTAGGGAAGTCATGGCGATCTCCTGATCACTCAGCGGCTCGGGGGGCCTCCTGCACCGCTACGTCCATCAAACGCAGTAAACGAAGCGAACGCAATATCTATCGGTCGACGGTGGCTGTGACTTCACCCGACCGGGTGACCGCGTCCCGCGATGTGGCGCTGGCTGCGATGCTTGTCGTCGCCGTGAGGTCTGTTGATTGATCCGGTGCCGGTTCAGCCGTCGATCGGGCCGCCTGAAAAGCGCACTCGTACGGACACGCAGCCACCTGGCGTCTGCGAGACAGCAGGGTGCCGGCCGTCCGCTCAACGACCTGGCCATCCCGTCCTCGCCGAGTCAGTCGTCGGCGAGGGCGGCGGCGACGGCGTAGGTGGCGTTGCGGGAGAGGTTGCCGCGGGTGCGGTCGTAGAGCCGGGTGGTGCGGGGGTCGCGGTGGCCCATGGAATCCTGGACGTCGCGGAGTGCAACACCGGCGTCGAGGGCGGTGGTGGCGTAGGTGTGCCGGGCGGAGTGTGGGCTGATCCGGTCGGGGGCGGCGATGCCGGCGTCGGTGGCCAGGCGGCGGAGCAGTCGCCAGGCGGCCGTGCGGTCCAGCGTCCCTACCTGACCTGCCAGGCCGGTGGGCTGGTGCTGGTGCCGCACGACGCGGAGGCGGTGGCGCGGCTGGTGGAGGTCGCGGAGACCGCCTACCGGGTGGCGGGTGCGCTGTGGCCGGTCGAGGCGTCGATGGCTGCGCAGGCCGAGGCCGATGAGCTGGCCGAGCGGCGGGTGCGCGAGCGCGCTGGGCGATGACCGTGGCCGGGGGCCGCCGCGTGGCGGTTGCCGGTTCGCGCCGATGGTGCTGCTCGCCGCCTCGCCGGTGGCGTGCTGTGCCGTCCTGGCCCAAGGGCTGGCCGCGGTGGTCGCACCGGGGTTCGACTCCTCTGGGCAGCGCGCACGGTGACGGGGGGTCCGTCGCCGGGAGAGGCAGACATGGGCACCCGTTACGAGTTCGCCGCAGCCAGCACTGCGACGGTGGAGCTGTGGTCCTCGGCCGAGGTGGCCGAGCAGACCGGTGAGGAGCTTCCTGCCGACCAGGTGGCTCTGACCCTCGCTGGGGACGAGGCGACCGTGCTGGTCGGCACGCCGGGGGAGCTGCGGGCACTGGTCGAGAAGATCGCCAGCGCTGTGGCTGAGAAGCCCTGCGAGCTGCGCATCCTGATCCCGGGGGAGGTCGACGAGTTCCTGACGTGCCCGCACTGCGGCAGCGAGCGCAGTCGGACTCGGCCCGACTCTTACCGACTCGCAACGAGCCCCCTTGTGATCACGCAGTAGAAGCCTGTACACAGGCTGCGCGCGCCGGATACCCGATCTCGAATGGTTCGCACGGCGGGCGCACGGAGCGGGGGGCTGGCGATTTTTGATTCTTCACTGACAGTTCGTGCGGGCCTACGCCTGGCTGTTCTCTGGGTCATGCCTGAGCGCACTCATTGCCTAGTGTCATGCCATAGTTAGGGAAGCCAACGGCTTTTGGTTATGCAACGAAAGCAGATTTTTTTCGTACGTGTCGGCCTGCTGGCCGCGGTGGCGGTCGCCGTACTAGCGGCGTGCGGCGTGAGCCTGTCTTCTGGCGCATCGGACGACCGGCCGGACTTCGCCACCATTCAGACAGCTGCCGAAAGCCTGCCCGCTCCTACCGACGCGCGACGCTACCCCGAGCGGGACGAACTGCGGCGCGATGACTCATGTCTCGATGCGGCTTGCCCATTCGTCAGGCGGGCGTACCTCGCTCCGATACCGGCCGGGCAAGTGACCGCCTTCGCCGAAAAAATCGTCACGACCGCCGGGTACGAGTTGCTTCGAGCGACGGATCCAGATTGCGACCCGGAACGCTTGACCTGCTTCGCGCGCGCCCGTGCCGGCGGCATCGAGGTTGCTGCCTCTGTGCTCCCTTTGGGTGCTGTGTCCCAGCCCGAAGAGGCCGCCCCGGCCGGTCACGTCTGGCGACTGGTCTACCTCGACGCGCACGCCCAGTAGACCTGCCCACCGTTCCGCTCATCCAGTCGCCGGGAGGCCCCGTGAAAATTCAGCGTTCCTTTGCGCTACTTGCGACCAGTACGCTCATATTCGGGGCGCTGGCGGCAACCGCAGGTTCGTCTATGGCGGCGACGCCCGGCTGTCAGCAGATTCTGTCAATCTTCGCGCGCGGCTCCGGTCAGCCGCTCAACTTCCGAGAGGCGCCCGCCTTCGCCGCCATCGTCGACCGCAACATTGCGGACGGCGTGCGCTTCGAAAGCCTCGAACTCGGCGATCTCGACGCCAACGGCGTCGTCGACGAGAGCGATTACCCGGCGAACGACAAGGACGAGTGGTTCGGCCCGACTTCAGTCTGGGATCCGAACAGCGACCTGATCGTGGGCAAGTACAACGCGAGCCGGCAGGCGGGGACCGACGAGCTGGTCACGTTCCTCAATGCGCGAGTAGCCGCATGCCCCGGTGAGGTGTACGTCCTTGGTGGCTATTCGCAGGGCGCTGATGCGGTCGGTGCAGCCTTGCCTGGCCTCAGCAGTGCGGCCCGGGCGGCAATCGGCTACATCGCGCTCTTCGGCGACCCAGAGTTCAACCCCTTCGGCGCCTGGGCGCGCGGAGACTTCCCGTGGTACACCGTCGGCGGCGTCTTCGGGCCGAGGGTGCCTTACATCCCGGGTGACCTCGCCGGCAGGGTCGGCAGTTGGTGTGACAAGAGCGACGGCATTTGCCAGGGCAACCCGCTTAACCTGAACAATGCTGCGCACGGGCAGTACCCAGACTTCGAGATGCAGCAGGCGGCGAATGAAATCGCCATCACGCTGCGCGCCATCCGCCCGGAACTGCGCGACGACCTGACGGTCACGCCGATCCCGATCAGCCTGCGGCCGACGCAGAACGTCGACGTGACCTTCGTCGTCGATACGACCGGCAGCATGGGCGACGACATCGACGCCGCCCAGACCTCGATCACTGCGGTCACCGACGCCTTGTTCGGCGTTGCGGCCTCGCCGCGCGTCGCCTTGGTCAACTACAAAGATCTCGGAGACCCGTACCAGGCGCGGGTTGACGCCCCCTTCACGGCCGACCGGGCGGCGTTCGCCGCGGCGGTCAACACGCTCGGAGCGAGCGGTGGTGGCGACTACCCGGAGTCGGTGTACTCCGGGCTCATGACCTCCTTTGGCCTCGACTGGCGACCCGGCGCCCTGAAGTTGGCGATTGTCATCGGCGACGCCCCGGCGCACAACCCGGAGCCTGGAACGGGCTACACGCTCGAGCAGGTATTGCGGACGGCCTTCGAGCTCGACCCAGTGGTAATCAACCCCATCGTGGTCGGCGGCGAAGCGACGGCGGTGGCGAGCTTCACAGAACTGGCTGACGGCTCTGGCGGCCAGGTCTTCGATGCTGCCAATGCCGGCGAAGTGGTTACCGCCATCGAGGCCGCCGTCGAAGGCTTCTCATCGGCGCCGGTTGCCCAGGCGGGCGGGCCGTATGTGGCCGCGCCGGGCGACGAGCTCACCTTCACCGGTGCCGGATCCTTCGATCCGGCCGGCGCCATCGTTGAGTACGCCTGGGACTTCGACGCGGACGGGGTCGTCGACCAGAGAGGCGACTCGCCGGTCGTCTCCCACACCTACCCGCAGCCGTTCACCGGCCTGGCCTCGTTGACGGTGACGAACGTCGACGGGCGGACCAACACGGCGACCGCTGAGGTGACGGTGGCGCCGGGACAGCAGCGGCCGCAGCCGCCGGCGGCGCCGACGGGAGTCCAGGCAGTTGACGCCGGTGGCGGCACGGTGACGCTCAGCTGGCAGCCGCCGGCAAACGCCGGGGACAGCCCAATCGGAGGCTTCCGGGTGTCCCGCAGTGACGGCGTCTTGCTCGGCGTCACGCCGGCCGACCAGCTGACGCTGGACATCGCCGAGGTGCCGACCGACGCGGACGTCAGCTTCCAGGTTCGAGCTGTCAATGAGTTCGGCCTGAGTGAGCCGGCCACCAGCAATACACTGCGGCCATCACCCGGCGGCCCGGTGGCGCCGGCGGTCGACATCAAGCCAGGCTCGGCGGACAACCCGATCAATCTGCGCAGCCGCGGCGTGATTCCGGTGGCCCTGCTGTCGGCGGACGGCTTCGAAGCCACCGCCGTCGACTACCGCACGCTGTGCTTCGGCGATGCCGAGGCGCCAGCCGAGCGTGACTGCGGGGAGAGCCATGGCCGGGGTCACGTCGAGGACGCCAACAGTGACGGCCGGCCTGACTTGGTGCTGCACTTCAACACCCAGCAGACCGGCATCGACCGCGGTGACAGCCGGGCCTGCGTGAACGGCCGGCTGCCGGGCGGGGACGTCTTCGAGGCCTGCGACGTCGTGCGCGTGCGCTAACTGCGCGCCGGGGCGGGGTGGGCGGGGCAGTATGTCCCCGGCACCCCGCTCCGGGCTGGTTTAGGTGGGGGACGCCCAGGTCAGTTCAAATCGCCGGGGATTGGCTCGTGGGCCGCTGGTCGGCCCGACGTGCCGCAGTCGCAGGTCGGCAAACAGCACCGCCAGAATCACGCCCGGCGGCCTACCGAGTCGCGTCCTGATGTTCACCCACGGCCAGATGAAAGATCCGGGCTAACAGCATCCGAGGCGACAAGCGGCTGCCCAAGCGTCGTGCGGCCGCAGCTGACTGAGCTCTTGGCCTCAGGGCAGGTCGGTGATGGTTATGCAGGCCCGGTTGGCGGCCACGCAAACCGCGGTCAGGCGATCGCCGGCGCCCAGGGTGAGCGGCACGCTGTCGGGGGCGGCGGTGAGTTCCTCGAGCTGGGCACGGTCACCGAAGAGGACGACGGCGGTGCTGGTGTTGTGCCGCCGGGAGACCCACCGGAGCCCGTCGGGCTGCGTCGGGTGGTCGTGCAGCGCCTGGGCCCAGGCCGCGGTGGCGCGGTAGCTGGGGGGGTGAGATCCCGGCCGACGGAGACGAGAACGTGTTGCTGAACCGCATGGCCCAGGCTCGTCACACGCAAGGGACCTGGGAGTGTGTCGTCGACGGAGACGTGGTGGTCTGCACCCGCCGTTGACCGAGCACCGACGTCGATCCCGTCGAACAGCCGCGCTGAGGCCATGTCGACGAGCACCGCCCCAAGCGCGCACGCCGCCCTCTTCGAGCGCATCGTCGGCAGCGGCGGGCTGCTGGTATCCCAGGCCCCGCCGGGCCGCGCCGACCAACGTCCGCTTCCGGCGGCGCACCGCGCTGATGGTGGCCCTGAGCGCCGGTGCCGTGGTCGTCGAGGCCGCGGCCCGCTCCCGCGCCCTGTCCGCGGTGCACTCCGCACAGGCCATCGGGCGCCCGGTCTTCGCCGTCCCCGGGCCGGTGACCTCCGCCTGTTCGGTGAGCTGCCATGTGCTCCTCTCCAGTGGTGAGGCCCGGTTGGTCACCGGCGCCGCCGACGTCCTGTCGGCCCTCACCATCCGGTCGGCCTGAGGAGGCCGCCCCCGCATTTCCCCGGCCGGTCATCAGCCGGCCGGGGAGGCCCGGCGGCCACCGCCGAAGGGTCTGCCGATCAGAATCACCTGTCCGCGTGGCGACGACGTCTGATCAGCGGCGCGGGCCCGTAGCGTCCCCGAGGCCAACCCCGCATCCCAGACAGGAGCACCTCCAATGGCAGGTCCAGACGCCGCGACGATCCGCGCGTGGGCACGGGCGGTGGGCAAGCCCGTCGGCTCCCGCGGCGCGATCGCCGCCGAGCTCTACAACGCCTACCGCCGGGCGCAGATGATCGGCCGGCTGCGCCGCGTCGGCAGCGTGGCAGTGGCGGTCGCACCCGAGGTCCTCCGCGCGGTCTCCAAGCGCGGGCCTCGTCCCCAGCAGTGACCCCGTGGGCGAGGTCGACCTGGTGCTCGTACTGGCCGTCGCCACGGGCAACACCTCGAGCGGGCGCGAGGACTCAGTCGCTTGGATCGGCTGGCTCGCCGTCGTGGTCATCGTCCTGATCGCCCTGTGGGTGAAGAGGCGTCGCAGCAAGTAGGTGGGCGCGCCGAGGCCCCCCATACGTTCCCGGCCGGACGAGCCGGCTAATTCGCCGGCCGGCACCGTGCTGCACGGCGGTTGCTGCAGCATGGTGACCGCCGGTCGGCAGGGGAAGGTGACCGAGGGAAGTCTCGGCAGCCGGCCGAGCAAGTTCACTGGAGCGGTGATCTTCGAGCCGCGAGCGTCCGACCCGGACCTGGTCGACGTCGAGAACGCCCTCGTGCGCGCCGCCGTGGGCGAATACGCCGTCGAGGCTGCGGTGCTGCTGCTGGCCAACGGCGGTCACTGGCTGCCCGCACTGCAGGCCGCCGGCCTCATCGACCTCGAGCCCGACCCCGCCGGTGGGGAGACCTGGGCGCAGGTGCGATGGGACGACGTCCGCGGGGCCCTGCAGGCCGGCACTCTCGGCCGGCGACGACGGTCAGCAGCGGCTGCTACGCGCCCCTGAGAGCCTCGCGGACGGTCAGCCGGTCGACCTGGGCGACCTAACCGGTGACCTCGACCGGGCGAGCCTCCGGCTGTTGTTGGCCGCCCTCGCGCACGCCGCCGGCAGCCACGACCAGCAGGACCCCGACGTTCCCCTATCCGGGGATCCGCTGCCTCCGCTGGTGGCCTGGCCCGCTCGAGGCTGACCACACTCGACCCATGCCGTACCCGTCCCGGCCGTCGCTGCGGCCGCTGCCGGAGTTCGCGGGCACCGCGCGCACCGGCACTGTGCTCAGCGCCGACCTGCAGGCGCGGATGGAGGCCTACGTCCTGGAGTCCTACGCCGGCGGGCGATCACTGCGGGAGATCGCTGAACTGATCGACCGCTCGGTGACCGCCGTGCGGCGCATCCTCGCCCGCCACAAGTTGCCCACACGGCGGGCCGGCGCGCGTCCGGTAGCCGACGGCTGAGAATTAATACGGCTCGTCAAGAATGCGCCCCGGGCTACCTGGCTGCGGGACCGCTCCTGCGACGGCAGAAAAACGCATACGTCTTGTCAAGAAGACCCTGGATCTCTCGGCAGCGCCGGCACAGTGTCGGCTGCTGCGCCGCGGCCGAACCCCGGAAACCCTTGCTGCGCAAGGAATCAAAGGGAATGAGCACCGGCTGCACGCCTGGCGGATGTTAGTACGACTCGTGAACTTGACAGGACGTATGCAAAAGCGGATTCTTCAAGGCGCGGGTGTTCGAGGCCCGCGGCTGAGCCGCCCGGCCCCTGTGACGAGGGACCGGACGGCGTCCAGCAGGTGGATCAGTTCGACTGCCGCCGCAAACGGCAGACGAGGGCGTTACCAGCGCTCAGGACGAGCATCACCACGGTCGACCCCGCCCACTGGGTGGGGTCATCGTGCTGTCCGAGGACAGCCGCGACCTGGTTGCCCAGGGCCAGGGCCTTGGAGATCAAGACCAGGGTCTTGGTCGCCACCTCGAGGTCTACGTCCGGCAGGCGCTCGCGGAAGTTCGCCGGATCCTTGCGGTGCCGACCCCTTCCGCTACTAGAGTTTTCAGGCATTCTTGTCCTCTCCGCGGCTCCGGCCTCCCCTCTCGACGGGTTGTGTTACCGGTACCATTTCTCGGTGACCGGGAAGGTCACTGAGAGCAACCTAGTCGACAGGTCCGACACGTGAAAGCCACCCTGGACGGGTGGGCTCACCGGCGCGCCCCTGCCTTTAGATTACCCGATTCATAAATTGCGTATTTACGCAAGCATGTGTGCAGGTGGCGCCGTCCATGCGGTGAGCGCACGCGCCCTCCCGAGCATTCGGAATGTCCTTTACGGGCCAGACCGAGCCGCGAAAAGTTACGGCGTGTCGGCGACTCCCGCGCGTGTCGCGCCCCGACGCCGGCAGGTCGTCAAGCGGGGGACGTGCCGCGGCTGAGCCACTAGACATGCCGCAGCCGGCCCAGGCCGACCGGGTCGCCGAACAGCGACGGAGACCCCCATGTCCGCCCTGTCCACGCGCCGCATCGCCGCCGTCACCATGGCCGGGCTGGTCACCGGTGCAGCCACCCTGGTTGCTGCTCTAGCGGCCCTGGCCGCACCGGCACCGCTGCCGACCCCCGTCGTCTCGGACACGACCCTCGTCCCGGGGCAGCCGTTCACCGTGACCTTCACCGGGTGCACCCCCGACCCGGTCGGCTCGACCCCCGACGCCGACGGATCGACACCCTTCATCTGGTACGAGATCACCAACGTGACCGTCCAGTTCGCCGACGTCACCCTCCCTGACGGCAGCGTCGTCTTCGAGAACTCGTTGCCGCTCGGGACGCCCCCGGGGGAGTACACGATCGAGGGCGTCTGCGACCACCTCTACCGGGTGCAGTTCTACCCGGACGTCACCGTGACGGTGGCCGAGACCGCACCCACCCCGCCGGCCCCGCCGACCGACCCGGAGAAGGACGACGCCAAAGCCAAGGCCAAGGCGTTGGTCCTGGCCAAGGCCAAGGCGTTGGTCCTGGCCAAGGCCAAGGCGTTCATCAAGGACAAGGACCTGACCAAGGACACCGCGAAGGCGAAGGCCAAGGTGTTGGCCAAGGTGCTGGCGAAGGCCAAGGCCAAGGCCAAGGGGTGAGCTCGGGCGCGACGTGCGGCTGAGCGACGAGGCGGGCACCGAGGACACGTCCTCGGTGCCCGCCGACGCCGTGGAGCTGCGCGGCACCGGCTGAGCACCCCCGTCCGGGAGCGGGTGCGGCAGGATGACCCGATGCCGCACCCCCTTCGTCAGCGGATCTTCATCACCGGTGCCAGCGCGGGCCTCGGTCAGGGCATGGCCCGGGAGTTCGCCGCCCGCGGCCGGGACCTGGTCCTGGTCGCCCGGCGGCTGGACCGGCTGTCGGAGCTCCGCGGGGAGCTGCTGGCCCGGCACCCCGGCATCCGCGTCGTGGTCGGTGAGCTGGACGTCGACGACCCCGAGGCCGTCGCCGAGACCGTGCCGCGGCTGGCCGGTCAGCTCGGGGGCATCGACCGGTTCGTCGCCAACGCCGGCATCGGCAAGGGGGCGCCGGTGGGCACCGGGCACGCCCGGCCCAACCGCCAGGTGCTGGTCACCAACGTGCTGGGCACCCACGCCAGCTGCGAGGCGGCGGTCGCGTTGTTCCGGTCCCAGGGGAGTGGCCACCTGGTGGTGATCTCCTCGGTCGCCGGGGTGCGGGGGATGGGCGGCACCCGGACGGCGTACGCCACCTCCAAGGCCGCCGACGCCGTGCTCGCCGAGGGCATCCGGGCCGACCTGCTGGGCGACCGGCGCACCCGCGACATCCGGGTGACGACGATCCACCCCGGCTTCATCGAGACCGACATCAACACCGGCCGCCGCGGCCCGTTCACCGTCGACCTGCCGACCGGCGTGACCGCGCTGACCGCGGCGATCGAGCGGGAGCCGGTGCGCGCCTACGTCCCCGAGTGGCCGTGGCGCCCGGTCGCCGGCCTGCTGCGCGTTCTGCCGCTGCCCGTCGTCCGGAAGCTCGCCTGAGCCGAGGGCCGGGGCCTCAGAGCCGGGAGCGGGCGATCTCCCTGGTCCGCTCGTCGAACGGCGGGTCGGTGGCCGGGTCGGCGAGCCACCGGGCCAGCAGGGCCAGCTCGTCGCGCTGGGCGGTCACGAAGGCCGCGTCCACCACCCCGCCGTGCCCGGGGACCACGGGCCCCCGCACCAGCTCGAGCAGCGCCGTGGTCGTGACCGCCCACTCCAGCGGATAGGCGTCCTCCATCGCCGGGGGCGCCCCGTCCTCGACCAGGTCCCCGGCGAACAGGACGTCGTCCACGGCGACCACCAGGTCCGCGCCGGTGTGCCCCCGCCCCAGGTGGCGCAGCGTCACCGTCCGGCCGCCCACGTCGAGCACGGCGAGGTCGTCGACCAGGCGGTCGGGCGGGTCGATCGGTGCGGTCGCGACGAGCTCGGCCGCGGGGTCGCCGTCCTCGCGGAGACCGGTGACCACCGAGGCGCGCTGCTGCTCACCGGTCGCCTCGAGCTCCTCGGCGCACTGGCGGTGCCCCCAGATGTCGGCCGGGCGGAAGGCGGCGTTGCCGAAGCAGTGGTCGAAGTGCGCGTGGGTGTTCACCACCGTCCACGGGTGCGGGGTGACCGCCCGGACCGCCTCGGCCAGGGCCCGGCCCTCACCGAGGTGCGAGCGGGTGTCGACCACCAGGCAGCCGCCGTCGCCGACCACCAGGCCGCAGTTGAGGTCGAGCTCCCGGTGCCGGCGGACGAACACCCGGTCGCCGATCTCCCGCCAGCCGGCGGTCACCAGCAGATCCGCATCGGCCGGCCGCGGGAGTCGGTCGTCCCGTTCCCCACGCACTCGGCCGCTCCGGCGGCCAGCCGCTGGGCCGACCAGGCGGCGGCGCAGGCGTCGAGGGCGTCGACCAGGGGGACGCCGGTGGGCGCTGCGGCGAGCGCCTCCTCGACGTCCATCACCGCGCGCAGCGTCGCCAGCCGCTGCACCGTGCCGCGGGCGGTGCCCTTGCGGTCGGTGACCCCGCCCAGCCCGAGCCGGAACGCCAGCTCGGGGTGCACCTCGACCACCCGGTCGGTCGGTGGGTCGCCGAGGACGTCGTCCAGGGCCCGGATGGAGCGGACCAGCATGAACGCCTGGGCCGACGGCGCGCGCGGGGGATCGGTGGCCGCACGGGAGATGGCCCGGGCCTCCGCGTAGTCGTCGGTGGCCAGCACCGCCCGCACCGGTGTGGGGAACACCGAGCTGGCCGCGCCCGTGGGCCGCAGCAGCCCGGCAGCCGCGACGTCGCAGGCCCGGGCGCCGTCCTCGGAGAGACCGATCGGCATGTCGATGGCCACCACCTCGACGTCCGGCACCGCGAGCACCGCCGCCGCGTCGTCCAGCACCCTCAGCTCCACCGTGCGTCCGTCGAGCAGCGCACCGACCCACTTCCCGCGCCAGCCGTCGACCCCCAGAACCGCCACCGGGCCAGCCTGCCAGGAGTCGGTGAGAAGATCGGCACATGCGCGTCTTCCTCGGTACCGACCACGCCGGTCTCGAACTGAAGTCCCACCTGATGCAGGTGCTCGCCGACGAGGGCTTCGAGCCGGTCGACTGCGGGGCCTACGACTACGACCCGCAGGACGACTACCCGCCGTTCTGCTTCGAGGTCGGGGAGCGGGTCGTCACCGAGCCGGGCAGCCTCGGCATCGTCATCGGCGGCTCGGGCAACGGCGAGCAGATCGCCGCCAACAAGGTCCCCGGCGTCCGCGCCGCGCTGATCTGGAACGAGAGCACCGCCCAGCTGGCCCGCCAGCACAACGACGCCAACGTCGCCGCGGTGGGCAACCGGCAGCACAGCGTGGAGGAGGCCACCGCCCTGGTGCTGACCTACCTGCGCGAGCCGTTCAGCGGCGAGGAGCGGCACAGCCGCCGGATCGGTCTGCTCAGCGAGTACGAGCAGAACCGGCAGCGTCCGGCCGGCGGGCTGCCCACCCGCACCCCGTGAGCGGGCGCCGGTGACCGGGGACGACCTGCGGGCCGCCGGCGCCGCGGTGCGGGAGCTGTTCGCCCGGGTGCCCGACGGTGCGGCGGCGGTGCCGACGCTGGGCACCGACGTCGTCGGCGTCGCCGCGCACATCACCTCCTGCCTGACCTGGTACGCCCAGGACCTGGTCGCCGGGCCGGTGGAGGTGAGCGCCTTCGACGTCGTCCGCCGGCCGGACGCCGACCTCGCCGAGACGTGCCTGCAGTTGGCTGCCGCGACCGAGGTGCTCGCCCGGGTGGTCGACACCGCCGGACCGGACGAGCGCGGCGCGCACGACTGGGGGCTGGCCGACGCCTCCGGCTTCGCCGGGATGGGCTGCGCGGAGCTGCTGCTGCACACCGGCGACGTCGCCATGGACCGCGAGCTGGCGTGGAGGCCGCCGTCCCGGCTGGCCGAGGCGACCCGGGCGCGGCTCTTCCCCTGGGCCCCGGCCGACGCCGACCCGTGGGCGGCCCTGCTGTGGGCCACCGGCCGTGGCGAGCTGCCCGGCCGGGAACCGGTCACCTCCTGGCGCTGGCACTGCGCCCCGCTGTCGGAGTGGGACGGCACCCAGCCCGGCTGAGGCGCCGGAGCGGTCAGGCCCCTCCCAGAGGGGCGCGGGGCCCGCTCAGAAGTCGTCGGGGCACCAGGGCGCGACCGGCCAGCCGAAGGCCGTCGACGCCTGGGTCACCGCACCCGGGCTGATCTCGGTCACCCGGCCGGCGGCCTGCAGCGAGGCGAACGAGACGCCGCCCAGGTAGGCCGCTGCCAGCGCGTCCACGTCCACGACCAGGTCCGGGTCGCGGTCGGTGCGGTCACTGTAAGCACCGGCCGGGTGGCCCCAGACGTGCCAGCGCCCGTCGTTCCAGTCACAGAACCGGTCGCGCACCTCGAACACCATGTCCAGCCGGGCCGGGTACCGGCGGGCGGACAGGGCAGCGCCCACGTCGACCAGCCGCACCCAGAGCGCATCGACCGGCCGGGCGTGCCACGCCCGGCCGTTCACCAGCAGGTGCGCCAGCGGGTCGTCGACGGGACCGGAGGGGTACTCGATCGTGCGCATGAGGTCCTGCCCGAGCAGGAAGCGCCACAGCGCGGCGTAGCCGGTCGGGCTGCTCGCCCGGACCTCCTCGACGGTCAGCGTGCCGTCGGGCTCGCTGGTGTCGGTCCAGGCCGCCCGCAGCCGGTAGCTGGCGAAGCCGGTGACCGTCCCGTCCGCCTCCACGTGCAGGGCCAGCTGGCGGGGCGGGCCACCGGCGGCGCGCTCGGCGGAGTCGTACAGCCGCCGCTCCCACCACGTCTCGTCCCGGGCCATGTTGCCCGGCACCCACCGGCGTAGCTGCTCGTGCAGCGCCTCGGCCGCCGGGCGGAACTGCTCGACGTCGACCAGCCGGACCGTGCCGGTGCCGCAGTCGACGTCCGGGCGCAGCTGCAGCCGCTCGGTCAGCCCGGTCCAGCCGCCGCGCCGGGCGGCCGGGGCGTACCCGAAGCGGCCGTAGATCGGCCACTCCGCGGCCCACAGCGCCGCCACCGGCTCCCGGCCGGCCGCGTGCACCTCGGCCAGCTGCCGCCGCATCATCGCCGTCAGCACCCCGCGCCGCCGGTGGGTGGGGGAGACGGTCACCCAGGTGACGCCCGCGGTCGGCACCACCGCCCCGGGCACGGTCATCTCCAGGCTGTAGATCCCGGCGGTGGCGGCCACCCGCTCGCCGTCGAACAGGGCCAGCGAGCGGTCCAGCTCGGCCATCGGGGACGGGGAGTCCATGTAGGGGCCGGTGTGGTCGTGGCCGAAGGTGGTGCGCATCCCGCGGACGAATCGCGGCCACTCCTCGGCGGTGATGGGGCGGAGCTGGTCGGCGAAGTCGGTCACGGGAGGTGTCTACCCGGCGGGTACGACGCTCGGCCAACGAGTTCCGGCCTCAGTGACCGGCGGCCGGCAGCCAGCCCTCCCTGTCGGTGGCCGGTGGCACCCTGCCGCCATGGCAGCCACCCCCGACGACGTACGGGCGATCGCCCTGGCCCTGCCGGAGGCCACCGAGCGGCCGGCGTGGGACATGGCCTGCCTGCGGGTGCGCGACAAGGTCTTCGCGTCGATGCCGCCGGCGGAGGAGTGGGTGGCGATCCGGCTGGCGCCCGGGGAGAACGCCGAGCTGGCCGCCGAGCGGCCGGCGGTGTTCTCGGTGCCCCACCACTACCGCAACAGCAGCATGGTCGTCGTCCAGCTCGCGGCCGTGGACCGGACGGAGCTGGCCGAGCTGCTCACCGAGGCGTGGCGGCTGCGGGCACCGGCCCGGCTGCGGGCGGCCTTCGACGCCGGGGCCGGCTGAGCCGGTGCGCCCCCGGTCAGCTGCGCAGGTAGGCCAGGGTCGCCATCACCCGGCGGTGCTGGTCCTCGTCCTGGGACAGGCCGAGCTTGGCGAAGATGTGCTGGGTGTGCTTCTCCACCGCCCCCTGGGTGACGACCAGCTCGCGGGCGATCGCGGCGTTGGAGTGCCCCTCGGCGATCAGTCCCAGCACCTCCCGCTCCCGAGGGGAGAGGGAGCGCACCGGGTCGTCCCTCCGGCGCCGGGCGAACAGCTGGGCGACCACCTGCGGGTCGAGCACGGTGCCGCCGGCCACGACGTCGTCCAGCGCGGTCAGGAACTGGTCCACCTGCGCGACCCGGTCCTTGAGCAGGTACCCGACACCGCCGGCGCCGTCGGCGAGCAGCTCGTCGGCGTAGGCCACCTCGACGTACTGGGAGAGCACCAGCACCGCGGTGCTGGGGACGGCGCGGCGCGCCTCGACCGCGGCCCGCAGCCCCTCGTCGGTGTGGGTCGGCGGCATCCGGACGTCGACGACGGCGACGTCCGGGCGGTGCTCGACGACCGACCGCACCAGCGACGGCCCGTCGGCGACGGCGGCCACCACCTCGGTGCCGGCCTCGCCGAGCAACCGGACGAGGCCCTCCCGGAGCAGCACCGAGTCCTCGGCCAGCACGACCCGCATCCGGTGTCCTCCCTCGGTCACCGGCACGGCAGCTCGCCGATCAGCCGGGTCGGCCCGCCGCGCGGGCTGTCCACGGTCAGCACCCCGTCGACCGCGCGCAGCCGGTCGGTCAGTCCGGCCAGCCCGTGGCCGGGGGCGAGCACGGCACCGCCGCGGCCGTCGTCCTCGACCACCACCCGCAGGCGGTCGTCCTCGCAGACCACCGTCACCCGGCTCCCGGTCGCCTCGCTGTGCTTGGCGACGTTCGCCAGCGCCTCGCTCACCAGGAAGTACGCCGAGTTCTCCACGGCCGGCGTCAGCCGCTGCCCGGGCGGCAGGGCGACGGCCAGCTCGACGGGCACGGGGGAGCGGGCCGCGAGGGCGGCGAGCGCGGCGGCCAGGCCGCGGTCGGCCAGCACCGGTGGCGCGATGCCGCGGGACAGCGCCCGCAGCTCCTCCAGCGTCTCCCGGGTCTGCGTGGCCGCCTCGTCCAGCGTCGCGCGGGCGCCGTCGGGGTCGCTGTCCACCATCCGGCGGGCCCGGTGCAGGTCCATGCTCAGCCGGACGAGCCGCTGCTGGGGACCGTCGTGGATGTCCCGCTCCAGCCGGCGCAGGGCGACGGCCTCGGCCGCCACGGCCGCGTCCCGGCCCTCCGACAGCCGGCCGATCTCGGCCTGGGTGGCGGCCCGGGAGGTCAGCAGCCCCCGGCCGAGCTGGGCCTGGGCGAGGGCGCACCCCCGGACGACGACCGGCAGCGTCAGCGCGAACAGCAGGCCGACCGCGGTGTAGAGGAGCACCCGGTTGGTGGCGGTGTCGGCGAGACCGATGACCTCGGGGAGCGTGTGGTTGTCCGGCCGGCCCGTCTCGTCGTAGGGGATCGACCAGTCCCACGTCACCGAGCTCAGCCCGGCCAGCGTGACCGCCCACCAGACCACCGCCACGACGAACGCCGGTGCCGCGACGAACAGCCGGAGCACCGCGTGCAGCGCGTCCATCCAGTACTGCGGCTCGCGCATCGGCCCGGACAGCCGGCGCAACCGGCCGGCGCCCGGCTCGGGCAGCCGGTAGACCGGGCGGGTCACCGGCCGGCGCAGGACCGCGGGCAACCAGGCGCGCTCGGCGGTGGCGAACCCGCGGGCGACGGCCAGGGTGCCGACCGCCACGGGCAGGCCGATCCACACCACGAGCAGCCCGAGCCCGACCGCGGCACCGGTCACCACCAGGACGAAGGCGAGCAGCGACAGCGGGAAGGCGACCAGGACGTAGCCGGTGTCGATGCCGAGCTGGTGCCACCAGCCGCGCCGGGTCTCCCGAGCGACGGGCAGCCCGGCCCGGACGGGGAGCTCGGCGGTGGTCGTCGTCATGCCGACCAGCCTGGCCGGGGGGAACGCGTGGTCCCAGCCCGCTGGCTGGCCGGTGCGGGGTCGGGCTGTCCCGACCTGTGTGCGCTCATCTCGGGCGGAGATGTTCCCGGCGTGCCCCGGGCGTGTCCAGGACCCGGCCCGAGCCGTGGGTTTCGCGCCGACGCGGGGCGCCTCTACTGTCGGGGAGCCCCCGACCGTGTTCGCGCCCGCCCGCCCCGGGACCCCGGCTCCCTGGTGGCTGCGGGCGCAGGAAGTAGCCCATGCGCCGCACCGCAGTCCTCCCCCGTACCCCGCGCGGTCCCGCCGTCCCGGCGCTCGCCCTGGTCACCGCCCTGGTGCTCGCCGGGTGCACCGGCTCGGACGACGGGGACTCCGGTGGCTCGGGCAGCGCGGGCGGCTCGGACGAGCCTGCCGCCGCCGGCGCCGTGACCGTGGCCCCGGATGCGACGCGCACCCTCGTGCCCGACACCGACCCGGTGGCTGCGGCGGTCTCCACCAGCCGCGCGCTCTACGAGAGCTCCGACGTCGCCGTCGTCGCCGGCAGCGGCGATGCGGACGCGGAGCTCCTGGGCGCGGTGGCCGCGGTGGGTCTCGGGGTGCCCCTGCTGCTGGGCTCCGACGCCCCCGCCGACGCGCTCGGGACGGAGCTGGACCGCCTCGGCGTGCAGACCGTGCTCGCCGTCGGAGACGACGCCGGTGACCTGCTCCCGGGCGGTTCGGACGTCGAGGTCGTGGCCGTCCCCGCCGACGCCGGGGCGCTCGAGGAGGCGACCGGCCTGGACCTCGCCGAGCCCACCACCGTGCCGGACGCCGAGCGGGCGACGGCGGTGGCCGGGCTGGCCCCGGACGCGCTGCCGGTCCTGACGGCGGAGGCCCCGCCGGCCCCGGCGACCCCCTCCGACGCCCCGGCGGACGGCACGGAGACCGAGGCGTCCGAGACCGAGGCCGCTGAGTCCGAGTCCTTCGAGTCCGAGGCGTCCGAGACCGGCTCGGCGGAGCCGACGGGGGAGCTGCCCGAGGTGCAGCGCCCCGAGCCGCTGGAGGACGTCGTGGTCCTGGCCAGCGGGGGCGCCCAGTCGCTGGCCGGCATCGCGACCGCCCGGGCCGCGGGCGCCGAGGTGCTGCTCACCGGTGGGGTGGCCGACCCGCGCGGGTCGGCGGAGGTCGTCGAGCGCCTCGCGGCCGAGCCCACGGTGCTGGTGCTCGGTGCCGACCTGGCCGGGGCGCCGGGGATCGACTGGAAGCTGGACGCCGCGGCCACCGGCACCCAGCTGCCCGGCGGCGGCCAGCTGCTGTTCCCGGAGCACACGCTGATCGCCCTCTACGGCATCCCCGGCAGTGGCGCGCTGGGCCTGCTGGGCGAGCAGGACCTGCCCGCCTCCATCGCGCGGGCCCAGCAGTACGCCGACGAGTACCGGCCGCTGGTCGACAACACCGTCGTCCCGACGTTCGAGATCATCGCCACGGTGGCCTCCGCCTCGGCCGGCCCGGACAACAACTACTCCGCCGAGCAGGACGTCGAGACGCTGCGCCCGTGGGTGGAGCAGGCCGGCGCGGCCGGCCTGTACGTGGTGCTGGACCTGCAGCCGGGCCGCACCGACTTCCTGACCCAGGCCAAGCAGTACGAGTCGCTGCTGGAGCTGCCCTA
The DNA here is from genome assembly GCF_011758655.1 of Modestobacter marinus. Taxonomy (NCBI): domain Bacteria; kingdom Bacillati; phylum Actinomycetota; class Actinomycetes; order Geodermatophilales; family Geodermatophilaceae; genus Modestobacter; species Modestobacter marinus. Next base: position 222,734 of record NZ_JAAMPA010000003.1, read on the forward strand.
CGTCGGCCTGGCGCTGGACCCGGAGTGGCGGCTCGGGCCGAACGAGGTGCACCTGGTCCAGATCGGCCAGGTCGGCATCGACGAGGTCAACCAGGTGGTCACCTGGCTGGCCGACCTGGTCCAGGAGAACGACCTGCCGCAGAAGCTGCTCGTGCTGCACCAGTTCCAGGTGCGGATGATCGTCGACCGCGAGCGGCTGGACACCTCGCGGGACGAGCTGGCGATCCTGGTCCACGTCGACGGTCAGGGCTCGCAGCCGGCCAAGCAGAGCACCTGGGAGGTGCTGCACCGCGACGCCCCGCAGCCGCTGTACTGGGGCTGGAAGAACTTCATCGACGAGGACGTCCCGATGATCTCGCCGCAGGAGACCATCGAGACGGTGCAGCCGACCCCGGAACTGGTCACCTACCAGTAGCCGGACTCCTTGGTTCTGTCGGACCCCTCCGGCAGGATCGACCGGGACGTCGCAGCGCGCCTCTGTCCGGGGCCGACCGAGCGGCGACCGAGAGCGGGAGTGCTGCGATGACCGGTGTCGTCACCGAGCCGCCGGGCGTGAGCCCGGCCGCCGAGCTGGAGCCGCGCCTGGCCGAGCACCGGCGGGAGCTGACCGGGTACTGCTACCGGATGCTGGGGTCGTCCTTCGACGCGGAGGACGCCGTCCAGGAGACGATGGTGCGGGCCTGGCGCTCGCTGGACCGGCTGCAGGGCGCCGGGGCGCTGCGCTCGTGGCTGTACCGGATCGCCACCAACGTCTGCCTCGACGCCCTGGACGGGCGCAAGCGGCGGGCGCTGCCGGTCGACCTGTCCGGCGGTGAGCCGAGCGCGCCGGTGGTGGCGTCCCTGGCCGGGGTGCTGCCCGACGGGGCGTGGATCCAGCCGGCGCTCGACCGCCAGGTGCTGCCCACCGGCGCCGACCCGGCCGAGCTCGCCGTCCAGCGGGAGTCGGTGAAGCTGGCGTTCGTCGCCGCGCTGCAGCACCTGCCGCCGAAGCAGCGGGCGGTGCTGATCCTGCGCGACGTGCTCCGCTGGCGGGCCGACGAGGTCGCCGGGCTGCTGGAGACGTCGGTCGCGGCGGCCAACAGCGCGCTGCAGCGGGCCCGCGCCACCCTCGCCGCCCACCGGCCCGCGGCCGACGCGCCCACGCCGGTGGTCGCCGCCGATCAGACCGAGCTGCTGGCCCGCTACCTCGACGCCTTCGAGCGGTACGACGTCGAGGCGCTGGTGGAGCTGCTGCACGAGGACGCGGTGATGGACATGCCGCCCTACGCCATGTGGCTGCGCGGCTCGGCCGACATCGCCACCTGGTACGTCGGCCCCGGGCACGGCTGCCGCGGGTCACACGTGGTGCCGCTGGAGATGAACGGCAACCCGGCCTTCGCCCAGTGGCGGCCCAGCGGGCCGGGTGGGTCGTTCGAGCCGTGGGCGGTGCACGCCCTGGAGTTCCGCGACGGCCTGGTGGTGCGGACGACGGCGTTCCTGGGGCCGCAGCTGTTCGAGCTGTTCGGCCTCCCGCGCAACCCGGAGCCGGCCGGCCGATGAGTCCGGCGGCCGGTCAGGGTCTGTAGGGGCATGACCGCGACCCAGGAACCGATCCCGCTGCTCGCCGCCAGCGAGGCGTTCAGCGGCTTCTCCGTCGACGACCTCGACCGTGCCCGCGCCTTCTACGAGCAGGTGCTGGGCCTGCGCACCTCACCGACCGCGATGGCCGGGGTGGTGCACCTGCACCTGGCCGGTGACCGGCAGGTGCTGGTCTACGCGAAGGGCGGTGACCACACCCCGGCCACGTACACGGTGCTCAACTTCCCGGTCGCCGACGTGGACGCGACCGTCGCCGAGCTCGCGGCCCGCGGGGTTGAGTTCCTCCGGTACGACTCCCCGCCGACCGACGAGAACGGGGTCATGCGCGCCGGTGGTCCGCTGATCGCCTGGTTCACCGACCCCGCCGGCAACGTGTTCTCCGTGATCGAGCAGGGCTGATGGCGCGGCTGGTCTACGCGGTCATCTGCTCGCTGGACGGCTACACGGTCGACGCGGAGGGGAGCTTCGACTGGGCCGCCCCCGACGAGGAGGTGCACGCCGCCGCCAACCACCTCGAGCAGCAGGTGGGCACCGCCCTCTACGGCCGGCGCATGTACGAGACGCTCGCGGTCTGGCAGAGCATCGGCGGCCCGGACGTGTCGGCCGTCGAGAACGAGTACGCCGATCTCTGGCGCGCCACCGACAAGGTCGTCTACTCGAGGTCGCTGGCCGAGGTCGGCACGCCACGGACCCGGCTGGAACGCCAGTTCGACCCGGAGGTGGTCCGGCAGCTGGTGGCGGCCGCCGACCGGGACGTCAGCATCGGGGGCCCGGAGCTGGCCGCGCAGGCGCTGCGCGCCGGGCTGGTCGACGACCTGCACCAGTTCCTGCACCCGGTCGTCGTGGGCGGTGGCACCCGGGCGCTGCCCGACGGCATCCGGCTCGACCTGGAGCTGGTCGCCGAACGGCGGTTCACCGGCGGCGTCGTGTACCTGCACCACCGCCGGCGCTGAACCGCGCAGCAGGACGGCGCCGTGCCGCTGTTCGACCTCCTCGGCCTCCCGCACGACCCGGCCGTCGTCGACCGGTGAGCCGTCGACCGGCGTTCCCTCCGGCACAGCTCACCGGCCGACGCCCGGTGTCACCTGCCCGCCGGCTGGAACAACTCGACGAGGTTGCCGGACGGGTCCTGGACCAGCACCTGTCGGCCGCCGGGACCGGTCACGACGTCGTTGCGGAAGCTCAGACCAGCGGCACGCAGGCGAGCGACCTCCTCCTCGATGTCGGCCACGATGAGGTGGATCCGGTTCCACCCGCCAGGCACCGGTTGGGTGCCGTCGGACATCGGACGAGCCGCCGAGCTCTGCGGGCCGCTGAGCAGGAGTCGGAGGTCGCCCCGGACCACGTCGGCGAACGCGGGTGCGGCGTTCGTCCGGACGCTGAAGCCCAGGTGAGCGGTGTAGAAGTCGATCGCGGTCCCGACGTCATGGACCAGGTAGCGAACGCTGACCAGGTCAGCGAGGTCGTTCTCGGACATGGTTCCTCCTCGGAGTCTCTGCGCGGGGTGGAGCGACCCAGGGGGCCGGGATCGTCGGGTCCGGCCGCCATGGACGCTGGGTGGTGTCCACGAGCGAGCACGGCGCGCTCCGCTGCGTGTCACATCGCGGCGGTCGGCGTCGTCACTGGACTGACGGAGCGCGCCGGGAGGATGTGACAGGTGGACGAGGACGGAGCCAGGACGCAACTGCTGGTGGAGCAGTTCAAGGCACATCGCGGGCACCTGCAGGCGGTCGCGCAGCGGGTGCTCGGCTCCTCGAACGAGGCGGAGGACGCCGTCCAGGAGGCATGGCTGCGACTCCAGCGCAGCGGAGCCATGGGCGTGGAGAACCTCGGCGGCTGGTTGACCACGGTCGTCGGCCGGGTGTGCCTGGACATGCTGCGGCGCCGGGGCGCGCGCCGCGAGGAGCCGCTGGAGCTGCACCTGTCGGAACGCCAGGGCGGTGTCCAGCCGGAGGACGAGGCCGTCCTGGCCGACTCGGTCGGCCTCGCGCTGCTCGTGGTGCTCGACGCGCTGACGCCGTCGGAGCGGCTGGCGTTCGTGCTGCACGACCTCTTCGCCGTCCCGTTCACCGAGGTGGCGGTGGTCCTCGACCGGAGCCCGGTGGCGGCCCGCCAGCTGGCCAGCCGCGCCCGGCGCCGGGTGCATGGCGCGGCTCCGGACGCCGCGGACCCCCGCGACGCCCTGCGCCGCCAGGAGGTCGTCCGGGCGTTCCTCGCCGCCGCGCGGGACGGGGACTTCGCCGGACTGCTGGCGGTCCTGGACCCGGACGTCGTCCTCCGCGCGGACGCGCCCGTTCCCGCGCTCGGCGGGGTCGAGCGGCTCGCCGGACATCAGGCCGTCGCCGGCGCCTTCCTCGGCAAGGCACGTGCCGCCCGCGCCGCGCTGCTCGACGGAGCTGCCGGGGCTGTCTTCCTCTCGGGCGGCCGGCTGCACGGAGCGCTGGAGTTCGTCGTCTCGGGGGGCCGGGTGTGCGCCGTCGACGTCATCCTCGACCCGGTCGTCCTCGGTGCGCTGGACGTCGTGCTCCTCGAGGCCCGAGGGTTCGATCCGCGGGGACTCGCAGGCTGCACGACGGTCCGAACGGCGTCCACCGGTCATGGGCGGTCCACGCGCTGACCATGTCCGACGGGCGGCTCCTGCGGCCCGGCCCGCGAGTCCGGCAGGACACGCCGAGGAACCGGTGCCGACCGAGAGATCCCCTGTGACCCGACGCGAGGGCTGGCAACATGCCGGATGTGAGGCACATCACAGCCGCAGTCGCCGCCCTCAGCCTGGTCCTCGTCGGCGCCGGCGGCGCCCAGGCCACGCCCGCGGAGGGCCCGGTGCCGGCCCCGCCCGCGGACGGCCCGGTGCCGCCGGGACCGGTGGCGCTGGACGACCCGGAGTTCACCGCCAACGTGATGGCGCCGCTGAAGGTGACCGACTGGGCGGACTTCGAGGCCGACCTCGAGACCGTGGCCGCCTACGGCGTGGACGCGGTGAGCGTCGACGTGTGGTGGGGCGACGTCGAGGGGGCTGCGGACAACCAGTTCGACTGGAGCTACTACGACCGGGTCTTCGACCTGATCACGTCGAAGGGCCTGGACCTCGCGCCGATCCTGTCGTTCCACCAGGCCGGCGGCAACGTGGGGGACGACTACACCAGCCTGCTGCCGTCGTGGCTGTGGCCGAAGTACGCCGACGAGAGGCACCACGGCGTCGAACTCGGCCCGACCGGGCTCCAGTACCAGAGCGAGCAGGGCAACCACAGCGCCGAGAGCGTGCAGGGCTGGGCCGACGAGGTCGTCCTGGACGAGTACCGGGACTTCACCGACGCCTTCGAGCAGCAGTACGGGGACGTCTACGCCGACGAGGTGGTGGAGGTCAACGTCTCGCTCGGCCCGTCCGGTGAGCTGAGGTACCCCTCCTACAACCAGCACGACGAGGGCACCGGCTACCCGACCCGGGGTGCGCTGCAGTCCTACTCCCCGCTGGCCGTGCAGGACCTCCGCAGCGAGATGCTGCACCGTTACGGCTCGATCGAGGCGGTCAACGCCGCCTGGGGCACCGACCTCGCGTCGGTGCAGGAGATCGCTCCGCCCGAGGACGCCGACGCCTTCTTCACCGACCTGGACCACCTGGACACGCAGTACGGGCGCGACTTCGTCGACTGGTACAACGGCTCGCTCGTCGAGCACGGCGAGCGCGTGCTGTGGGCGGTCATCGACTCGCTCTGCGGGGACTTCCCCGAGGCGGACATCGGCTACAAGGTGCCGGGGATCCACTGGTCCATGACCAACCCGGCCCATCCGCGGGCGGCCGAGGTGACCACCGGCCTGATCCAGACCAGCCTCGACCTCGACTCCTGGGCGACCGGGCACGGCTACCAGCGGGTCGTCGAGCTGGCCAACCGGTTCGACGGCGGCCCCCGTGAGGTGGTCATGCACTTCACCGCACTGGAGATGGACGACGACCCGGTGGAGCCCGCGTACTCGCTCGCGCAGACCCTGGTCGAGTGGATCGGCGACTACGCCTACCGGGCCGGCGTCGACCTCAAGGGCGAGAACGCACTCGCCGGGGGGGTCGGCTCGGACGAGGGTTGGGACAACATCAACGAGGCCTTCGAGACCTGGGGCTACCTCGGGCTGACCGTGCTCCGGATGGGTGACGTGTCCTCGGGCATTGGGGCCGCCCGGTACGCAGAGTTCATCAAGACCTACAGCCCCGACGTCTGACGCACGGCGGCGCCGCCGGTCGGCCTGCCTCGGCGAGGCACTCGCTCGATCATGGAGCGGGTGACCGGGACCCGAACCGGTATGTCCAGCTCGGACGGTCAGGCCGCACCTCGTGCGGGCCGTTGCCGGCGCACGTCGTCCCCACCGCCGGCGCACGTCCGTGACCGCCGGAGGGCGGGGTCAGGCCGGCACGGCCACCGGCTTCGCCGTCCCCTGCTCGACCCGTGCCGGGCGCCGCTGTTCGCGCAGGGCGGCGAGGGGGGCGAGCAGCAACCCGAGGGCCACCCAGCCGGTGAGGACCCACAGCGGCCCCGCCGCTCCGGCGCCGTCGAAGAAGGCGACCGAGCGCACGGCGCTGACCGTCGCACCCGGGGGCAGCAGCTGGCCGAGGACCGACCAGCCCGCGGGCAGGGTGCGCTCGTCGCGGCCGGCAGCGGGTTGCCGAGCAGCACCATGGTGGCCGATCGGACGCCCAGGCCCGAGGTCTCCCGCCGGCGCGTACAGGCCCAGCAAGGTCCAGGCCACGGCGAGCAGCCCGAGGGCGAGCACGGCGCTGTTGGCGAGCCAGTCGCCGGCCAGGGCGCCGAGCCAGCCCTGGAACAGCCCGGCGAGGACCAGGCCCGCACCGACTGCCACGCACGCCGCGACGAGGAGGCGGGTCCGGAGGCGGGGGAGGGCTCTGCTGAGCAGCCCGGCGGTCAGCACGCCGCCCAGCCCCAGAGGAAGCGCGCCGGCGGCGAGCTCGTCGGCGATCTCGACGGCGTCTCCCGTCGTGCCCGGATCGGGGGTCGCGGGCGCCGTCTCCGGGTTCGGCCTGATCGGCTGGTACTGCTGGGTGGCCGCCGTGCTGCTGCGCCCGGCCGTGCCCGCTCGGGACGGTTCTGCGCCGAGGTCGTGATCCGGTCCAGCAAGTCGTCGGGCCGGCACCGGGCCGACGACGACGGTGGACGCCGACAACGAGTCGCTGACCGCCGCCGTCCGCCGGAGAGCCGCCCACCAGGCTGGCTACGACGGGCTGCGCGCACTGACCAGCACGGGCCGGTGCGGCGGATCCTGCCCGAGGGCTCGCGGGGCGCGGGTCGGCGGGAGTCACCATCACCTCGTGTACCGCAGGGCTGGCTGCCCCACCTCCCTGGTCGGGGTCTCGGTCCTGGCGAGCAGGGCCATGGAGCCCTGGAAGAGGTGGCGGCGGTCGGAGACCTGCCATCCGTCGTGGGCCTCGACCAGCACCGAGCCGGCGAGGTGGAGCAGGGCGTCAGGAGCGGGCAGACGCCGACGACGTCGGTGTGGCGTTTGATCTCCTCGTCGAGTCGTTCCAGCGGGTTGGTACACGAGATCTCCTTCCAGGGCGCAACGGGGAAGCCGGTGAAGGCCAGCAGGTCCTCGACCGCGTCGCGCAGGATCGCGTCGGGAGGCGTTGCGCTGGGCGGTGCAGGCCTCGGTGCGCTCGCGCGGGCCGGCACCGATCACCGCGGTGATCTCCGCCTCGATCAACGCCGGGGAGATCGTGGTCACTGCCGACCGGATCCGGTCACCTGCGGTCCTCGTGTCCCTGCGACGACGAGCAGGTCGACCACTCACCGGGCGATGGGGCCAGGTGCCTCGACGTCCTGGTCATGGTGGCAGCGAGCGGCACTTCCCCCCGGCGCGGCCCGCTGGTGGCCCAGCGGCGGGAAGGGTGCGGCGTTCGGACGGGACGTCGGCCCCCGACGGCCTGTGAGGCGTTCATCCGTGGACACAGCCCACCTCACGCGGTCTCCGTGCCGTCGCGGCCTGCCCTGGGCGTGACCCTGTCCAGGAGGACGGCCGCACCGCTGTCGGCGGCCGCGTGGAACGGTCGCAGGACGACGTCCACCCCGGCGGCCTCGAGCCGCTCGGCATCGTGGTCGTTGTGCGCGGTGAGCGCGATGGCCCCGGTGTAGTCGGCCTGCTCGAGCCCGTTCAGCAGGCCCAGGTTGACCGACCGGTCGGGGACGGTGCTGACCACCCAGGACGTGCCGTGCAGCGGCAGTGCGTCGATCAGCTCCGGTTCCTCGGCGTCGCCGTAGAGCGTCTGGGCCCCCTCCTCCCTGATCTTCTCCAGGGCTTGGGGATCGGTGTCGACCACGAGGACGCCGACATCCCGGTCGAGCACGTGGCGCACCAGTCGACTGCCGTAGCGGCCGGCTCCGACGACGATGATGTCGACGGTGGACCCGGCTGCGCCTCCTTCGTCGTCCGCATGCCGTGGCCGGGTCCGCTCGAACACCGACAGCAGCGGTGCGAGCCGGGCGAAGAGCGGCGCCGAGTACAGGATCATGTAGGTCGACAGGGCGATCGTGACGATCCCGACCGCGGTGATCAGTCCGACGGTGTCCGCGGCGATGTGGCCGAGGCTGAGGCCGAGGGCCGCCAGGACCAGGGAGAACTCGCTGATCTGCGCGACGGTCAGTCCGGCCAGGAAGCTGGTCCGCTTCCGGTAGCCCATCAGTCCCATGATCACCAGGACGATCAACGGGTTGCCGATCAGCACGAACAGCGACAGCACCGTGGCGGCCACCAGTTGGCTGGCGGCGTCGGAGAAGTCCAGCCAGGACCCGAGGTCGATGAAGAAGAACAGCAGCAGGAAGTCCCGGAGGCTGATCAGCCGCGATCCGATCGCCTCCCGGTAGGGGGTGGCGGCGAGGGAGATGCCGCTGAGGAAGGCCCCGACCTCGATGCTGAAGCCCAGGCGGTCGCCGAGGCCGGCCAGCGCGATTCCCCAGGCGAGGGCGAAGAGGACCAGCAGCTCCTTCGATCGGGCCATCCAGCCCAACGCCGGCCGGAGCAGGTACCGCATGGCCAGGAGGACGCCACCGACGAACAGTGCACCCTTGGCCAGAGCCAGCGCCAGGTCGGCGACCAGGTCGTCGCCCTGCCCGGCGGCGCCGACAGCGGTCAACAGGATCATCACGAGGACGACGACGATGTCCTGGACGATGAGGAAACCGACGGCGATGCGGCCGTGCAGCTGGTCGATCTCGCGTTTGTCGGACAGCAGCTTGACGATGATGATCGTGCTGGAGAACGTCAGCGCGACGGCGACGTAGATGGCCTCGACCGGGGACAGCCCCAGCATCAGCCCGAGTCCGAACCCGACGATCGAGGTGAAGGCCACCTGGCCGAGCCCGGTGGCGACGGCGACCGGCCCGGTGGTGCGGATGAGGTGCGGGTCGAGCTTGAGCCCCACCAGGAACAACAGCAGGGCGATGCCCAGCTCGGCCAGCAACGCGACCTGGTCGTTGCCCTGCACCCACCCCAGTCCGACCGGGCCGACGAGGATGCCCACGGCGATGAAGCTGATGATCAGCGGCTGGCAGAGCTTGACCGCGGCCGCGGCGACCACTGCGGCCACCGCCAGGAGTGCGGCGATGACCTGGAACTCCTGTTCGAACACGGTGCCTCCTCGGCCGACCGACCGTCGCTGGTGGGCGGGGTCAACGGCCCCGGCGGCCGACGGGGACGGTGTCCGTGCGACGCCTGCGGTCGCCGCTGCTCACACGGCGTCCCGGAGCTGGTGCAGGCGGCTGCGGCGGGCGGCGACGACGAGCTTGTCGCCGGCCCGGACGCTTCGGCCGTCGTCGTTCTCGACCAGTTGCGGGGTCGCATCGCAGATCACGCCGAGCAACGCTGCGTCCGGGCCGAGCCGCCTCACGATGTCGTCGGGAGCCAGGCCCAGTGCCGGTGAGCCGCCGGCGATGGCCACTGTCTCGACGACGACCTCCGCCTGGTCCGGCGTCGTCGTAGGAGCGGCCTCACTGGTCTCGAGGGTGAAACGTGCCCCGGTGAGCAGCGCCGCCAGCACGGACGTGTGCTCGGCAGGCAGTCGGACGGTCGTGAGCGGTTCGTCCAGCCGGGGGTCGACGAGGACGAGGTGCGTGGGACCTCGGTCCTCCACGACCACCACGACCCGTCTGCCCCGGTCCGCCGGAAGGCTGTAGCGCCAGCCGATCCCCGGAAGCCGCTCAGCGTGCACGCGTACGTCGGTCATGGCGCCTCCCTGGGTCAACCGGCGTCGGAGGGCGGCGCGGACGGGTGGGCGCCGCCCGCCGCGCGTGCCGCGGATGGCGCAGCCACTTCTCGACCTCGACGACGGTGAAGACGACGACGCCGAGGCCGGTGATCCCCAGCCACCACGCCGGGTGGATCGGCGCGCTGTGGAACAGGTCGTTCATCCACGGCGCGTAGGTGAACAGCAGTTGCAGGCCCAGCATCGCCGTGAGACCGGCCGGCACCCAGCGGTTGCTGAACAGCCCGACCCGCCACATGGGTCGCTCCAGCGACCGGCAGTTGAGCAGGTAGGCGACCTGGACGACGACGAACACGTTGACCGCGACGGTCCGGGCGACCGCCACCGGCTCGTCCTGGCCGAGCGCCCACTCGAACAACCCGAAGGCCCCGAACAGCATGAGAGCGGAGACCAGCGCGATCCGGCCGGCGAGCGAGCGGGTGAGCAGCGGGCGTGACGACGGCACCGGTGGTCGGCGCATGACGTCGGCCTCGGGCGGCTCGAAGGCCAGCACCAGGCCCAGTGCCACGGCGGTGGTCATGTTCACCCACAGCACCTGGACCGGGAGGATCGGCAGCGTGGTGGCCAGCGCGATGGCCGCCAGGATGACCAGTCCCTGTCCGATGCTGGTGGGCAGGATGAAGGTGATGAACTTGCGCAGGTTGTCGAAGACGCCGCGTCCCTCCTCCACGGCGGCCTCGATGGAGGCGAAGTCGTCGTCGGTGAGGACCATGTCGGCGGCCTCCTTGGCCACCTCGGTCCCGCCCTCTCCCATCGCCACGCCGATGTCCGCCCGCCGCAGGGCGGGGGCGTCGTTGACCCCGTCGCCGGTCATCGCCACCACGTGGCCGGCGGCCTGCAGACTGCGCACCAGGCGCAGCTTCTGCTCCGGGCTCACCCGGGCGAACACCGCCGTGCCGGCCACCAGCTCGGGCAGGTCCTCGTCCGGGCAGGCCGCCAGGTCGGTCCCCGTGACCACCGTCGGCACACCGCCGTGCCCGAGGGCGAAGCGCTCTGCGATGGCGCGGGCGGTGCCGGCGTGGTCACCGGTGATCATCTTGACCTCGATGCCGGCGTCCCGGCACGCGGACACTGCGGTGAGCGCCTCCGGTCGCGGCGGGTCGAACATGGCCTGCAGGCCCAGCAGGGTGACCCGGCCGTCGATCAGCCCCTCGGTGAGCGCGGTCGTGCTCGCCGGCATCTCGGCCCGGCCGAACGCCAGCACCCGCAGTGCCCGCCCGGCCAGCTCGTCCGCGCGGGCATGCCCCGCGTCGGTGTCGATGGCGGTCACCGTGCCGTCGCGGTCGAGCTCGTGTGTGGCCATGTCCAGCAGCCGTTCGACCGCCCCCTTGATGTAGACGACGACCCGCCCGGACTCGTCCCGGTGCAGAGTGGCCATGTACCGGCGCTCGGAGTCGAAGGGCACCGCGTCCAGGCGGGGCAGCCGCCTCCTCAGCTGGTCGGGGTCGAGGCCGGCCTTCTCCGCCGCCACGAGCAGAGCTGCCTCGGTGGGGTCGCCGGCCACCTCCCGCCGCCCGGCAGTCTCGGTCAGGTGGGTGTCGTTGCACAGCGCTCCCGCGACCAGGCACTCCCGCAACGCCGGGTGCCGCGCGAGATCGGCGGGGTCGTCGTCGTCGAGGACCTGGCCCTCGGAGGCGTAGCCGGTGCCGGTGACCGGGTGGCTCCGCCCGCCGGCCACGATGGTGGTGACCGTCATCGCGTTGGCCGTCAGTGTCCCGGTCTTGTCGGTGCAGATCACCGTGGTGCTGCCCAGGGTCTCCACCGCAGGCAGCCGGCGGATGATCGCCCGCCGGCGCGCCATCCGCGCCACCCCGATCGCCAGGGTGATCGTCACCACCGCGGGCAGTCCCTCGGGGATGGCGCCGACGGCCAGCGCGACCGCCGCGGTCAGCATCTCGTCGACCGGCTCACCTCGCACGGTCCCCAGTGCGAAGGCCAGCGCCGCGAGCCCCAGGATGATCACCGTCAACACCCGGCTGAACCGGCCGATCTTGCGGGTCAGCGGGGTCTGCAGCACCTCCGCCTCACCGACGAGGCGGTGGATGCGCCCGATCTCGGTGTCGGCACCCGTGGCCACCACGATCCCGTGACCACGCCCGCGGGTGACCAGGCCACCCGAGTACGCCATGTTGGCCCGATCGGCCAGCGCGGTCTCGGCCGGCAGCGCCATGGGGACCTTCTCCACCGGCACCGACTCCCCGGTAAGGGCCGACTCGTCGATCTGCAGCTCGTGTGCGGTGACGAACCGCAGATCCGCGGGCACCCGGTCCCCGGTCTCCAGGACCACCAGGTCCCCGGGGACGAGGTCCTCGGAGGTGATCCGGCGCCGCACGCCGTCCCGGACGACCGTGGCCTGGGTGCGCACCATCGCCATCAGGGCGTTCAGCGCCTGCTCCGCACGCGTCTCCTGCACGAAGCCGATCCCCGCGTTGATCAGCACCACGGCGAGGATGACGCCGGCGTCGACCACCTCTCCCAGGAGCAGCGTCGCCACCGCGGCAGCCAGCAGCACGTAGATCAGCGGATGGTGGAACTGCACGAGGAAGCGGACCAGTGGACCCCGGCGGTCGACCGGTGGGAGCGCGTTCGGGCCTTCCAGCTCCAGCCGCAGCGCGGCCTCGTCGAGGCCCAGACCGCGCTCGTGGTCGGTCTCGAGCAGCAGCACCACCTCGTGCACCGGCAGCTCGTGGTGATCGCCGCGCGGAGGTGGGTGGAGCGTCCGGTCCGGCGAGGCCATGCCTCAGCCTCGTCGGCATCCGCTGCGGCGGGGCAGGGACCTTCGTCCAGATCGTCGGGACCAAGCGCATGGCCTTCCGATCGTCAGCCCGGTCGTCGGCACCAGGTCCAGAGATCAACGTCCCCCTCCCGGAGGGCAAGGAGTCCGGCTACGCCGGCGCGGAGCTCCGGTACTCGGACGGGCGCACCGAGATCCTCGGCTGCCCGCCGGTGGGCCACCTCGACCTCCGCTCCCCGTGCTCAGCCGGCCGAGGTGGCCCCAGCCGCCAGTTGATAGGCCGCGACGGCGGCCCCGAGCTCCACCAGTGCCTGCCCCAGCTCGGTGAGATCACCCGACCGTTGCGCGTCAGCCACCCGGTCGAGGGCGGTGTCGATGTCGGTCACCGCCTGGGTCAGTCGCGCATCGGTGGGACCTCCGCCGTCTGCCGTCGCGGAGGCGGCTCCGGGTGGTGGTGTCGGCTCGGGGCCGCCGCCGGGTGGTGGTGTCGACACGGGCCCGCCGTCGGGTGGCGGGGGCTCGGCGGCCGTCGTCGGCTCGCCCGCTCCCGCACCGAACACCTGGTCCAGGGCCTGGTCCAGGGTGTCGGCGTAGCCGATCCGGTCCGCGTAGTTGACCAGCACCTTCTGCAGCAGCGGGAATCCGCCGTCGTTCGTGCCACGTACGTAGAGCGGGGTGACGTACAGCAGGCCGGCGTCGCCGATGGGCAGGGTCAGCAGGTTCCCGAACACCGGCTCGGAGTTCTCGCTGTCGAACAGCGTGAGGTCTGGGCGCACCTGGTTGTTGGACTCGAACGCGTTCTGCACCTGCGCTGGGCCGCGGAAGGGTGTGTTCCCCGGCAGCCTCAGCACCTGGATCTCGCCGTAGGTCTCGGGATCGCTGGACGCGGAGATGAAGGCGGAGAGGTTGTCGCGCTGGAAGGCGTTGAGCGCGCTGGTCAACTGGAACGTGGCCTCGTCGTCACCCGGCCGCTGGGCGAGGATGTAGTAGGGGGGCTGGTCCTCCTCGGTGTCCCGGGTCGGGTCGTCGGGGATCTGCCAGCGGTTGTTGGCGTTGTAGAAGTCCACCGGGTCGTCGACGTGGTACCGCGTCAGGATGTCCCGCTGCACCTTGAACAGGTCCTGCGGGTACCGCACGTGGGCGAGCAACGCGTCCGGGATGTCGCTCCGTTGTTGCACCACGCCCGGGAAGGCCTTCATGTGGGTCTGCAGGACCGGGTCCTGGGTGTCCCACTCGTAGAGCGTGACCGTGCCGTCGTAGGCGTCGACGGTCGCCTTGACCGAGTTGCGGATGTAGTTGACCGTCTCGTCGGGCAGCGCGGTGGTCCCGGTGCCGGTGAGCGCGTCCTGCGCCGCCTCGCCCAGCTCGGTCTGCTCGGCGTACGGGTAGGAGTCCGACGTGGTGTAGGCGTCGACGATCCAGGTGATCCGGCCCGCGACCACGGCTGGGTAGGGGTCGCCGTCGACCTCGAGAAAGGGTGCGACCTTCTCGACCCGTTCGCGTGGATCGCGGACGTAGAGCACCCGCGACTCCTCGTTGACCGCGTTCGACAGCAGGAAGTTGTGCTCTCGGTGGTGGATCGCGAAGACCAGCTACCGGAAGAAGCTGCCCACCGCGACGCCGCCCTCGCCGTCGTAGGTGTTGTTGATCTGCCTGTCGTCCGAGCCCCCCTCGGGCCGGTCGAACTCCCGCGGTGCGGCCCCCTGTGGCGCACCGACGACCGAGTAGTCCTCGATGAGCTCGCCGTAGTAGATGCGACTCTGGTCCACCTCGATGTCACCTCGCACCGGCAGGTCGCCGGTGGTGAAGTTGGGCTCGCCGCCCTCCGTGCCGGCGACCACCTGGTTCGCGGGTGCGGCCACGAAGCCGTTGCCGTGGGTGAAGACCGTGTGCCGGTTGATCCAGGTGCGCTGGTTCTCCGACAGCCCGGCGCTGTTGAGCTCGCGCAGCGCCACGACGTAGTCCCGGATCTCCCCGTCGATGGTGTACCGGTCGATGTCGAGCTTCTCGGGGAAGCCGTAGACGTTGCGGATCTGCTGGCGTGCGGTGAAGGTGTCGGTCAGGACGTTGGGGTCCAGCAGGCGGGCGTTGGGGATGGTCTCGGCGTCGTCGCGGAGCTCCGCCAGGGCGACCTCGGGATCGACGTCGCCCGTGGTCTCCTGGGCGTAGTCGACGTACTCCACACCGGCGAGCCCGTAGGCCTGACGGGTCATCTCGATGGCCCGCTCGATGTAGGGCGCCTCCTTCTCGTCGGCGCTCGGGCGGACGACGAACTGCTGGACGATCGCGGGGTAGGCCACGCTGATGACCGAGCTGGCGACCAGCAGGAGCACGAGCGAGACGGCCGGCAGCACGATGTTGCGGACGACGATGCCGGCCAAGAAGGCCAGCGCGCACACCGCGGCGGCGAAGACGAGGATCGTCTTGGGCACCAGCAGGGCGTTGACGTCGGTGTAGCCGGCCCCGGTGAACACCTCGCCGCGGTCGCTGTAGACCAGCCCGTAGCGGTCGAACCAGTAGGCAACCGACTTCAGCGCGACGAACAGACCCAGCAGCACCGACAGCTGCACCTGGGCAGCGCCGGAGAGCTTCGGGCCCGGGGTCTGCAGCCGCAGCCCGCCGAACACGTAGTGGGTGAGGACCGCACCGATCAGCGCCAGCAGCGCGATCGCGAAGCCGGCGCCCAGCAGCAACCGGTAGAAGGGGTACTCGAAGACGAAGAAGGCCAGGTCGATCTCAAACAGTGGATCGACCTGGCCGAACGCCGTGGAGTTGCGGAACAGGAGCCAGGTCTCCCAGTTGCGCTGCGCGGCGAAGCCGGCGAGCAGGCCGAGCACCACACCGATCGCGGCCAGCGCCAGATGGCGGCGCGGCTCGATCGACTGGCGGTAGCGCTCCAGGTTCTGCTGCTCCAGGGACATGGGCCGGAACGCCGGGCGGGATCGGTAGGCCAGGTACATCGACAAGGCCACCAGGCCGCCGGTGGCCACCCCGGCCACGGCGAACAGCAACAGGCGCGTCTGCAGTTCGGTCCAGAAGACCTCGGTGTACCCGGTCTCGTCGAACCAGGCGTGGTCGACGTAGACGTCGATCAGTGTGCTGATGGCCGCGAAAGAGACCAGCAGCACGGCGATGGCCCCGCTGACCAGCTTCGCGCGACGGGAGAGGACAGGCACCGGCGCGGGGGGGCGCATGGCCACGGGGACCACCTCCGGCTACGGCACGGTCACGGTCGTCGTCCTGGGGCACCGGCGGGCCGTTCGCCGGAGGATCTCGCTGGTCTCCTCCTCGACAGGGACAGGGCGGCCACGGCTCCGCCCGTCAGCCACCGCCCCGCCGTCGGGGCGGTCGTGTCGAGGACCGGGGCGGGAAGGGTGCGTGGACGGTGCCTGCTCGACCCGGGCACACCGGGAGGGAGTCCTGCTGAGACACCGGCTCCCACACATCGCCACCTCCCGCGCGTTCGTCGCGGAAGCGGTCTGGTCCACCGTCTCGGGCGGCGACCCCGGGCGGGTGCCGGGATGACGGGATCGCCCTGCGGACCACTCCCCGGTTCCGGTGTCAGTTTAGCGAATCGCATTTCGTTCGTCCAGGCTCTCGAGCATGGTCCCGTCGGGCGCGCTGTCGATCTTGCGGCGACCCGGCCGCATCGTCCGGACGGCGCCCTGTCGCCTTCGGGGAGGACACGTCCGCGCCCTCCGGCGGTTCCTCGGCCGGCGACGTCCCCAGCGGGCCACGACCTCCACCCGGCCGACCACGGCGACCAGCGCGGCCAGCACGGCGGCCGGCGCGAGCAACCACAGCCAGCGCTGAGCCCACCACTGCGCGGTGGGCTCGGCGAGCAGCGTGCCGCCGAGGCCCTCGACGGTGCGGACGACGAGCAGCAGCGCGGTCATGTGCCAGAGGAAGACGGTGATCGCGACGACGTTCAGGGCCACGACCGGGCGCCACACGGCGGGCCGCCGCAGCAGTCGGCCGGCGGCCGGCGCGATGAGCACCAGCAGGCCGAGCTGGAAGACCGCCAGCGCGGCGATCGCGGCGGTCGTGGGGAACATGTTCGACTCGAGGTCGCCGACCGTCGCCACCATCGAGCGCGGGTAGCCGCCGGCGGTGGTCAGCGCCACGAGGGCAAGCAGACCCGTTCCGGCGACGGCCAGCCGGTGCCGCAACGGCCGCGTGCCCAGGCCGGAGGTGCGCCAGGCACAGCCGAGCTGGTGGCAGAACAGCCAGACGAGCCCCGTGGTGACCCAGCCAGCCCCGGCCAGGCCAGTGATCCGGTCGACCGCGCTGCCGGCGGCGATCCCCAGACCCAGCAGCGCCAGCGCGAGCCCGCCGCGCCGCCGGTGCACCCGTGCGGTGACCGGCACGAGGACGACCAGGACGACGTGGACGCCGAGGAACCACAGCGGCACGAGGATGCCGGCGAACCACTCCCACACCCAGCGGTGTGGCCCCGGCAGCAGAGCCGCGACCAGTTCCACCGCCAGCCACACCGCCACCCACACCACGGTGGGCACCAGGAGCCGGCGCAGCCGGTCGCCGAGGAAGGAGGCATCCGAGCCGCCGGCCGCCCGTGCCCGCTCCCAGGCGGCCAGGTTCGCGTACCCGCCCACGAGGAAGAAGACCGGCACCACCTGCAGCACCCAGGTGGCGAGCCAGCCGCCCGGGACGGCGTCGATCGGGTTGGGCATGACGAGCACACCGTCGGCGGTGCGGTGGGTCACCGACAGCGTCCAGTGCCAGACGACGACGACGACGATGCTGGTCGCCCGGGCGGCGTCGACCAGCCGGTCGCGGGTGTCCGGGGTCGCGTCGGCCAGCGCGGCGAGCGACCCGGACGCGCCGCGCCGGGCGCTCACAGGAGTTCGGGGACCTTCTGCTGAGCGCGATCGTGCGCCCGGCGGAAGCCGATGGTCACGAAGGTCGCGGTGATCACCACGAACAGCGAGTAGAGCGCAGGGAGGAGCAGCACGTCCTGCTCGACGGCACCGGTGAAGGACAGCAGGACGATCGTGATGGCCAGCGGGCCGTTGACGATGCCGATCTCCAGCGCCAGCGTCCGCCGGTCGAGCACCGGCATGCCCAGCAGCCCGGCGTACCCGTAGGCGGCCGCCATGCCCAGCAGCGGGAGGCCGATCGCGCCGACGTAGACCTGCCACGGCGACTCGACCAGCAGCTGCCAGTTGCGTGGCACCCAGGTGACCATGAGCAGGACGATGAACAGCACACCCAGCACGCTGCCCACGAGCTCGAGCGTCGCTCCGAGGTTGGCCGTCCGGCGCCGGATCCAGAGGCCGAGCAGCACGGGCAGGATCAGCAGCACCAGGCTGGCCACCACGTTCGAGGTCGGCACGTCGATGCCCTCGGCCAGCGCGCCGCCGTAGAGCAGCAGCATGAGCGGGGCGAGCACTATGGCCGCGACCGTCGTCCCGATCGTGACCACGACGCTGAGGGCGAGGTTGGCCCGGGCGAAGTAGGTGTACAGGTTCGACGTCGTGCCGCCGGGCATGCAGCCGACGATCACCAGGCCGATCGCCAGCGCCGGGGGCAGCCGGAGCAGCCAGGCCAGCGAGAAGGCGATCAACGGCATGATGGCGAACTGCCCCGCGACCGCCAGGGCGAGGTACCGGGGACGGTGGAGCTCGTCGCCCAGGTCGCGGAAGGTCATCGCCGCGCCCATGCCCAGCATCACCGCGGCGAGGACGGCGGTGAGCATCGCCTGCTCGAACGGGCCGACCACCGCCGTCAGCTCCCGGCCTGCGGGGCCGGCAGCGGCGCGGCCGTCTGCGCTGCCCGGACGTCCTTGCGCAGGACCTTGCCGATCGGCGACGTGGGCAGCTCGGCGGTGAACACCACCTCGCGCGGCACCTTGTACCCGGTCAGGCGCTCCGCCGCCCACGCACGCACCTGGTCGGCGGTCAGCGCCGGGTCGGTGCGGACGACGACGGCGCGCACCCGCTCTCCGGACGCGGCGTCCGGCACGCCGACCACCGCGGCCCCGCGGATGCCCGGATGCGCGGTGAGCACCTCCTCCACCTCGGTCGGGTACACGTTGAAGCCGCTGACCAGGACCAGGTCCTTCTTCCGGTCCACCAGGCGCACGAAGCCGTCGGCGTCCACGACGGCGATGTCGCCGGTGCGGAGCTCGCCGTCCCGCAGCACCGCAGTGGTCTCCTCCGGCCGGCGCCAGTAGCCCGCCATCACCTGCGGGCCGCGGGCGCACAGCTCCCCGGGCTCGCCGGCCGGCACGGTCCGCCCCTCGTCGTCGGCGCAGCGGAGTCCCGTCCCCGGCACCGGGACGCCGACGGTGCCCGGCCGCGCCCGGCCGTCGAGCGGGTTGAAGCTGAGCACCGGCGAGGCCTCCGTCAGGCCGTAGCCCTCGACGACGGGGACGCCCGTGACCTGCTCCCATCGGTGCGCGACCGAACCGTGCAGCGCCATGCCTCCAGCGACCGCCGCCCGCAGCGTCGGCGGTGGGTGGTCGAGGAACCACTGCTCGCGGCACAGGCCGTCGAACAACGTGTTCACCCCGGTGAACCACGTGACGGGGTGGTTCTCCAGCGCTCGCTTCAGGTTGCTCAACGGCCGGGGGTTGGGGATCAGCACGTTGTGCCCCCCGCGGCGGTGGAAGCCCAGCAGGTTCACCGTGAAGGCGAACACGTGGTAGAGCGGCAGGGCGGTGAGCACCGTCTCGCGGCCGGGTCGCACCGCGTCGCCGACGAAGGCCAGCATCTGCTCGCAGTTCACCAGCAGGTTGTGGTTGGTGAGCATCGCCCCCTTGCTCACCCCGGTCGTGCCGCCGGTGTACTGCAGTGCCGCGATGTCCCCGGGGTGGAGGTCCTCCCAGTACCGACGGGCGTCGTCGTCCCCGAGCTGCGCCCGTCCCCGGCGCAGCGCATCGGCCAGCGCCGTGGCCGGGTAGGGGACCGGTGGCAGCGCCCGGTCCCAGTACCGCTGCACCAGCCGAACGATGCCGGCGACGTGGCGTGGGAGGAACTCGGTGACGCGTGCCAGGACCACGGGTGGGTTCCCGAGGGCCGGCAGCACCGGCGTCAGCCGGTCGGCGAAGAGGTCCACCACGACGATCGCGGCGACCTGGGCGTCGGCGTACTGCCGCTGCAGCTCGGCCGTGGTGTACAGCGGGTTGGTGTTCACCAGCACGCAGCCGGCCTTGAGGACGCCGAAGGCGACGACGGGGTAGGCGAGGCAGTTGGGCATCTGCACGGCCACCCGGTCGCCTCGGGCCAGCCCGAGCTCCGCGCGCAGGTAGGCGGCGAAGGCGTCGGCGGCCCGGTCGGTCTCGGTGAAGGTGAGCCGGCCGTTCATGCCGTTGGGCAGGCAGACGGTGAACGCCGTCGCTGCCCCGTGTTCCGCAGCCGAGGCGGTGAGCATCG
Organism: Modestobacter marinus; assembly: GCF_011758655.1. Taxonomy (NCBI): domain Bacteria; kingdom Bacillati; phylum Actinomycetota; class Actinomycetes; order Geodermatophilales; family Geodermatophilaceae; genus Modestobacter; species Modestobacter marinus. The sequence continues at coordinate 242,703 of NZ_JAAMPA010000003.1, forward strand.
CGGGGAGGCTGCCGAACGGGACATGCGGGACGGGAGGCGTGCCGCGCCGGTCCGACCGGCTCGGTAGCGTGGCTGCGTCGACACCGAGGGGCGGGACGGGCCCGTCGGGGGAGCTGCTCACAGCAGGTCCTCCTCCCCGGTCTCCCGGTGGAAGTCGAACGCGGGGGCGCGCGGCTGGAGCCCCGGCGCCGGGGCGGTGATGGCGCGCACCGTCGTCTCGCCGGCCCGGGCGAAGGTGAGTGTCAGCTCCACCGAGTGGGCCGCGGTCCTCCGTTCGGCGAGCCCGGTCAGGGTGACGGTGGGGCCCTCCGGGTCGCTGCCCACGAAGACCTTCGCGTCGGACGGGAGGGAGAGGCCCGGTCCACCTCCGCCGGCCCCGATCGTCGCGCCGGTGAACGGTGCACCGGTCACGGCGACCAGCTCGTCGTCGACGCGACCGCCGTTGACGATGACCATGGTGAGCTCGACCGGATCACCTGGGTCGTGGACGCCGTCGGGTGGGTGGGCCAGCGCCGCTGCGCGCACGGTGATGTCCCCGATCCGGGTGGTGCCGCCCGTGCGGTCACGCTCCTGCGTGGCGGTCTGGGCGACCTGCCCCGCGCTGCACCCGCTGAGCACCAGGGCCGCGATCGGGAGCACGGCGACCAGCGCTGCCCGCCGTTTCCGGATCACTGCGCTGCCCCCGGGGGCAGCCCCGCCCGATCCGCCAGGACGTCGACGCCGTCCATCCAGGGGACTCGGGGCGCGCGGCTGTGCACCCGCCTCACGACCGCGCCCACGAGCCGGCCCGGAGGGGGCGTCGAGCGCGGGGTCGTCGTGCCACGGCTGCGGTCCGGACGCCGGTCGCGGGGCCCTGCTGATCGAGGTCATGATCACGCTCCCCTGCAGTGTGCACTTATAGCGCAGATTGTTACGCGAAAAGCTCATCATGTGAAGGCGTGCGGGCGTCCCCTGGTTCACGTCATGGGTACGGGAGCACGGTCCGGACGAGTCATCGACCGAGCCGCTCGTCCGATGTGAGCAGGACCGGTACGAGGAGCCGCGCCCCCGTCGCCCGACGGGACGGATGCCGCCCTGTCGTGGCCGGTCCATGACCCGAGTGGCGTGGGTCGACGCAGGAGGAGAGGGCGTCGACGACGACGGCCCGTCGACCCCCGGGGTGATGGCGGGCCGCGCCTGCAGTTCGTGCGTGGAGCGGGTGACCGGGATCGAACCGGCATGGCCAGCTTGGAAGGCTGGGGCTCTACCATTGAGCTACACCCGCATGCGTACCGCGGCAGCCTATCCCGTGCCCGCGCGGCGCCGTCCGCAGGCCGTCGGCCTAGACTCGCCGGTGGCCACGGGGTGTAGCGCAGCTTGGTAGCGCACCTGCTTTGGGAGCAGGGGGCCGCAGGTTCAAATCCTGTCACCCCGACACCGCCGTGAGGTCTGGAAGACTCGCGGGCACGATCGGCCACCGTCCCCACGGAGGCCGCGCCCACCCCCGTCGTACCTGAGGAGCACGCCGCTGTGAAGAGCACCATCGAGAACCTGGGCCCGACCCGGGTCCGGCTCGCGATCGAGGTGCCGTGGAGCGACCTGGACCACGCCTTCGGTGAGGTCTACAAGGAGCTGGGCAAGCAGGTGCGCGTTCCCGGCTTCCGCCCCGGCAAGGTCCCCAACCGCGTGCTCGACCAGCGCATCGGCCGCCCGGTCGTGCTCGAGCAGGTCGTCCAGCACGCCGTCCCGGAGGTCTACTCCGAGGCGATCCGGGAGAACCAGGTCCGCGTCATCAGCCAGCCCGACGTCGAGGTCACCCGCCTCGACGACGGCGAGGCCCTCGCCTTCACCGCCGAGGTCGACGTCGCCCCCACCCTCGAGCTGCCCCCGCTGGACTCCCTGGCCGTGACCGTCGACGACGTCGAGGTCACCGACGAGGAGATCGACCAGCAGATCAGCGTCATGCGCGAGCGCTTCTCCACCCTCTCCGGTGTCGAGCGCGCGGCCGAGGACGGCGACTTCGTCTCCATCGACCTGGAGGCCACGCTGAACGGCGAGGTGCTCGAGGACGGCAGCACCACCGGGATGTCCTACGAGGTCGGCTCCGGCAACCTGATGAACGGCCTGGACGAGGCCGTGCGCGGGCTGTCCGCCGACGAGAGCGCCACGTTCTCCACCGCCCTCCTCGCCGGTGACCAGGCCGGTGAGATGGCCGACGTGACCGTCACCGTGCGGTCGGTCAAGGCCAAGGAGCTGCCGGAGCTGGACGACGAGTTCGCCTCGATCGCCAGCGAGTTCGACACCCTGGACGAGCTGCGCGAGGACGTCCGCACCCGGCTGGCCCGCACCAAGGTGCTGCAGCAGGGTGCGCAGGCCCGCGACAAGCTGGTCGAGCACCTGCTCGAGACCATCGAGGTCCCGGTGCCGGAGAAGCTGGTCGAGCAGGAGCTGAGCTGGCGCAGCCAGGCCATGGAGCGCGAGCTCCAGCAGGCCGGCATGGACTGGGACGCCTACTTCTCGATGGCCGAGGTCGAGAGCCGCGAGGCCTACGACGCCGAGATGCGCGAGAACGTCGAGAAGGCGGTCAAGACGCAGTTCGTGCTCGACTCGATCGCCGACGCCCGCGAGGTCACCGTCGACAACGAGGACCTCTCCGCGCAGATCATGGCGCAGGCCCAGCGCAACCGGGTCAGCCCCGAGCAGTACGCCCAGCAGCTCCAGCAGGGCAACAACATCGCCGAGTTCGTCGCCGACGTGCGGCGCACCAAGGCGCTGGCCCAGCTGCTGGAGGAGACGACGATCACCGACAAGTCGGGCAACGTCGTCGACCTGGAGGCGCTGCGTCCCCGCACCGTCGCCGCCGACGCGACCGAGGACGCCGACGCCGCTGAGGCGGCCGAGGCCGACGCCGTCGAGGCCGACGCTGCCGAGGAGACCGACACCGAGGCGACGGCCGACAAGGCCTGACCCACCCGGCACACCGCGCCGCCCGTACCCAGCTGGGTGCGGGCGGCGCTGTCGTTCCCGGGACCCGGACCCCGGCGCCGCTGCGCCCACGGCGAACACCGGCCCGCGCCGGGAGGAACCGGTCGGGGGTGCGCGTTAGGGTCGACGTGACACTCAGGCAAGCCTGAAGGACGACTCCACGAGGCCGCACCGACGACCGGCACCGAGGGTCGTCCGCAGCGTCGTCGGTCGCCCCACGACCACCGGCCAACCCGTTCCACGAGACCGACTGCACCGCAGTCCTACGGAGGTCACCGCACCCGTGAGCAACTCAGACCTGATCACCGCCAGCGCGCCGCTGATGCGCGCCGGCGGCTCGATGATGAACCTCAACGACTCGGTCTACGAGCGCCTGCTGCGTGAGCGGATCATCTTCCTCGGCAGCCAGGTCGACGACGTCATCGCCAACCAGCTCGCCGCGCAGATGCTGCTGCTGTCCGCAGAGGACCCCAAGCGCGACATCCACCTCTACATCAACTCGCCCGGCGGCTCCGTCACCGCCGGCATGGCGATCTTCGACACGATGCAGTTCATCGACTGCGACGTCGCCACCTACGCGATGGGCCTGGCCGCCTCGATGGGCCAGTTCCTGCTCACCGCCGGCACCAAGGGCAAGCGCTACTCGCTGCCCCACACGCGGATCCTGATGCACCAGCCCTCGGCCGGCGTCGGCGGCACCGCCTCCGACATCGCCATCCAGGCCGAGCTGTTCCGCAACACCAAGGCCCAGCTCAACGAGCTGCAGGCGCAGTTCACCGGGCAGACGGTCGAGCAGATCGAGAAGGACTCCGACCGCGACCGCTGGTTCACCGCGCAGGAAGCCCTCGAGTACGGCTTCGTCGACCACGTGGTGACCCGCGCGGAGACCATGACCTCGACCGACAACCCGGTCACCGACGGACCGGAGAAGTGACCATGAGCAGCAGCTTCGAGATGCCCTCCAGCCGGTACATCCTGCCCTCCTTCGTGGAGCGCACGAGCTACGGCATGAAGGAGTCGAACCCGTACAACAAGCTCTTCGAGGAGCGCATCATCTTCCTCGGGGTGCAGGTCGACGACGCGTCGGCCAACGACGTCATGGCGCAGCTGATCACGCTGGAGTCCAACGACCCCGACCGTGACATCACCATGTACATCAACAGCCCCGGTGGCTCGTTCACCGCGCTGACGGCCATCTACGACACGATGATGTTCGTCCGGCCCGACATCCAGACCGTCTGCATGGGCCAGGCCGCCTCCGCGGCCGCCGTCCTGCTGGCCGCCGGGACGAAGGGCAAGCGCCTGGCGCTGCCGTACTCCCGGGTGCTGATCCACCAGCCCTCCGGTGAGGCCGGCGGTCAGGTCACCGACCTGGAGATCCACGCCCGCGAGATCGAGCGGGTGCGCACCCAGATGGAGAGCATCCTGGCCCGGCACACCGGGCAGACGCAGGAGCAGGTCCGCAAGGACATCGACCGGGACAAGATCCTCACGGCCGAGGAGGCCATGGAGTACGGGATCGTCGACCAGGTCATCCAGAGCCGCAAGCTCAACGCCCTGCCGGCCTGATCTGCTGATCGGACGGGCCGAGAGCGCGCGTGTCGCGCTCTCGGCCCGTACCGTTCTCCCATCCCGCCTCCCGGCGGCTGCCTGACTCCGCCGGGTCGTGGGGGAGGGCCGGGACGGGTGTTACGGGCCGGGCGACCCGGGTGAGTTCCTGCCCGGGAACGTCGGAGCAGCCGGGTAGGTTCGGCGAACGCCCGATCCCCGGTCGACGACCGCAGGGGCACCGGACGCCAGCGCGAAGGGCGTCGACGAGGGCATGACACAGCACGTACCAACGGGACCGCGGCAGCGCCGTCCCATTCGAGGTGGAGGTCAGCCAGGTGGCACGTATCGGTGAGAGCGGCGACCTGCTCAAGTGCTCGTTCTGCGGGAAGAGCCAGAAGCAGGTCAAGAAGCTCATCGCTGGCCCCGGGGTCTACATCTGCGACGAGTGCATCGACCTCTGCAACGAGATCATCGAGGAAGAGCTCTCGGAGTCCTCGGACCTCAAGTTCGACGAGCTGCCCAAGCCCAAGGAGATCCACGACTTCCTCGAGCAGTACGTCATCGGCCAGGACCAGGCCAAGCGCACGCTCGCCGTCGCCGTCTACAACCACTACAAGCGGGTGCAGGCCGGCGGTGACCGCGCTCGCGACGAGGGCGTCGAGCTCGCCAAGTCCAACATCCTGCTGATGGGCCCGACCGGGTGTGGCAAGACCCACCTGGCGCAGACCCTCGCCCGGATGCTGAACGTCCCCTTCGCCATCGCCGACGCCACGGCGCTGACCGAGGCTGGCTACGTCGGCGAGGACGTCGAGAACATCCTGCTCAAGCTGATCCAGGCGGCCGACTACGACGTCAAGCGCGCCGAGACCGGGATCATCTACATCGACGAGGTCGACAAGATCGCCCGCAAAAGCGAGAACCCGTCGATCACCCGCGACGTCTCCGGTGAGGGCGTGCAGCAGGCGCTGCTGAAGATCCTCGAGGGCACGACCGCGTCGGTGCCCCCGCAGGGTGGCCGCAAGCACCCGCACCAGGAGTTCATCCAGATCGACACCACCAACGTGCTGTTCATCGTCGGTGGCGCCTTCGCCGGGCTGGACCAGGTAATCGAGGCCCGCACCGGCAAGCAGGGCATCGGCTTCGGCGCCGAGGTCCGCGGCAAGGCCGAGATCGAGGAGGCCAACGCCTTCGCCCAGGTCATGCCCGAGGACCTGCTGAAGTTCGGCATGATCCCCGAGTTCATCGGCCGGCTGCCGGTGATCACCAGCGTGCAGAAGCTCGACCGCACCGCGCTGATGAACATCCTCACCGAGCCGAAGAACGCCCTGGTGCGCCAGTACCGGCGGCTGTTCGAGCTGGACGGGGTGGAGCTGGAGTTCACCGACGACGCGCTCGAGTCGATCGCCGACCAGGCCATCCTGCGGGGCACCGGTGCCCGCGGGCTGCGGGCGATCATGGAGGAGGTGCTCCAGTCGGTGATGTACGACATCCCCAGCCGCGAGGACGTCGCCACCGTCGTCATCACCCGCGAGGTCGTGCTGGAGCACGTGAACCCGACGATCGTCCCCCGCAAGCCCGCCCGCGCCCCCCGCGAGAAGTCCGCCTAGGCCACCGGGTCACCCGACAGCCCGTTCCCCTTCCGGGGGAGCGGGCCGTCGCCGTTCCCAGCAGGAAGAGCGTGCGGGAACTGCTGCTCAGGGCGGTCCGGGCTGGCACTCCGCGCCCGCTGTAGGCCCCCTCCACAGGTGGCACCTGTGGGTGGTCGGGGGCGGGCAGGCTTGCGCCGTGCGACCTGATCCCGATGCCGTCGTCGGACCCACCGGGTGGACGACCTGGGCGCAGCTGACCCGGCAGCTCAGCCCGACGACCGTGCGGGCCTGGGTGGCCACCGGGCGGCTCGTCCAGCTCGGCCCGGCCCGCTACGCGACCCCGGCAGCGGCCGGGCGGTGGCGCACCAGGGTGGCCGCAGCGCTGCACGAGAGGGACGCGGTCGCCAGCCACACCACCGCGCTGGCGCTGTGGGGACTGCTGGCACCGCCGGCCGGCCCAGTGCACGTCACCGTCCACACCGGCGCCAGCGGCCGGGGGTCGGCGGCGGTGGTCCGCCACCGGGGGCTGGACGTGGACTGGCACCGCCGGAGGGCCGACGGGCTGCCGGTGACCTCGGTCGAGCGTTCGCTGGTCGACGCCTGGGCGTGCCCGGCCGGGGTCGACCGGGAGGACCTCCGAGGTGCGGCGATCACCGCCGTCCGGAACCGGCTGTGCACGGCATCCGCGGTCGCGGACGAGCTCGTCCTGCGGCCACGCCTGCCTGGTCGCCGCGAGCTGGTCGAGCTGGTGCAGCTGCTCGCCGACGGCTGCCAGAGCGAGCTGGAGATCTGGGGCTGCCTCCGGGTGCTGCGCGGGCCAGGCATGCCCCGCTTCGTTCAGCAACGCCCGCTCGTCCTGGCTGGGAAGCGGGTCTTCCTGGACGTCGCCTACGAGGAGGTGCTGCTGGCGGTCGAGCTGGACGGCGCCGCGTGGCACGGCTCTCGGGAGCAGCGGGAGCGTGACATCCGCCGGGATGCGCTGGCCGCGACACTCGGGTGGCAGACGCTCCGGTTCGGCCACCGCCGGCTCACCGGATCACCCGACGAGTGCCGCCGCCTCATCTGCGCCACCCACGACGCGCGCCGCCGGTTGTTCGACGGTGGGCGCTGAGTGACAGGTCCTGGGTGCGGGACCGGCACTCAGCGCCCACCGTTCGGCGGTCAGCTCTCGGTGGGGGTCTCGGCCAGGACGACGTCGACGTGGAGCGGGCCCTCGCCGGCCACCACGGTCAGTTCCGCGATCCGGCCGGCGTCCACCAGGTCACCCCGGGCGGCCTCGACCGCGGCCTTCCGCGCCTCGGGGACGGTCACCGTCGTCGTCGCGACGTCGGTGCGCATCGAGGTCTTCGCGTCGGACTTCGCCTTGCGGACCAGCGACAGCACCTCGGCCGCCGCCGTCACCACCGCCGGGTCGCCGCCGGTCGGCAGCTCGGTGGCGGTGGGCCACAGGGCGCGGTGCACCGAGCCGGTCTGCCACCAGGACCAGACCTCCTCGGTCACGAACGGCAGCACCGGGGCGAGCAGCCGCAGCTGCACCGACAGCGCCAGCGCCAGCGTCGCCTGCGCGGACGCGGCCTCGGGGCCGGTGCCGTACGCCCGGGTCTTCACCAGCTCCACGTAGTCGTCGCAGAACGACCAGAAGAACGACTCGGTGACCTCGAGCGCCCGGGTGTAGTTGTAGGCCTCCATCGCCGCGGTCGCCTCGTCGACGACCTGGGCCAGCGACGCGAGCAGCCCGCGGTCGATCGGCTCGGTGACCGCCTCGGCGGTCAGGTCGGGGGAGGCGCCCAGCCCGAGCACGAACTTGCCGATGTTGAGCACCTTCATCGCCAGCCGCCGGCCGACCTTCATCTGCGCCTCGTCGAACGGGCTGTCCGCCCCCGGCCGGGCGCCGGCGGCGCGCCAGCGCACCGCGTCGGTGCCGTAGCGCTCCAGCACGTCGATCGGGGTCGTCGCGTTGCCCTTGGACTTCGACATCTTCTTGCGGTCGGGGTCGACGACGAAGCCCGAGATGGTCGCGTGCGTGAACGGCACCGAACCGTGCTCGAAGTGCGCCCGGACGACGGTGGAGAACAGCCAGGTGCGGATGATGTCGTGCGCCTGGGGCCGCTGGTCCATCGGGAAGACGTGCGCGAACAGCTCCGGGTCGGTCTCCCAGCCGGAGGCGACCTGCGGCGACAGCGAGGAGGTGGCCCAGGTGTCCATCACGTCGGGGTCGGCCATGAACCCGCCGGGCACCCCGCGCTGGTCGGCGGTGAAGCCCTCGGGGACGTCGGAGGACGGGTCGACCGGCAGTGCGGACTCCGGCGCCAGGATCGGCGAGGTGTAGTCGGGCTCGCCCTCGGCGTCGAGTGAGTACCAGACCGGGAACGGGACGCCGAAGAACCGCTGCCGGCTGATCAGCCAGTCGCCGTTGAGCCCCTCGACCCAGTTGTCGTAGCGGTGCCGCATGTGCTCGGGCACCCACTGGATCTCCCGGCCGCGGGCCAGCAGGGCGTCCCGCAGGTCGCCGTCCCGGCCGCCGTTGCGGATGTACCACTGGCGGGTGGTGACGATCTCCAGCGGGCGCTCGCCCTTCTCGAAGAACTTCACCGGGTGGGTGATCGGCTTCGGGTCACCGACCAGGTCACCGGACTCGCGGAGCAGCTCGACGATCCGCTGCTGGGCGGAGAACGAGGTCTTGCCGGCCAGCTCGCCGTACACGTCGGCGGGGACGCCGGCCGGGGCGTCGGCGACGAAGCGGCCGTCCCAGCCGATCACGGCCCGGGTCGGCAGCTGCAGCTCCCGCCACCAAGTGACGTCGTTGAGGTCGCCGAAGGTGCAGATCATCGCGATGCCCGAGCCCTTGTCCGGCTCGGCCAGCCGGTGCGCGACGACCGGGACCTCGACCCCGAACAGGGGAGTGCGGACGGTCTTCCCGAACAGCGGCTGGTACCGCTCGTCGTCCGGGTGGGCGACCAGGGCGACGCACGCGGGCAGCAGCTCGGGGCGGGTGGTCTCGATGAAGACCGGGCCGTCGGCACCGTGGAAGCCGATGCGGTGGTAGGCGCCCGGCCGCTCCCGGTCCTCCAGCTCGGCCTGGGCGACCGCGGTGCGGAAGGTGACGTCCCAGAGGGTCGGCGCCTCTTGGGCGTAGGCCTCACCACGGGCCAGGTTGTGCAGGAACATCTTCTGCGCGGTGGCCCGGGAGGACTCCGAGATCGTCCGGTAGACGTTGGACCAGTCGACCGACAGCCCGACCCGGCGCCACAGCTCCTCGAAGGCGGCCTCGTCGACCGCGGTGAGCCGCTCACAGAGCTCGACGAAGTTGCGCCGGGAGATCGGCAGCTGGTCCTTGCCCGGCTTCTCCGGCGGGGTGAACGACTCGTCGTAGGGCAGCGAGGGGTCGCAGCGCACGCCGTAGTAGTTCTGCACCCGGCGCTCGGTCGGCAGGCCGTTGTCGTCCCAGCCCATCGGGTAGAAGACGTGCTTGCCGCGCATCCGGTGGTAGCGGGCGACGATGTCGGTGTGCGTGTAGCTGAACACGTGGCCGACGTGCAGCGAGCCGCTCGCGGTGGGCGGCGGGGTGTCGATCGCGTAGGTCTGCGCGCGGGGGGCGGCCAGCGCGGCGTCCCGGTCGAAGGCGTAGGTGTCGTCCTCGGCCCAGCGGGCGACCCACTTGGTCTCCAGCCCGTCGATGGAGGGCTTGTCGGGTACACCGACGGCGGTCCCCGGGGGAGTGCTGTCCAGGGGGCGGGTGTCAGCGACCATGACTGGCATCCTAAGAGCGATGAGCACCTCACTTCCCCGTGACCTGGCCCGGGTCGAGCAGGCGCTCCTGGCGCGGTGGCCGGAGAACCGGCTCGAGCCGTCGCTGACCCGCATCTCCGCCCTGGTCGACCTGCTGGGCTCCCCGCACCGGGCGATGCCCGTCGTCCAGGTCACCGGCACCAACGGCAAGACCACGACCGCGCGCATGATCGACGAGCTGCTGCGCGGCTTCGGCCTGCGGGTGGGCCGGTTCACCAGCCCGCACCTGGAGTCGATGCGCGAGCGGATCGTGCTCGACGGCGAGCCGCTGCCGGCCGAGCGCTTCGTCGAGGTCTACGACGACATCGCGCCCTACGTGCAGATGGTCGACGCGGGCAGCGACGTCCCGATGTCCTTCTTCGAGGTGACGGTGGCGATGGCCTACGCCGCCTTCGCCGAGGCACCGGTCGACGTCGCCGTCATCGAGGTCGGCATGGGCGGCACCTGGGACGCGACCAACGTCGCCGACGCCCGGGTCGCCGTCGTCACCCCGGTCTCGCTGGACCACGCCGAGTACCTCGGGCCGGACGTCGCCACGATCGCCACCGAGAAGGCCGGGATCATCAAGCCGACCGCCGAGGACGCCGTGCTGCCCGACGGGCGCCCGGACGGCGGCGTCGTCGCGGTGCTCGCCCACCAGCCGGCCGGTGCGCTGGAGGCGCTGGTGCGGCGGGCGATCGAGGTCGACGCGACCGTGGCCCGGGAGGGCACCGAGTTCGGCGTGCTCGAGCGCCGGGTCGCCGTCGGCGGGCAGCAGGTGCGCCTGCAGGGCCTGGGCGGCGAGTACGACGAGGTGTTCCTGCCGCTGTTCGGCGCGCACCAGGCGCAGAACGCCGCCGTGGCGCTGGCCGCGGTGGAGGCGTTCCTGGGCGCGGGGTCGGCCACCGGCCCGGTCGCCCAGGACGTCGTCCGGGAGTCCTTCGCCGCGGTCCGCTCGCCCGGCCGGCTGGAGCGGGTGCGCACCTCCCCGGCGGTGCTGGTCGACGCCGCGCACAACCCGGCCGGCATGGCGGCCACCGTCGAGGCGGTCCGGGAGTCCTTCGACTTCACCCGGCTGGTCGGCGTCGTCGGCTGCGTCCAGGGCAAGGACGTCCCCGGCATGCTCGCCGAGCTGGAGGGCCTGTGCGCCGAGCTGGTGGTCACCCAGAACAGCTCGCCGCGGGCCATCCCGGCCGACGAGCTGGGGGCCCTGGCGGTCGACGTCTTCGGTGCCGACCGGGTCAGCGTGCACCCGCTGCTCACCGACGCGCTGGAGTCGGCGATGGAGCTGGCCGAGGCCGGCCCGGACGACGCACTCGGCGGGTCCGGCGTGCTGGTCACCGGCAGCGTGATCACCGCGGGGGAGGCCCGGGCCCTGCTGTCCGGCACGCAGCGGTGACCGCACCCGACCCGGTGCGCGCCGGCAAGGCCCTCGGCGGGGCCGCCGCGGCGATCCTGTTCCTGGAGGGGATCGCCGTCCTCTTCGTGCCGCGGGGCATCGCCCAGACCGACGACGGGCTGACCGGCACCCGGCTGACCGTGCTGCTCGTGCTGGCGGCGCTGCTGATCCTGGCCAGCGGGGTGCAGCGCCGTCCGCAGGGTCTGGTCATCGGCACGGCGCTGCAGGTCCCGCTGCTGCTCACCGGGCTGCTCAGCGGGGCGATGTGGCTGGTCGGCGGCCTGTTCGTGGCGATCTGGCTCTACCTGCTGCAGGTCCGCAAGGAGCTGCTCGGCTCGCAGTTCGGCCCGCCGCCGGCCGCACCCCCGCCACCGCCCGCGGGCTGACCGGCGCGCTAGGCCGCCGAGGCGTCGCCGAGCTGCCCGCGCAGGCGGTCGGCGTCGGTGCCCAGCTGCCGGAGCAGCCGGGTCACCAGCGGGTCGTCGACCGCGAGCAGCCCGGCCAGCACGGCACCGCTGTCGATCGCCCGGGCCCGGCGGCGCGCCCTGGACCGCAGCACGTGCCGCAGCGACTCCTCGAGCGCGCGCTTGCTGCCGTCGGCGAACGGGATGTGCCCCGCCGGGCTGCCGCTGCGGTCGAGCGCGCCCGGCCCGAAGGCCGCCTCCGCAGCTGCTCGCACCCGGTCGAGGTCGATGCCCACGGCGGCGAGGGCATCGGCGTCCAGGTCGCCGCCGGAGCGTGCCATCGCCGACCGGACCGACGCGTGGTCGGCGCCCACGGCCCGCAGCACGGTGCCACCGCGGCCGGGGTCCTCGGACAGCGCGAGCAGCAGGTGCACCGGTTCGATCTGCTCGGCCCGATGCTCCCGGGCCTCTTCCTGGGCCATGACGACGACCCGCCGGGCCTCGTCGGTGAAGCGCTCGAACACGTCAACGGTCCCTTCTCGAGGTGGCGTGCTTCTTGTGGACCGCCTGCCGGCTGACGCCGAGGGCGTCGGCGATCTGCTGCCACGACCAGCCGCGGGCCCGGGCCGAGGAGACCTGGAGGGCCTCGAGGCGGTCGGCCAGGTCGCGCAGGGCCCGGATGGCGCGCAGCCCGGTGTCCGGGTCGTCGGCCGCGGCGGCGGTGGTGACGTCGGTGGGGGAGGCCATGTCGTCAACATAGGTTGACGGGTCCCACCTGTCAACCGAAGTTGACTGATGGGGTCCCGTACGCTCCCGGCCGTGTCTGCACCCACTGCTGAGCGTTCGCTGGTCCTGGTCAAGCCCGACGGCGTGGCCCGCGGCCTGGTCGGCCAGGTCATCGCCCGCCTCGAGGCCAAGGGCCTGCGCCTGGTCGCCGCCGAGCTGCGCACCCTGACCACCGAGGTCGCCGAGGAGCACTACGGCGAGCACCGCGAGCGGCCGTTCTTCGGCTCGCTGGTCGAGTTCATCACCGGGGGGCCGCTGCTGGCCCTCGTGGTCGAGGGACCGCGGGCCATCGAGGCGTTCCGCGCGCTGGCCGGCGCCACCGACCCGGTGAAGGCCGCTCCCGGCACCATCCGCGGCGACTTCGCCCTCGAGGTGCAGGCCAACATCGTGCACGGCTCCGACTCGCCCGAGTCGGCCGCCCGGGAGATCGCGCTCTTCTTCCCCGCTCTCTGACGAAGGCCCCCCCTCGCCTCCCCTCGCTCGCGAGCTCGCGACGGGCCCCGGCGAGGGGGCCGGGGGGCGAAGTCACGACCTCGGCCCCCGGGGGCAGCGGCTACCCTGGGCGGGTCATGACTGTCGATTCTCTGTACCCCCGCCTCGAGCCGCTCCTCGCCCAGGTGCAGAAGCCCATCCAGTACGTCGGTGGCGAGCTCAACGCCCAGGTGAAGCCGTGGGACGACGTCGCCGTCCACTGGGCGCTGATGTACCCCGACGCGTACGAGGTCGGGCTGCCCAACCAGGGCCTCATGATCCTGTACGAGGTGCTCAACGAGCGCCCGGACGCCCTGGCCGAGCGCACCTACGCCGTCTGGCCCGACCTGGCCGGGCTGATGCGCGAGCACGGCGTCGGCCAGTTCACCGTCGACGCCCACCGCCCGGTGCGGGAGTTCGACCTGCTCGGCGTCAGCTTCGCCACCGAGCTGGGCTACACCAACCTGCTCGAGGCCCTCGACCTCGCCGGCGTCCCGCTGCACGCGGTCGACCGCGACGAGAGCCACCCGGTGGTCGTCGCCGGCGGGCACGCCGCCTTCAACCCCGAGCCGGTCAGCGACTTCGTCGACTGCGCGGTGCTCGGCGACGGCGAGCAGGTCGTCGGCGACATGACCGACGTCGTCGCCGCCTGGAAGGAACAGGGCCGCCCCGGCGGCCGCGTGGAGCTGCTGGCCCGGCTCGCCCGGGTCGACGGCGTCTACGTCCCCCGCTTCTACGCCGTCACCTACGGCGCCGACGGCACGATCGCCGAGGTGCTCCGCACCCGGGACGACGTCCCGGCCCGGGTCGGCAAGCGCACCGTGATGGACCTCGACGAGTGGCCCTACCCGAAGCAGCCGCTGGTCCCGCTGGCCGAGAGCGTGCACGAGCGGATGAGCGTGGAGATCTTCCGCGGCTGCACCCGGGGCTGCCGGTTCTGCCAGGCCGGGATGATCACCCGCCCGGTCCGCGAGCGGACGATCACCGGGATCGGCTCGATGGTCGACGCCGGGCTCAAGGCCACCGGCTACGAGGAGGTGGGCCTGCTCTCGCTGAGCAGCGCCGACCACTCGGAGATCGGCCAGCTGGCCAAGGAGCTCGCCGACCGGTACGAGGGCACCAACACCGGGCTGAGCCTGCCGAGCACCCGGGTCGACGCCTTCAACGTGACCCTGGCCAACGAGCTGTCCCGCAACGGCCGCCGCTCCGGGCTGACCTTCGCCCCCGAGGGCGGCAGCGAGCGGATCCGCCGGGTGATCAACAAGACCGTGTCCAAGGAGGACCTGGTCCGCACGGTCACCACGGCCTACGCCAACGGCTGGCGCCAGGTGAAGCTCTACTTCATGTGCGGTCTGCCGACCGAGACCGATGAGGACGTGCTGGAGATCGCCGAGCTGGCGGTCGAGGTCATCCGCGCCGGCCGCGAGGCCAGCGGCAGCAAGGACATCCGCTGCACCGTCTCCATCGGTGGCTTCGTGCCCAAGCCGCACACCCCCTTCCAGTGGGCGTCCCAGGCCAGCGCCGAGACCATCGACCACCGGCTCAAGGTGCTGCGCGAGGCGATCAACGCCGACCGCCGGATCGGCCGCTCGATCGGCCTGCGCTACCACGACGGCAAGCCCGGGGTGATCGAGGGCCTGCTGTCCCGCGGCGACCGCCGGGTCGGCCGGGTCATCGAGCGGGTCTGGCGCGACGGTGGGCACTTCGACGGCTGGAGCGAGCACTTCTCCTACGACCGGTGGCAGACGGCCGCCGCCGAGGAGCTCGCCGCGTTCGGGCTCGACCTCGACTGGTTCACCACCCGGGAGCGCACCGAGCACGAGGTGCTGCCCTGGGACCACCTGGACTCCGGGCTGGACAAGGAGTGGCTCTGGGACGACTGGCAGGACGCGATCAGCGAGGACGAGGTCGGCGACTGCCGCTGGACCGGCTGCTACGACTGCGGTGTCTGCCCGACCATGGGTACCGACATCCAGATCGGGCCCACCGGGCGCAGCCTGCTGCCGCTGACCGTGGTCCGGTAGTGGCCCGCACCCCCGACGGCCCACCGCCGCCGCCCACCGTGCAGAAGCTGCGGCTGCGCTACACCAAGCGCGGCCCGCTGCGCTTCGCCTCCCACCGCGACCTCGCCCGGGCCCTGGAGCGGGCGCTGCGCCGCGCCCAGGTGCCGATGGCGTTCTCCGCCGGCTTCAGCCCGCACCCGAAGATCTCCTACATGGGCGCAGCGCCGACCGGCGCGGCGTCGGAGGCGGAGTACTTCGAGATCGGGCTGTCCGCCCGGCGCGACCCGGAGCAGGTGCGGGCCGCGCTGGACGCCTCGCTGCCGCCGGGCATCGACGTCCTCGAGTGCGTCGAGGCCGTCGAGGGCAGCGGCTCGCTGGCCGACCGGCTGGACGCCACCCGGTGGCGGATCGACCTCCCCGGCGTGGCCGCCGACGAGCTGTCGAGCGCGGTGCAGGCCTTCCTCGCCGAGGAGGTCGTGCTGGTCTCGAAGCGGACCAAGAACGGCACCAAGGACGTCGACGCGCGGGCCGCCGTCGTCTCCGCTGCGGTCACCGTTGAGGCAGGTTGTGCCATACTGCTCGTGGTCGTACGGCAGCTCACGCCGACCGTTCGACCGGATGACGTGATGGCCGCTCTGGCTGCCGTCGCCGACCTGCACCCGCCGTTGCCCGCCCGGGCCGTGCGTGAGGCGCAGGGCCGGCTCGACGACAGCGGTGACGTCGCCGATCCGCTGGGGCCCGACCGCGTGGCCAGTTCCCGCTGCCAGGGGGAGCCGGCTCAGGTCTGACCCGGTGGACCCGGATGCGCCGGGCGTCGCCTGCGACACGTCTGCCAGCCGTGGCGCTGCACCACCCGAACTCGGCACCACCTGAGCCTTCGAACCACCGCACCACCCGTGTTCAGCACGCTGCACCACCGGGCACCAGCCGCACCGGCCGGAGCGCGGACCCAGACTTCGCGGGCCGGGCAGAACCGCCGCTCCCAGCGGCCGCCCGATCCGCCCGACCCACGTTCCTGCGCGGCCGCCAGTCGGAGACGATCGGCGCCCGGGGACGCACAGGAGGCGAGCCCTTCGTGGCCGACCACGACGACAACGAGAACAGCACCGACACCAGCACCGCGGAGGGATCAGCGCCCGCCGATCTGCTCGGTGGCCCGGCCCCGGAGCCGGACACCGGTGACGGGTCGGCGGAGCCGGACGCCGAGGACCTCCCTGAGGAGCCGGTCGAGGTGCCGATGGCCGAGGCCATCACCCCCCAGCCCGAGCACGAGCTCCCCAGGTTCGGCGCCCAGTTCAGCTCGCCGGAGCCCACCACCGTCACCGCCCGGCCCCGCCGCCGGGCCACCCGGCCGGCCGTGACGGCAGACCCCGACTCGGTCGAGCCGCCGGCCCCGCAGCTCTCGCCGGTGGCTCCCGCCTTCGTCAGCTTCGTGGCCCCCGAGCCCGAGGTCGCCGCACCGCGCCGCCGCAGCCGCCGTCCGCAGGCCGAGTCGCCGGCGGAGTCGACCGACGCCGACTCCGGCCGGACCGACGACCGGCCGGCCGCCGACGAGCGTGACGCCGAGCAGGCACCGCCGCGGCGGTCCCGCAGTCGCCGCCGTGCCCTCGCGGAGAGCGAGCCGGTCGAGGCCGAGGACACCGAGACCACCGAGACCGACGAGCGGGACACCGACGAGCGGGACACCGAGGACGCCGACGACCGCGACGGCGACGACGGCGGCTCCTCGGGCAGCCGCCGCCGGCGCCGGGGCCGTCGGGGCCGTGGCCGTGGACGCACCGGCGAGGACGGCAGCGACGGCGACCGCGACGACGAGGACACCGACACCCCGGCCGCGGCCGAGGAGTCCGAGGACAGCACCGAGCCCGAGGGCCAGGACGACGACAGCGAGGACGACGACTCGGCCGAGGGCGGCTCAGGGTCGAGCACCCGCCGTCGCCGCCGGCGCCGTCGTCGCGGCAGCAGCGGCGAGAACGGCAGCAGCGAGGACAGCACCGAGGACGCCGACGACCGGCCGGAGCGGGCCGGGCGCAACGGCCGCACCTCCAGCGACGACGACGTCCGTGGGGTGGCCGGCTCCACCCGGCTCGAGGCCAAGCGGCAGCGGCGTCGCGAGGGCCGCGACGGTGGCCGCCGGCGCGCGCCGATCCTGAGCGAGTCGGAGTTCCTGGCCCGGCGTGAGGCCGTGGACCGGGCGATGGTCATCCGCCAGCAGGGGGAGCGCACCCAGATCGCCGTCCTCGAGGACGACGTCCTGGTCGAGCACTACGTCACCCAGGCGCAGGCCACCTCGTTCGCGGGCAACGTGTACCTGGGCCGCGTGCAGAACGTGCTGCCCAGCATGGAGGCCGCGTTCGTCGACATCGGCAAGGGCCGCAACGCCGTCCTGTACGCCGGTGAGGTCAACTGGGACGCCGCCGGCCTGTCCGGCAAGTCGCGGTCGATCGAGACCGCGATGAAGTCCGGCGACAAGGTCCTGGTCCAGGTGACCAAGGACCCGATCGGCCACAAGGGTGCCCGGCTGACCCAGCAGGTCAACCTGCCCGGCCGCTTCCTGGTCTACGTGCCCGGTGGCTCGATGACCGGCATCAGCCGCAAGCTGCCGGACAAGGAGCGCCAGCGGCTGAAGGACATCCTGAAGAAGATCGTCCCCGAGGACGCCGGCGTCATCATCCGCACGGCCGCGGAGGGCGCCTCGGAGGAGGAGCTCACCCGGGACGTGGCCCGGCTGCAGGCGCAGTGGGAGGTCATCCAGACCAAGGCGTCCTCGACGTCCAGCGCGCCGACGTTGCTCTACGGCGAGCCCGACCTGGCGATCCGGGTCATCCGCGACGTCTTCAACGAGGACTTCAAGCGGCTGGTCGTCCAGGGTGACGACGCCTGGGACACCGTCGAGGCCTACGTCGCGCACGTGTCCCCGGAGCTCTCCGAGCGGCTGCAGCGCTACACCGGCACCGGCGACGTCTTCCGTGACCTGCGGATCGACGAGCAGCTGATGAAGGCCCTCGACCGCAAGGTGTGGCTGCCTTCGGGCGGCTCGCTGGTCATCGACCGCACCGAGGCGATGACGGTCGTCGACGTCAACACCGGCAAGTTCGTCGGCTCGGGCGGCAACCTCGAGCAGACCGTGACGCGGAACAACATCGAGGCCGCCGAGGAGATCGTCCGCCAGCTCCGGCTGCGCGACATCGGCGGGATCATCGTCATCGACTTCATCGACATGGTCCTGGAGAGCAACCGCGACCTCGTGCTGCGGCGGCTCACCGAGTGCCTCGGCCGCGACCGCACCAAGCACCAGGTCGCCGAGGTCACCTCGCTGGGCCTGGTGCAGATGACCCGCAAGCGGGTCGGCCAGGGGCTGCTGGAGGTCTTCTCCGAGCCGTGCGAGCACTGCCGTGGCCGGGGTGTCCTGGTGCACGTCGACCCGGTGGACGAGAAGAAGCGGTCCAGCGGCAACGGCAACGGCGGCGGCGGGAACGGCGGCGGCAACGGTGGCGGCGGCCGGAACCGGGGCGACTCGGGGAGCGGGTCGGGTTCGGGCAGTGGCTCTGGCAGTGGTGGTGCCTCCGGCCCGGGCCGGGACAAGGGCCGGGACGACCGGGCGAAGGACGCCGCTGTCGCGACCCCCGACGCCGCGGAGACCGCACCCGTGACCGAGGACGCGCGCCCCGAGGGCGACGCCGCCGACGCGCCGGGCGCCGACGCCGCCGAGACCGGCGGCGGTCGCAGTCGTCGCAGCCGGGGTGGCCGCGACCGCGGATCGCGGAGCGGCAACGCCGCCGAGCGCGGTCCCGTGGACGCCGGCTCGCCGGCCGCCCAGGCCGACCAGGACGAGGCGGCCCCGGAGCCGGCGGACGGGGGCACCGCGACCTCGCGTCGCGAGGACCCGGCCGCGGGCTGGGACGTCGCCGACGCCATGGCGCTGCAGGGCGGGGCGTCCTTCGACGAGCCCGTCGCCGGCGGACAGGCCACGGGGGAGCAGGTCGCCGCGGAGCAGGTCACCGAGTCGACGGACGAGCCGGCCGGTGAGGGTCGTGGCCGCCGCAGCCGGGGCCGTCGAGGCCGTGGGCAGGCAGCCGGGGCCCGCGGGGCCGAGGACGCCCCGGTCGCCGACGCGCCCGACAGTGGACTGCCGGACGCCGACGCGCTCACCGGGGAGGAGACCCTCCCCACGGGCGAGACCGCGGTGCAGGTGGTCGCCGAGGAGCCGACGCCTGCCGAGGCGTCGACCCCGGACACCGTCCTGGCCGCCGCGGTGGCGGCGCCGCCGGCCAGCCCGGATGCCCCGGAGGCAGCGGAGGAGCGGTCGGAGCCGGCCGTCGTCGTGCCGCCCCAGCCGGTCGCCGAGCCCGTGGCCGACCCGGAGGTCCCGGCGGTCCGGCCGCGGCGCCGCAGGGCCGCCTCGCGGCCCGCAGGCCCGCCCGCCTGACCGAGGACCCCGGGCAGGGCACCGTCCCTGCCCGGGGCCGGGTCGAGCCGCACCCACGCGGTTCGACCCGGGCACAACGCCTCGGGTACGCTGGACGGGTTGCTCCACCACGGGCCGCGCACCTCGGTGCCGCCTGGGAGGCGCGAGCAGCACGTCCAGCACTCGGCCCTCGTGGCGGTCGTGCGCGCAGGACACAGTGCTGGACACATGGAACCGATCGAGGAGTCAGTGGTGTACGCAGTCGTCAAGGCCGGTGGAGCGCAGCACAAGGTGGGTGTCGGTGACACGTTCACCGTCAACCGCCTCAGCGGAGAGGCCGGTGACACCGTCACCCTCCCGGCCATCCTGCTGGTCGACGGCGACACCGTCACCGCCGACGCCCAGACGCTCGCCGGCGTCACCGTGACCGGCGAGATCGTCGAGCACGGCAAGGGCCCGAAGATCCACATCCACAAGTTCAAGAACAAGACGGGCTACCACAAGCGCCAGGGGCACCGTCAGCCCCTGACCAGCGTCGTGGTCCGCGACATCACGAAGGGCTGACGACATGGCACACAAGAAGGGCGCATCGTCGTCCCGCAACGGTCGCGACTCCAACGCCCAGCGCCTGGGCGTCAAGCGCTTCGGTGGTCAGGTCGTCAAGGCCGGTGAGATCATCGTCCGCCAGCGCGGCACGCACTTCCACCCGGGTCTCGGCGTCGGCCGCGGCAAGGACGACACCCTGTTCGCGCTCGTCCCCGGCGCGGTGACCTTCGGGTTCCGCCGCGGCCGCCGCGAGGTCGCCATCACCGCCGTCGGCGCGCCGGTGGCCGCCCGCGAGACCGTCTCGGTCTGAGCAGTCCCCGGCCCGTTCCCCGGAACACAGGCCGGTCGCACGACGCACGACACGGGTGGCGGCGCCGGTACTCCGGCGCCGCCACCCGTTCCCCATTCCGGACAGTTCGGCCGTAACGCAGAGAGGCGGCGATCATGGCCGCTTTCGTCGACCGCGTGACGGTCCACGTCTCGGCAGGAAAGGGTGCCAACGGGGTCAGCTCCGTGCACCGCGAGAAGTTCAAGCCGCTGGGCGGCCCCGACGGGGGCGACGGGGGTGACGGCGGCGACGTCGTCCTCCAGGTCGACCCGAGCGTGCACACCCTGCTGGACTTCCACCACCGCCCGCACCAGAAGGCCGGCAACGGCAAGCAGGCGGCGGGCGACTACCGCAACGGCGGGCGCGGGGCCGACCTCGTCCTGGGCGTCCCCTCCGGCACCGTCGTGAGCGTCGGCGGCCAGGTCGTCGCCGACCTGGTCGGGGCCGGTGCGCGGGTGGTGCTGGCCCGCGGCGGCAAGGGCGGGCTGGGCAACGCCGCGCTGGCCAACGCCCGCCGCAAGGCCCCCGGTTTCGCGCTGCTGGGCGAGCCGGGGGAGGCCGTGGACGCCGTCCTCGAGCTGAAGAGCATCGCCGACGTCGGTCTGGTCGGGTACCCCTCGGCCGGCAAGTCCTCCCTCGTCGCCTCGATGTCGGCCGCCCGCCCCAAGATCGCCGACTACCCCTTCACCACGCTCGTGCCGCAGCTGGGCGTCATCCGCTCCGGCGACACGACCTACACGATGGCCGACGTCCCCGGGTTGATCCCCGGCGCGTCCGTCGGCAAGGGCCTGGGCCTGGAGTTCCTGCGGCACGTCGAGCGCTGCGCCGTGCTGGTGCACGTGGTCGACATGGCGACCATGGAGCCCGGACGCGACCCGGAGACCGACATCGAGGCCCTCGAGCACGAGCTGCGCGAGTACGGCGGCGACGAGCTCGACCTGGTCGGCCGGCTGCGGATCGCCGTGCTGAACAAGATCGACGTCCCGGACGGTCGCGAGCTGGTCGACCTGGTGCGCGCCTCGCTGGAGCAGCGCGGCCTGCAGGTGTTCCCGATCAGCGCGGCCACCGGGGAAGGGGTGACCGAGCTGGGCTACGCGCTCGCCGCCGCCGTCCGGGAGCACCGCGCCTCGCTGCCCGAACTCCCGCCGGCCCCGATCACGATCGTGCCGCGCGCCGTCGACGACGGCGGCTTCACCGTCGAGCCCGACCCCCGCACCGACGGGTGGGTCGTGCTCGGGGTGCGCCCGGAGCGCTGGGTCCGGCAGACCGACTTCGGCAACGACGAGGCCGTCGGCTACCTGGCCGACCGGCTCAACCGGCTGGGCGTGGAGGAGGAGCTGGCCAAGGCCGGCGCCGTCCCCGGCGACGCGATCACCATCGGCGACGTCACCTTCGACTGGGAGCCCACCCTCCCGGCCGGCACGCTCACCATCGAGGAGACCGCGGGCCTGGGTGGCCGCGGCACCGACACCCGGCTCGAGGACAACACCCGGCTGTCGGCCGAGGACCGCCTCCGGGCCAAGAAGGCCCGCCGGCTGCCGTACGAGGTCACCGAGGGGGACGGCTGGATCGACGCCGACCTCCTCGACGACACCGACCGGTGACCGCCCGCGCGGAGATCGCCGCCGCGCAGCGGGTGGTGGTCAAGGTCGGCTCCTCGTCGCTGACCACCCTGCCCGGCGGGCTGGACGAGACCCGCCTTCGGGCGCTGGTCGACGTCCTCGGCGCGCTGCGGGCGGCCGGCCGGCAGGTCGTGCTCGTCTCCTCCGGCGCGATCGCCGCGGGGCTGGCGCCGCTCGGGCTGGGTGGCCGGCCGCGCGACCTGGCCACCGCGCAGGCGGCGGCGAGCGTCGGGCAGCTGCGGCTGGTGCAGACCTACGCCGACGCCTTCGCCGCCCACGACGTGACCGTCGGACAGGTGCTGCTCACCGCCGACGACCTGACCCGGCGCGGCCACTACCGCAACGCGCAGCAGACGATCGAGCGACTGCTGTCCCTCGGCGTGCTGCCGATCGTCAACGAGAACGACACGGTCGCCACCGAGGAGATCCGGTTCGGCGACAACGACCGGCTGGCGGCGCTGGTCGCCCACGTCGCCCTGGCGGACGCCCTGCTGCTGCTCTCGGACGTGGACGGCGTCTACGACGGCGACCCGCGCACCGGGCCGGCCGCGCTGGTCGACACCGTGCGCGGCCCCGCCGACCTCGCGGCGGTCACGCTCGGCTCGGCCAGCCGCAACGGCGTCGGCACCGGCGGGATGGCCACCAAGGTGGAGGCCGCGTTCATCGCCTCGGCGGCGGGGGTGCCCGTCGTGGTGACCTCCACGCCACAGGCGGCGGACGCGCTGGCCGGTGAGCGGGTGGGCACCCTGTTCGCCCCGACGGGGCGCCGTCCCTCGGCCCGGCAGTTCTGGCTCCGCTACGCCAGCCGCCCGCGCGGCCGGGTGCTGCTGGACGAGGGGGCGGTGCGGGCGGTCCGCGAGCGGCACGCCTCCTTGCTGGCCGCGGGTGTCACCGGGGTGACCGGCGAGTTCCTCGCCGACGACCCGGTGGAGCTGGTCGGCCCGGACGGCGAGGTGGTCGCCCGCGGCCTGGTCGCCTACGACGCCCGCGAGCTGCCCGCCCTGCTCGGCCGCAAGACCGGTGACCTGGACCCCGAGTACCGCCGCGAGGTCGTGCACCGCGATGAGATGGTGCTCGTCGGGCGCACCACCCGCGGCTGAGAGACTGCCCCCGTGACGATCCGTGCCATCCGCGAGATCGGCGACCCGGTGCTGCGCACCCCGGCCGACCCGATCCGTGCCTTCGACAAGGACCTCGCCGCGCTCGTCCGCGACCTGGAGGAGACCGTCGACCACCCCGGTCGGGCCGGGGTGGCGGCGACCCAGATCGGGGTCGGCCTGCGGGTCTTCTCCTACAACGTCGACGGCGTCATCGGCCACCTGGTGAACCCGGTGATCACCGAGCGCTCCGAGGAGACCCAGGACGACGACGAGGGCTGCCTGTCGATCCCGGGCCTCTACGCCCCCACCGTGCGGGCGATGCACTGCGTCGCCGAGGGGTTCGACGTCCACGGCGAACCGCTGCGGATCGAGGGCAGCGGGCTGCTGGCCCGCTGCCTGCAGCACGAGGTCGACCACCTCGACGGGAAGCTCTTCGTCGACCGGCTGACCGGCGACGCCCGCAAGCGGGTGCTCCGCGCGCTGCGCACCTGACGAAGGACCCCTCGAAGGACCCCCGTGCCCCCCACCACTCGCAGGCTCGCGGCGGGACCCGGCACGGGGGCCGGGCGTAACCTCCAGGCGTGTCCGACGCCGACTTCCCGCTGATCGGGGCCGCCGCGGCCCGTGCCCGCGAGGCCGCCCGCGTGCTGCGCACCCTGCCCACCGAGACCAAGGACGCCGCGCTGACGGCGATGGCCGAGGCGGTCCTGGAGCGGGCCGACGAGGTGCTCGCGGCCAACGCCGCCGACGTCGAGGCCGCCGCGGCGGACGGCACGCCGGCCTCGGTGCTGGACCGGCTGCGGCTGGACCGCACCCGGCTGGCCGCGGTGGCCGACGCGCTGCGGCACCTGGTCTCGCTGCCCGACCCGGTCGGCGACGTCGTCCGCGGGTCGACGCTGGCCAACGGGCTGCAGCTGCGGCAGGTGCGGGTGCCGCTCGGGGTGGTGGGGATCGTCTACGAGGCCCGGCCCAACGTGACCGTGGACGCCGCCGGACTGTGCCTGAAGAGCGGCAACGCGGCGTTGCTGCGCGGGTCGGGCTCGGCGCACCGCACCAACACCGCGCTGGTCGCCGTCCTCACCGAGGCCGCCGAGAAGGCCGGGCTGCCGGCCGGGTCGATCGCGCTGCTGCCCGCCGACCGGGCGTCGGTCGGCGAGCTGCTGAACGCCCGCGGCCTGGTCGACGTGGTCATCCCGCGCGGCGGGGCGTCGCTGATCTCCCGGGTGGTCCGCGAGTCCACCGTGCCGGTGATCGAGACCGGCGTCGGCAACTGCCACGTCTACGTGGACGCCTCCGCCGACCCGGCGATGGCCGAGGCGATCGTGCTGAACGCCAAGACGTCCCGGGTCAGCGTGTGCAACTCCGCGGAGACCCTGCTGGTGCACCGGGACGTCGCCTTCCTGCCCCGGCTGCTGACCGCGCTGGCCGACGCCGGGGTCACCCTGCACGGCGACGAGACCGCTGCCCGGGCGCACGAGGGCGTCGTCCCGGCCACCGACGAGGACTGGGCGACCGAGTACCTGTCGATGGACATGGCCGTCCGGGTGGTCGACGACCTCCCGGGCGCGCTGGACCACATCAGCCGGTGGGGGAGCGGGCACAGCGAGGCGATCGTCGCCGACTCCGCCCGGGCGATCGCCGAGTTCACCGCCGGCGTCGACGCCGCCGCGGTGCTGGTCAACGCCTCCACCCGGTTCACCGACGGCGGCGAGTTCGGGTTCGGCGCCGAGATCGGCATCTCCACCCAGAAGCTGCACGCCCGTGGCCCGCTCGGGCTGCCGGAGCTCACCTCCACCACCTACGTCGTCACCGGCAGCGGCCACACCCGCTGATCCCGGCACGCCCCAGCTCAACGAGGAGCCGCATGTCCCGCACGCCCACGCACGCCGCCCAGTTCGCCGACGTGGCGGACGTGACGACGCGGCTGTCGGCCGCGGGGTACCTGCCCGACGCGCAGATCGCGACGACCGTCTTCCTGGCCGACCGGCTGGGCAAGCCGCTGCTGGTCGAGGGGCCGGCCGGGGTGGGCAAGACCGAGCTGGCCAAGGCGATGGCCGCCGCGACGAGCTCGGAGCTCATCCGGCTGCAGTGCTACGAGGGCCTGGACGAGGCGCGGGCGCTGTACGAGTGGAACTACAAGAAGCAGCTGCTGCGGATCTCCGCGGCCGGCACCGGCGGGGCCGACTGGGACACCGTGCACGACGACGTCTTCGGTGAGGAGTTCCTGCTCGCCCGCCCGCTGCTGACCGCGATCCGGCGGACCGAGCCGACCGTGCTGCTCATCGACGAGACCGACAAGGCCGACGTCGAGGTGGAGGGCCTGCTGCTGGAGGTGCTCAGCGACTTCCAGGTCACCATCCCCGAGCTGGGCACGATCACCGCCGCCCGTCGACCGCTGGTGGTGCTCACCTCCAACGCCACCCGCGAGCTCTCCGAGGCGCTCAAGCGTCGCTGCCTGTACCTGGCGCTGGACTACCCGAGCGCCGAGCGGGAGCGGGAGATCGTGCTGTCCCGGGTGCCCGACCTCGCGCCGGGCCTGGCCGACCAGCTGGTGCGCACGGTGCGCGCGCTGCGGGCGCTGGAGCTGAAGAAGTCGCCGTCGATCTCCGAGACCCTCGACTGGGCGCAGACGCTGCTGGCCCTCGGCCTGGACACCCTGGACGAGTCGGCGATGCGCTCGACGCTGGGCGTGGTGCTCAAGCACGCCAGCGACCAGGCGCGGGCCGCCGCCGAGCTCCGGCTGAACTGATGTCGCCGGGAGCCGCCGCCGTCGAGCCGGGTGGGCTCGTCGGGCACCTGGACGGCTTCGTCCGCGCGGTGCGGGAGGCCGGCGTGCCGGTCGGGATCAGCCAGGCCGTGGACGCCGCCCAGGTGCTCACCGTGGTCGACCTGCTCGACCGGGAGCAGCTGCGGCACGGCCTGGCCGCGGTGCTGCTCCGCCGGGCCGCCCAGCGCGAGGTGTTCGACGTCCTGTTCGACCTGTGGTGGCCGCTCACCGACCGGCCGGTGACCGCGGCCGAGGAGGACGCGACCCAGGACGACGAGGACGACGACGGGACGGGCGCCGAGGGCCCGCTGCCGGTGGGCGACCCCGGTGCGCTGGCCGAGGCGCTGCGCGCCGAGCTGCTGCGGCTGCTGCTGGAGGGCGACGAGGAGGCGCTGCGCCGGTTCGCCCGGCTGGCCGTCGACCAGCTCGGCGCCGGGGCGCCGAGCCCGTCCGGGCAGTCGTTCTTCAGCTACCGGGTGCTGCGCGCGCTCTCGCCGGACACCCTCGTGGCGCAGCTGCTGGCCGGGATGCTCGCCGGCGCCGAGCGCGGGGGACTGGCCGAGCAGGTGGCCCGGTCGACGGCGAAGGAGCGGATCGCGGCGTTCCGGACGGCGGTGGAGGCCGAGGTGCGGCGGCGCACCGCCGCGGAGAAGGGGCGGGACAAGGTCGCCCGCAACGCCGTCCGCCCGATGGCCGACCAGGTCGACTTCCTCCGCGCCCAGCAGGCCGACCTGGCCGAGCTGCGCCGCACCGTCGCGCCGCTGGCCCGGCGGCTGGCCGTGCGGCTGGCGGCCCGCCGGCGGCTGGGCCGGGCCGGGCGGCTGGACTTCCGCCGCACGGTGCGCGCCTCGCTGGCCACCGGCGGGATGCCCCTGGTGACCCACCACCGGCCGCGGGCGGTGCACAAGCCCGAGCTGGTGGTGCTCTGCGACGTCAGCGGCTCGGTGGCCGGCTTCAGCCACTTCACCCTGATGCTGACCCAGGCGCTGCGCGAGCACTTCAGCGGCGTGCGGGCGTTCGCCTTCGTCGACTCGACCGACGAGGTCACCCGGTTCTTCACCCCCGGCGCCGACGTCGTCGACGCGATCGCCCGGATCGGCCGGGAGGCCGACCTGGTCAGCTTCGACGGGCACAGCGACTACGGCAACGCGCTGGAGGTCTTCGCCGAGAGGTGGCCGGCCGCGGTCGGGCCGAAGACGTCGTTGCTGGTGCTCGGCGACGGTCGCACGAACTACCGGCACCCGGGTCTGCCGACGCTGGCGGACCTGGTCCGGCGGTCGCGGTCGGCCCACTGGCTCAACCCGGAACCGCGCCGGCTCTGGGGGAGCGGCGACTCGGCCGCCGACCGGTACGCCGACGTCATCCCGATGGTGGAGGTCCGCACCGCCGCCCAGCTGGCCGACTTCGTCACCACCCTCTGAGCCGGCCCGGAGCAGGTCCGGAGTCGGCCGGAACATGACGACACGCCGACGGAATCGTTCCCACGGGCGCACCTCCCTGCGGAGTCGGCAACGGGACGGCATCGTCCGGTAAGGCACGACGGCGGGGCGGACGACGGGGCCGCGGCGGTGGACCTCCGGGCCACCGGCCGGCCCCACGCCCGCGACCGGCGCCACGGGGGAGCCGGTCGCCGAGCAGTGGGCGCGAGGACCACCCGGCCGTCGTGCCCCTCCTGCCCGCCGATGGAGCCGGTGGTCGGACGACCGGCTCCGGCCGGGCCGGGCTAGGCTCGGTCGGTGGCAGGACGTCGACTCGGGGTGATGGGCGGGACGTTCGACCCCATCCACCACGGGCACCTGGTGGCCGCGAGCGAGGTGGCCGGGCTGTTCGGGCTCGACGAGGTCGTGTTCGTGCCCACCGGCCAGCCGTGGCAGAAGTCCGACCGGGGGGTGAGCCCCGCGGAGGACCGCTACCTGATGACCGTCATCGCGACCGCCTCCAACCCGAGGTTCTCGGTCAGCCGGGTCGACGTCGACCGGGGCGGGCCGACGTACACCATCGACACACTCACCGACCTGCACCGCCTGCACCCCGACGCCGAGCTCTTCTTCATCACCGGCGCCGACGCGCTCGCCCAGATCGTCGGCTGGCGGGACACGGACAAGCTCTTCCAGCTGGCCCACTTCGTGGGCGTCACCCGGCCCGGGTACCAGCTGGCCGACGCCGACCTCCCGCGAGGTGCGGTCAGCCTGGTCGAGGTCCCGGCGCTGGCGATCAGCTCCACCGACTGCCGCGACCGGGTGCGCCGGGGGCGGCCCGTCTGGTACCTGGTGCCCGACGGTGTGGTGCAGTACATCGAGAAGCGCGGCCTGTACCACCCCGGCACGGCGGGGTCCGACGAGCCGCTGGCCGGCACCGGCCCGCGGGGCGGTGGCTTCCCGGCCGAGCGGCTCGAGGCCCCGGACGACGGCGAGACCGCAGCTGTGGACCGACGCGAGACCGTGGCCCTCGACCACTGCGGGACGGCAGCTCCGGACCACCGGCCGACCGCGCCGCCGGACCACCGGCCGACCGCCAGACCCCGCCCCGACCTGAGCGACACCCCCATCCCCGGGGACGACCCGTCCCCCGACCTGCAGGAGATCCCCCGATGACCGCCTCGGACGAGGCACGCGAGACCGCGCTGATCGCAGCGCAGGCCGCCGCCGACAAGCTCGCCACCGACGTCTCGATCGTCGACGTCAGTGACCGCCTGGCGATCACCGACGCGTTCGTGCTGACCTCGGCACCCAACGAACGTCAGGTCCAGTCGATCGTCGACGGGGTGGAGGAGCGCCTGCGCGAGCACGGCGTGAAGCCGGTCCGCCGCGAGGGCGTGGCCGAGGGACGGTGGGTGCTGCTCGACTTCGTCGACGTCGTCGTGCACGTCCAGCACGCCGAGGAGCGCGCCTACTACGCCCTCGAGCGGCTCTGGAAGGACTGCCCGGTGATCCCGTTCACCGACGGTGCGGCCCCCGCCGCCCCGACGCCCGCCGAGGAGGCTGCCGTCGACGACGAGGCTGCCACCGTCGACGACGAGGCTGCCGCAGGCGACGACGAGGCTGCCGCAGGCGACGAGGGCGCCAGCGGTGAGGACGTCGCGGGCGAGTCCGGCCGGTGACGCAGGGCGCCGACGCCCCCGCGGTGCCCCGACTGCTCGTGTGGCGGCACGGCCGTACCGAGTGGAACGCCGCCGGGCGCTTCCAGGGGCAGCTCGACCCGCCGCTGGACGCCGAGGGGCGGTCCCAGGCCGCGCGCACCGCACCGCACCTCGCCGCCCTGCTGGCGGGCCAGGAGACGCTGCTGGTCTCCAGTGACCTGCAGCGCGCGGTCGACACGGCCGGTGCTCTCGCCCCGCTGCTGGGCGTGCCGCTGCGCGTCGACGAGCGGCTGCGCGAGCACGGGCTGGGCAGCTGGGAGGGCCTGACCCGTCATGAGGTGGCCGATCAGCACCCGGGTCAGTACGCCGACTGGATGGCCGGCCGACCGGTGCCCGAGCGCGGCGGTGAGGCCCAGGCCGACGTCGCCGCCCGGGCCCTGGCGGCCGTGGCCGACCTGCCGCCGGCGGCCACGGCCGTGCTGGTGACCCACGGCGGGACCGCCGGCCGGTTGATCGAGGCACTGCTGGGCCTGGGGGCGGCGCACAAGCGGGTCTTCGGGCCGCTGGGCAACTGCCACTGGAGCGAGCTGTCCTTCCAGGCGTCGGGGTGGCGGCTGATGCGGCACAACCTGTCGGCGCTGGCGCCGGAGCGCGTGGAGGGCGGCATGCGGTCACCGGGTGACCGCGGCGCGTTCCCCGAGCCCTCGGCCACCGATGCGCCGGATGCCCCGCAGGCGGGCGCCAGCCCCGAGGAGGGCGCGCCGGCGACCGACGCCGACGCCGGCTGACCAGCCACCCCCGCGGCGCCGCGCCCCCCGCGGCTAGCCTCGCGCCATGTCCGTCGCCGTGGTCACCGACTCGACGGCCTACCTGCCGGCCGACGTCGTCGAGCGCTACGGCATCGAGGTGGTGCCGCTGTACGTGGTGCTCGCCGGGCGGTCCGGTCGGGAGGGCAGCGACGTCACCTCCGCCGAGGTCGCCCGGTCGCTCGCCGTCCGGGGTGGACACGTCAGCACGTCGCGCCCGACGCCGGGGGACTTCGTCGCCGTCTACCGGCGGCTGCTGGACGGTGGTGCCGACCGGCTGGTGTCGGTGCACCTGTCCGGCGAGCTGTCGGGCACCTGGGACGCCGCCCGGGTGGCCGCGACCCAGGTGGGTGAGCACCTGGTGACCGTGCTGGACTCCCGGTCGGCCGCGATGGGCACCGGGTTCGCCGTGCTGGCCGCTGCCCGGGCCGCGGCCGACGGGGCCTCGGCCGCCGAGGTGGCCGACGCGGCGCGGCAGACCGCGGCGGCGACCCGCACCTTCTTCGTCGTCGACACCCTGGAGCACCTTCGCCGGGGCGGGCGGATCGGTGCCGCGGCCGCGCTGCTGGGCAGTGCCCTGGCGGTGAAGCCGGTGCTGCACGTGACCGACGGCCAGGTGGTCGCCCTGGAGAAGGTCCGCACCTCGGGCCGGGCCCTCGCCCGGCTGGTCCAGCGCGCGGCCGACGTGGCCGGTGACGTGCCGGTGGCCGCGGCGGTGCACCACCTCGCCGCGCCAGAGCGCGCCCAGCGGCTGGCCGACCAGCTCGCCGCCCGGCTGCCCTCGCTCACCGAGCTGTACGTCAGCGAACTGGGGGCCGCGGTCGGGGCGCACGTCGGGCCGGGAGCGGTCGGGGTGGTCGTCGACCCGACGCCGCGATCGGCGACCGAGGCAGGACAGCGGCCGGAGGACCCGCCACCAGCGGACCCGGCGGAGCACGTGGGGGACTGAGGGCGGGAGCTCGCACACCCGGTCACCCTCCGGCGCGCCCGGCCCTGCGCGGGGGCCGTCGTCCACAACGGTGACCGTCGTCCACAACCTGCCCGCGGCCCCGGTCGGGCGCTGAGCGGGTCCCTAGCGTCCCTGCCGTGCGCCCTCCTGCCCGTCGCAGCGACGACTCCGACGTCATCCGGGCCCGGCTGCGCGCCCTGCTGGCCGAGGGGCAGCACCGGGGCTGGGTCCCCGATGCGGACGAGCCGGGTGCACCCGACGACGGCGGTGGCTGGCCGGACGACGAGGACGACCGGGCGACCCAGCCCGTCGAGCCCACCCACCTGCCCGCCGGGCTGGGCCGGCACCGCGCTCCCGGGCGTGCTGCCCGGGTCGACCCCGGCCGGCCGGGCGCGTGGGCGCTGTGGGCGGTCGCGGTGCTGGCGGCGGTCGTCGTCGTCGGCTGGACATGGGTCGACCGCCCAGCCGTCGACCAGGTGCCGGCCGCCGCGTCCCGTGGTGCCGAGGTGACCACCGAGCCCTCGGTGCCGCCGCCGTCGGCCGCCCCCGCGCCCGCGGCGCCGACCGGCACGGTCGTGGTCTCCGTGGTCGGCCTGGTCGGTGCCCCCGGCCTGGTCACCCTGCCGGCGGGGGCGCGGGTGGCCGATGCGCTGGCCGCGGCCGGCGGGCTGCTGCCCGAGGCCGACGCGGCGTCGGTCAACGCAGCGGCCCTGGTCACCGACGGCCAGCAGATCGCCGTCGGTGTGCCCGGGGCGGTGGCCGCAGCCGGGCCGACGGGTGGCGCGGTGGTGGGCGGTGCCCCGCTGGACCTGAACTCGGCGACCGTCGCGGAGCTGGACGCCTTGCCGGGGATCGGCCCCGTGCTCGCCCAGCGGATCGTCGACCACCGCACCGCGCACGGGCCGTTCACCAGCGTCGAGCGGCTGGACGACGTCAGCGGCATCGGCCCGGCGATCTTCGCCGAGCTGACCGAGCGCGTGCGGGTCTGACCGTGCCACCGCCGGGTGCCGGTCAGGCCGTGCCACCGCCAGGTCCAGACCCGGCCGTGCCACCACCGAGTCCCGGTCCGGCCACACGACTGCCGAGTGCGGTGGTCATGCGGCCGCCGGGTGCCCGGCACGCCGTCCACCGGGTGCCGGCGACGGACCGGTGGTCCTGGCTCGACCTGCGGCTGGTCCCTCCTGCCGCGACCGTGTGGGCGTTGACCCTGCTGGCGCCCCGGCTGCCCGCCGGGCTGCTCCTCACCCTCGCCGTGGCCGCGGCCCTGGCCGCCGCCGGTCTGCTGCTGGCCGGGCGCGCCGGCCGGCCCGGCGCGCTGCGACGGGTCGCGGCGCGCGGCGTCGTCATCGGCTGCCTCGCCGCGGTGACCGTCACCGGCGCCACCTCGGCGGTCCGGGCTCAGGCGCGGGCCGCCTCGCCCCTGCCGGCACTCGCCGAGCGCGGGGCGGTCGTCGAGGTGGTCCTGGAGCTGACCGACGACCCCCGTCCGGTGGCCGGCGCCGGAGCGGCCCGGGTGCTGGTGCGCGGCACGGTCTCCTGGGCTGCGGACCGGCCCGTGGGCGACGACCCGGTACTGCTGTTCGGTGCCGCCGAGGAGTGGGCCGGCCTGCTGCCGGGCCAGGCGGTGCGGCTGCACGTCCTCGCGCGCCCGGCGGAGCCCGGGGACGCCGTCGTGGCCGTCCTGTCGGCGCGCTCGCCACCCGACCGGCTCGGCGGCCCCGGCGCGGTGCAAGACGTGGCCGGTGCGCTGCGGGCCGGGCTGGTCGACTCGGCTGCCCGCACCCTGCCCGAGCGCGCGGCCGGTCTGCTCCCGGGCCTGGTCGTGGGCGACACCAGTGGCATGGACCCGGTGCTCACCGAGGAGTTCCGGCGGGCAGGGCTGGCCCACCTGACCGCAGTCTCCGGCGCCAACGTCGCGATCGTGGTGGCGTTGGTGCTCTGGCCGTTGCGGGCCCGGGCCGTGGACCGGCGGTGGCAGGCGCTGGCCGCAGCGCTGGCGATCGCCGGGTTCGTCGTCCTCGCCCGCCCGGGGGCCAGCGTGCTGCGGGCCGCGGCCATGGGCGCGGTGGCGGTGCTGGCGCTGGCCTCCGGCCGGGCCCGGGCCGCCGTCCCGGCGCTGGCGGCGACCGTGCTGGTGCTGCTCCTCCTCGCACCCGGGCTGGCCGGCGACGTCGGGTTCGCCCTCTCGGTCTCCGCCACGGCGGCGATCGTGCTCCTGGCTCCTGGGTGGTCCCGGGCGCTGCGCCGGCACCGCGTCCCCCGTCCGCTGGCCGACGCCGTCGCGGTCAGCGCGGCCGCCGGCCTGGTCACCGCGCCCCTGGTGGCCGGCATCTCCGGGCTGGTCAGCGTGGTGTCCCTGCCGGCCAACCTGCTGGCCGCACCAGCAGTGGCACCGGCGACCGTGCTCGGCGTGCTGGCCGCCCTGGTGTCACCCGCTGCGCCGTGGCCGGCCGACGCGCTCACCTGGCTCGCCGGGTGGCCGGTGCGCTGGCTGGTCGCCGTCGCCGAGCGTGCCGCGGCCGTGCCCGACGGCGCCACCGGCTGGCCGACCGGCATCCCCGGTGCGGTCCTGCTGGCCGTCGTCCTGGGCGGCGCCGTCTGGGCGTTGCGGCGCTGGCCCCGGCTGCGCCTGCTGGCGCTCGCCGCCCTGCTGGGCGTCGTGCTGGTCGGCTGGCCGCTGCGCCAGCTCAGCCGGGGCTGGCCACTGCCGGACACGGTCGTGGTGGCCTGCGACATCGGCCAGGGCGATGCGCTCGTGCTGCCGACCGGCCCGGGTGAGGGGGTGCTGGTCGACGCGGGCCCGGACCCGTCCCTCGTCGACGGCTGCCTGCGCCGACTGGGGGTGGAGCGGCTGCCGCTGGTGCTGCTCTCGCACCTGGACGCCGACCACGTGGGTGGGCTCTCCGGTGCCCTGGCCGGGCGGGACGTCGGGGTGGTGGCCACCGGGTCGCTGGCGCCCGACGACGAGCGGGTGTCGCAGCTGGACCGGGCCGTGGCCGAGGCGGGTGCGGACCACGTGGTCCTCCTGCCCGGTGACCGGCGGACGGTCGGCAGCGCGGACTTCGAGGTGCTGGCCCCCGACCCGGCCGAGGCCGTCGCCGGTGCCGAGCCCAACGACCTCAGCCTCGTCGTGCGGGCCACGCAGCGCGGCCTCCGGGTGCTGCTCACCGGCGACCTCGGCGCCGAGGCGGAGGCGCGCCTGGTGGCGGCCGGTCTCGACCTGACCGCCGACGTGTTCAAGGTGCCGCACCACGGCAGCGCCGACGCCGACCCGGGCTTCCTCGCCGCCAGCGGGGCCGCCGTCGCGCTGATCTCGGTGGGCGCCGACAACAGCTACGGCCACCCGACCCGGCGGCTGCTGGACTGGCTGGCCGGCGCCGGGATGCGCGTCCACCGGACCGACCGGGACGGCGACGTCGCGGTGGTCGGCCGGGCGGGGGAGTGGGGAGTGGCCGTGCGGGGACCGGACGCCGCGCTGCGCGCCGATGCCGCGGCCGCGTCACAGGAGACGAGCACGTGGGACGACGGGACGTGGGACGACGGCACGTGGGGAGACGGCAGGTCGGGAGACGGCAGGTGGGGAGACGGCAGGTGGGGAGACGGCACGGCGCCAGAGAGCCCTTGGCGGGACAGCGCGTCGCAGGACAGTCCGTGGGGAGGCGGCCCGTCGGGGTTGGGCAGGTCCGGGACGCGGCCTGCAGGTGCGGCGGCGAGCCGGTCCCGTCGGTGTCCCGTGGCAGCATGGCCCCGTGGCAACAGCGGCACCTCCGGCTCCGACCTCCCGGCTCCGGGTCGTGGTGGGCGAGGAGGAGCTGCTGCGCGCACGGGCGGTCTCCGCCGTGCGCGCGGCGGTCCGCGAGCGCCACCCCGACAGCGAGGAGCACGAGCTCCCGGCGGCCGGTCTGGCGGTCGGTCAGCTGGCCGACGTGCTCGCGCCCTCCCTGTTCGGCGGGCACCGGCTGGTCGTCGTGACCGGGGTGCAGGAGTCCGCGGCGGCGCTGGCCGACTCCCTGGTCAGCTACACCAAGGAGCCCGACCCGGAGCTCACGCTGGTCGTCGTCCACAGCGGCGGGAAGCGCAACGAGGCGCTGCTGAAGGCGTTCAAGGCGGCGGGTGCCGCGGTCGACGAGTGCCCGAAGATCAGCTCGGCGGGGGAGCGGGTCGCCTTCGTGCGCAACGAGGTGCGGTTCGCCGGCGGCAAGATCACTCCGGATGCGGTGACCGCGTTGCTGGACGCGGTGGGCAACGACCTCCGCGGGCTGTCGGCGGCCGCCAGTCAGCTGGTGTCGGACTTCGGTGGGGTCATCGACGCCGACGCCGTCGCCCGCTTCCACCGGGGCCAGGCCGAGGTCACCGGGTTCACCGTCGCCGAACGGGTGCTGGTCGGGGACATGGCCGGCTCGGTCGAGATGCTCCGCTGGGCGCTGGACCGCGGGGTGGCCCACGTGCTCATCGCCGACGCGCTGGCCGACGGGGTGCGCACGGCCGCCCGGGTCGCCTCGTTG
Source organism: Modestobacter marinus (assembly GCF_011758655.1). Lineage (NCBI taxonomy): Bacteria > Bacillati > Actinomycetota > Actinomycetes > Geodermatophilales > Geodermatophilaceae > Modestobacter > Modestobacter marinus. The sequence goes on from NZ_JAAMPA010000003.1 coordinate 277,748, forward strand.
AACACCTCCAACATCGGTGAGCTGGCCCGCCAGCTCAAGCTCCCGCCGTGGAAGGTCAAGAAGGCGCATGCGCAGGCGCGGGGCTGGAGCATCGACGCGCTGCAGCAGGCGATCGGGGTGGTCGCCGAGCTCAACGCCGACGTGAAGGGGGTCGCCGCCAGCGCCGACTACGCGCTGGAGCGGGCGGTCCGCCGGATCGTGGGCATCCGTGCGGCCGCGGCCGGCGGGCGGGCCCGCGCGCTGCGCTGAGCACCGGATCCGGCTGCCAGCGCATCTCGGTCGCCCGCTGGCCGCGGCCGACGGGCTTGCCACGCATCACGCTGACCGTGGTCGGAGGGCGAGCCCGCGGGTAGCGCTGGACGCCCGACCCGGCGCCCGCGCATCCCGGCCGCGGCCGGCGGGCTGGCCCTGCGTTGCGCTGACCGCGGTCGGCGGGCGGGCGGACCCGCGCCGTACGCCGACCGCGCGACCCGGCTGACTGCGCACCCTGGCGCCACCGCGTCCGGGACGGCCCGCCGGCCGACCAGACGCTCGGCGACTGGGGCGAGGACCCAGGAACGCGACGAGCCCCCTCCCGGCAGGGAGGGGGCTCGTCGCGGAGCGGACGCTCAGCTCAGAGGCTGGCGGCCTTCTTGGCCAGCGCCGACTTGCGGTTCGCGGCCTGGTTCTTGTGGATGACGCCCTTGCTGGCCGCCTTGTCCAGGGCCTTCGAGGCGGTCACGAGGGCGGCCTCGGCCGCTGCCTTGTCCCCGGCGTCGGCGGCAGTGCGGAAACGCCGCACCTGCGTCTTCAGGGCGGACCGGACAGCGACGTTGCGCTGACGAGCGATCTCGTTGGTCTTGATCCGCTTGATCTGGGACTTGATGTTCGCCACGCGTGAGCCTCGGATGTGTCGCAGGGAGGTGTACTTCTGACAGTGCGTCCACGGCACAACGAAGGGCAGCGCGGACCGGCCTCACAAGATACCAGCCCACTGCTCGTGGCCCAACCGCACAGGGCGCGGGGAGCGCTCGGCGACGTCGTCCCGGGCAATCGCTCTACCCGGGGCGGGGACGTGGGACGATGGGTCCACTGTGACGACTCCTGCCTCCACTGATCCCGCCCGGATCCGGAACTTCTGCATCATCGCCCACATCGACCACGGCAAGTCGACGCTGGCCGACCGGATGCTCGAGGTGACCGGGATCGTCGAGGGCCGTCAGATGCGCGCCCAGTACCTCGACCGGATGGACATCGAGCGCGAGCGCGGCATCACCATCAAGGCGCAGAACGTGCGCCTGCCGTGGACGCCGCGGTCCGGACCGCTGGCCGGCGACGAGTACGTGCTGGACATGATCGACACCCCCGGCCACGTCGACTTCACCTACGAGGTGTCCCGCTCCCTGGCCGCCTGCGAGGGGGCCGTGCTGCTGGTCGACGCCGCGCAGGGCATCGAGGCGCAGACGCTGGCGAACCTGTACCTGGCGATCGAGAACGACCTGACGATCATCCCGGTGCTCAACAAGATCGACCTGCCGGCCGCGCAGCCGGAGAAGTACGCGGCCGAGATCGCCGGCATCATCGGCTGCGACCCGGCCGACGTGCTGCGGGTCAGCGGCAAGACCGGCGAGGGCGTCGCCGAGCTGCTGGACATGATCGTGGAGAAGATCCCGGCGCCGGTGGGCGACGCCGAGGCCCCCGCCCGGGCGATGATCTTCGACTCGGTCTACGACATCTACCGCGGCGTCATCACCTACGTCCGGGTCGTCGACGGCCGGATCAGCGGCCGCGAGCGGATCAAGATGATGTCCACCGGCGCGGTCCACGAGCTGCTGGAGATCGGCGTCATCTCACCCGAGCCCAAGCCGGTGCCGGGCCTTGGCGTCGGCGAGGTCGGCTACTTCATCACCGGGGTGAAGGACGTCCGCCAGTCCCGGGTCGGGGACACCGTGACCCTGCAGCACAAGCCGGCCAGCGAGCCGATCGGCGGGTACAGCGACCCCAAGCCGATGGTCTACTCCGGCCTCTACCCGATCGACGGCAGCGAGTACCAGCTGCTGCGCGAGTCGCTGGACAAGCTGCTGCTCAACGACGCGGCGCTGGTCTACGAGCCGGAGACGTCCGCGGCCCTCGGCTTCGGCTTCCGGGTCGGCTTCCTGGGCCTGCTGCACCTGGAGATCGTCCGCGAGCGGCTGGAGCGCGAGGCCGGGATCAGCCTGATCTCCACCGCGCCCAACGTCGTCTACCGGGTGGTGATGGAGGACGGCACGGAGGTCGTCGTCACCAACCCCAGCGACTGGCCCAGCGGCAAGATCGACCGGGTGTTCGAGCCGATCGTGAACGCCACGATCATCGCCCCCAGCGACTACACCGGCGCCATCATGGAGCTGTGCCAGAGCCGGCGCGGGTCGCTGACCGGGATGGACTACCTGTCCGAGACCCGGGTCGAGCTGCGGTACACGCTGCCGCTGGGCGAGATCATCTTCGACTTCTTCGACGCGCTGAAGTCCCGCACCCGCGGCTACGCCTCGCTGGACTACTCCGAGGCGGGCGAGCAGGAGTCGAAGCTGGTCAAGGTGGACATCCTGCTGCAGGGCGAGGCCGTCGACGCCTTCTCCGCGATCGTGCACGCCGACAAGGCCTACAGCTACGGCGTCCTCATGGCCGGGAAGCTGCAGGAGCTCATCCCGCGGCAGCAGTTCGAGGTGCCGATCCAGGCCGCCGTCGGCTCCCGGGTGATTGCCCGCGAGACCGTCCGCGCCATCCGCAAGGACGTGCTGGCCAAGTGCTACGGCGGTGACATCAGCCGCAAGCGCAAGCTGCTGGAGAAGCAGAAGGAGGGCAAGAAGCGGATGAAGATGGTCGGCCGCGTCGAGGTCCCCCAGGAGGCCTTCGTGGCCGCGCTCTCCACGAACGACTCGACCGCCGCGAAGAAGTGATCACCGGGCGCATCGAGGCGGTCTGCGTCTCCGGCAGTGACCTGCTGCCGTTGCCCGGTAAGCGTCCGAACCGCAGCGGCATCGACAAGAAGCCGGTCACCGGCCGGGTCGCCGTCCACCCGCTGGGGCTGGACGGCGACGTCCAGGTCAACCGGAAGCACCACGGCGGCGAGGGCCAGGCGGTCTACGCCTACGCCCAGGACGACGCCGAGTGGTGGGAGGCCGAGCTCGGCCGGGAGCTGCCCCCGGGCCGGTTCGGCGAGAACCTGCGCACCTCCGGGCTGGACCTGGTGGGCGCCGTCATCGGTGAGCAGTGGCAGGTCGGGACGGCGCTGTTCCAGGTGACCGCCTGGCGGACGCCGTGTGCCAACTTCGCCCGCTTCTGGGACGTGCCCGACCTGGTCAAGCGCTTCGCCGCCCGCGGTGCCACCGGCGCCTACCTCCGGGTGCTGCAGACCGGCGACGTGGGCGCCGGCGACGCCGTCACGGTCCTCTCCCGTCCCGACCACGGCATCACGGTGGCCACGGCGTTCCGCGTGGTGATGACCGAGAAGGCGCGGCTGCCCGAGCTGACGGCGATCCTGCCGTTCGTCGCGGACAAGGACCGGCCGGTGCTCGCCGCCAAGATCGAGAGGCGGCTCGCCGCCCAGGCGTGACCGCTCAGATCGTGAAGACGATCTTCCCGGCCGTGCGCCCCTCGAGCATCCGCTCGAAGCCCTCGCGGGCCCGGGACAGCGGCAGCTCCACGTCGATCGCCGGGCGCACCCCGGTGATCCGGCACATCTGGATCAGGTCGTCGAGCTCGTCCCGGGTGCCCATCGTGGAGCCGATCACCGACAGCTGGGTGAAGAACACCCGGTTGAGCTCGGCGCCGGGGTTGAAGCCGGTGGTCGCCCCGCAGGTCACCACCACGCCGCCGGGCCTGAGCGACTTGATGCTGTGCGACCAGGTGGCCTCGCCGACGGTCTCCATCACGCCGTCCACCCGCTCGGGGAGCCGGGCACCGGACTCGAACGCCTGGTCCGCCCCCAGCGCCAGCGCCGCCGTCCGCTTCTCCTCGCTGCGGCCGGTGACCCAGACCCGGTAGCCGGCCGCGCTGCCGAGCCGGATCAGCGCCGTGGCGACCCCGCCGCTGGCCCCCTGCACCAGGACCGTCGACCCGGGCCGCAGGCCGGAGCGGACGAAGAGCATCCGGTAGGCGGTCAGCCAGGCGGTGGGCAGGCAGGCGGCCTCGGCGAAGGAGAGCTCGGCCGGCTTGGGGACGACGTTGCGCCGCGGCACGACGACGCGTTCGGCCAGCGTGCCCTGGTGCACCTCCGACAGCAGCGAGCGCTTCGGGTCCATCGTCTCGTCACCGGTCCACCCCGGGGAGGTGATGACCGCGTGCACCACCACCTCGTTGCCGTCGGCGTCGATGCCCGCCGCATCGCAGCCCAGGGTCATCGGCATCCGCTCGGCGGGCAGGCCGACCCCGCGCAGGCTGAACAGGTCGTGGTGGTTGAGCGAGGCGGCCTTCACCTCGACCGTCGTCCAGCCCTCGGGCGCCTCCGGCTCGGGCCGGTCACCGACCTCCAGCACGGAGAGCGGGTCCTTCGGGGCGGGGGTGGCGACGAACGCAGCGAGCATGAGCGGACGCTAACCGAGTGCCGCCGCCGCTGCGACGCGGGTCACCCCCGCCCCTCGGGTCGGAGTCCGCTCAGCAGGTCCGCCGTTCCTGCCGGATGTCGGCGTCGTCCTCGGCGTTCAGTGTCAGCACCGCCGACCCGACACCCGGCACGACGGCCAGCATGCCGCCGGTCACCCGGGCCGGGCGGACCTGGAGGGTGACCGTGCACCCCTCCTCGTCGGTCCAGGACTGCTCGACGACCTCGCCGTGGCCGGTCCACCGCAGGTGGACGGCGGCATACCCGCGCACCGTGCCCTCCGCCGAGCCGCACTCATACCTCAGCCAGCCGGTGGCCCGGGCGGACTCCAGGCCGGTCACCTGCGCCGGTACGGAGTCCTCGGTGAGGCACTCGTAGCCGCCGATGAACACCTCGCCGCGGGCGAACGCCGGCACCCCGGCCGGGGCGTAGGCCTCGAACAGGCTCTCCGCGCCGCCCCCGCCGGTCCGGTCCTCGCCGTACAGCAGGGCGGTGGCATAGCCGATCGCGCCGTCGGACGTCCCGGCCCCGGGTCCCGGGGCGGGAGGCGACGCCGCCGCCGTCCCGGTCCCGACCAGCAGCAGCGCAGCCACCGAGCTGCCGCAGACCCAGGTTCGTGTCCTCGTCCGCATGACCTGTCCTCCTCGACGGGCCGGTCGTCCAGCCGGCCGCCTCGTGCGGCCGCGGGCCCGCCGGGAGGATGGCAGCGCAGCAGCCCGGTCGGGGGCGTCGTCCGGTGCGCGAGGGACCGGCTCTCCGGCGCGTCGCCGGCGACACGCTGGCCGGCGCCCCGGGCCGTCAGCGGACGAGCGCCCGGGTCCGCTGGCGACGCCCCGGTCCGCTCCTCGCTCGCTGGCGCTCGCTGCGATGCTCCCGAGCCGTCAGCGGACGACGACGACGGACTCCTGCCGGGCCACGAACTCGCCGATGACGGGGGCGCCGGGCACCTCGCCGCCGAGCAGCAGCCCACCGGAGGTCTGGGCGTCGGCGAGCAGCAGCGCCTCGTCCTCGCCGACCGCCGACAGGTCGGTGTGCGGGCGCACCCAGTCCAGGTTGCGCCGGGTGCCGCCGGAGACCCACCCGTCGGCCAGCGCCTGCCGGGCCCCGGCCAGGTAAGGCACGGCGGCGGCGTCGACCACCGCGGTCACCCCGCTGGCCCGGGCCATCTTGTAGAGGTGGCCGAGCAGGCCGAAGCCGGTGACGTCGGTGCCCGCCCGGATCCCGGCGGCGACGGCGGCGACCGAGGCCTCGGCGTTGAGCGCGGTCATCGAGGCGACCGCCTCCGCCGACACCTCGCCGGTGTTCTTGTGCCGGCTGTTGAGCACGCCGACGCCCAGTGGCTTGGTCAGCGACAGCGCCGTCCCGGCGACGGCGGCGTCGTTGCGGATCAACCGGTCCAGGTCGACCAGGCCGGTGACCGCCATCCCGTACTTGGGCTCGGGGTCGTCGATGGAGTGACCGCCGCCGACGTGGCAGCCGGCCTCGTGCGCGACCTCCAGCCCACCGCGCAGCACCTCCGCGGCCAGCTCGGCCGGCAGCACGTCCCGCGGCCAGCCCAGCAGGTTCACCGCCATGACCGGGGTGCCGCCCATCGCGTAGACGTCGGACAGCGCGTTGGCCGCCGCGATCCGGCCGAACGTGTACGCGTCGTCGACCACCGGGGTGAAGAAGTCGGTGGTCAGCACCAGCCCCTGGCCGCCGGCGATGCGCACCACGGCGGCGTCGTCGCCGTCGTCGAGGCCGACGACGAGCTCGGCGGCCGGGTCCCGCGGACCGGTGGCGGTCAGGCCGGCGACCACCGCCTCGAGCTCGCCGGGCGGGATCTTGCAGGCGCAGCCGCCGCCGTGCGCGTACTGGGTCAGCCGGACGGGCGGCGCGGTGGTGGTCACGTCGCACCAATCTAGAGGCCGGACGGCCGGCCGGACACGGCACGGCCGGGTCCCCGCTGGCCGGTCCGGTGCCGACTCGGCACCTCACGGCGAGTGCGCCGGCTCCGGGTCGCGTCCCGCCGGCGCGTGCGTAGGCTCGGGGGCGGAGGCGTCAGGGTGTCTGGTGGCCCCCGCGGCCTCTAAAGCCGACGTGGTCGAGCATCTCGGCCAGGCGGGTTCGATTCCCGTCCGCCTCCGCCAGCCCTCCGGCCGGCCCGGTCCTCACCGACCCGGCCGGCCGGTGCCCGGAGTGGGCCCCGGCCGGCGGGGCGTCGTCCCGGCGTGGGCCTCGATGGCCTGGTCGCTGTGGCAGTCTCCCCGAGGACGACGGGCGGATGCCCGCCTCCGGGTCCCGATCGGGGGCCCGTGAGGCCACGAGCGGGAGGAGGTGCCGGTGGCCGCCACCCTGCACGACGTGGCCCGGCTGGCCGGTGTGTCCTTCAAGACGGTCTCGAACGTGGTCAACGACTACCCGCACGTCCGGGCCAGCACCCGGCAGCGCGTGCTGGCCGCGATCGAGGAGCTGGGGTACCAGCCCAACCTCTCCGCGCGCAGCCTGCGCTCCGGACGCAGCGACGCGATCAGCCTGGCGGTGCCGGAGCTGCGGCTGCCCTACTTCGCGGAGCTGGCCGACGAGGTGATCCGCGCCGCCGAGCGACGCGGCCTGGTGGTCCTGATCGAGCAGACCAACCGGGACCGCCAGCGCGAGATCGACCTGCTGTCCAGCAACCGGCTGCGGATGGTCGACGGGCTGCTGTTCAGCCCGCTGGGCATGAGCGAGCAGGACGCCGCGCTGCTGGAGATCGGCGTGCCCCTGGTGCTGCTGGGGGAGCGGCTGTTCCACCCGGCGGTCGACCACGTGATGATCCAGAACGTCGAGGCGGCGCGCGGCGCGACCCGGTACCTGCTCGAGCGCGGGCGGCGGCGCATCGCGGTGGTGGGCTACCACCCCGGCGAGGTCATCGGCTCCGCCGGCCTGCGGTTCCGCGGCTACCGGGAGGCGCTGGAGGAGGCCGGGATCGCCCTCGACGAGCGCCTGCTCGGGGTGGCCGAGCTCTGGCACCGGCACCAGGGGGCCGAGGCCGCGCACCAGCTGCTGGAGTCCGGCGCGGACTTCGACGCGGTCTTCGCCTTCAACGACACCCTCGCCCTGGGTGCGATGCACGCCCTGCTGGCCGCCGGACGGCGGGTCCCCGAGGACGTCGCGGTCATCGGCTTCGACAACACCGACGAGGGTCAGTACTCCCAGCCCACGCTGACCACGATCGACCCCGGACGGCGCGAGATCGCCGATCTCGCGGTGGAGACGGTGACCCGCCGGATCGCCGACCGGGAGCTCCCGGTCCAGCACGTGGCGGTCGGCTGGTCCCTCGTGGAGCGCGAGTCCACCTGACCGCCGACGGCCGGGCGTGAGGTGCCGGCCCGGGCGAGAGCGCTCTCCCACGCGCCGCCGCCGGCTCGTCCGGCGGGGCCCCGCGGGGGCATTGGTCACGAGTCGGTCGCGGTGCTTGACAGCACCCCGGCCGGTGAGCAGGATCTCGATTCACAACGTTGTAAAAGTGCTCCACCGCACAGCTCGTCCAGCGAGCGGACCACAGGATCGCCCAACCACGGCGACCGGAACGCCTCTCCCGGACGCAGGCAGGACCCCGTCGCAGGGCACGGGTCCGGCGCCGCCGGCGCCGGGCGCACCGGTCCTCGCGCACGCCCCGGCCAACGCATCGCGCACGACCGCACCACCAGGCACTCCGCACCACCGCGCACCCCGCACAGCACGCACTCCGCACCACCCCACGACGACGACGTCAGTGGGCGCCACTCCTACAGGGAGCACCGTGAAGAACAGACTCCTCACCGTCGTCCTCGGCGCCGGCACCGTGATGGCCTCGCTCTCCGCCTGCGGTGGCGGGGACGGAGGCGACACCGCCAGCGCAGACGCCGGCAACTGCAGCGTCCCCATCGCCAAGCCCGAGGCCGCCGTCGTCTCGGTCTGGGCCTGGTACCCCAACATGAAGACGGTCGTCGAGAACTTCAACGGCTCGCACGACGACGTCCAGGTCTGCCTGACCAACGCCGGCCAGGGCGCCGACGAGTACGCCCGATTCCAGACCGCGGTCTCCGCGGGCACCGGCGCGCCGGACGTGATCATGCTCGAGACCGACACCGTCCCGGTCTTCGCGCTCCAGGAGGCGCTCGTCGACCTCACCGAGTACGGCGCCGAGGAGGTCGAGGGCAACTTCGGCGCGGGCGCCTGGGCGGACGTCTCCAGCGGTGACGCCGTCTACGGCATCCCGGTCGACGGCGGTCCGATGGCGATGATGTACCGCACCGACGTCTTCGAGCAGTACGGCATCACCCCACCCACGACGTGGGAGGAGTACCGGGCCGCAGGCGAGAAGCTGAAGGCCGCCGGCGGACCGCTCATGGGCGACTTCCCGGCCAACGTGCCGGCCCCGACCGTCGCGCTCATGCAGCAGAACGGCGCCGAGCCCTGGGTCTACGACTCCGGCGACCCGACCCAGCTGGAGATCAACCTGAACAGTCCGGAGAGCAAGGAGGTCCTCGACTACTGGGCCGGCCTGGTGCGCGACGGGCTGGTCGGCACCCAGGACCAGTTCACCACCGACTACATCGCGGGGGCGATCCGCGGTGACTACGCCACCTACATCTCCGCCGCCTGGGCGCCCGGCTACCTGACCGGTGCCGGCGCCGGTGAGGGCGAGGACGCCGGCAACTGGGCGGTGGCGCCGCTGCCGCAGTGGGACCCGGCCAACCCGGTGTCGGTGAACTGGGGTGGCTCGGTGTTCTCGGTCACCAGCCAGTCCGAGCAGCCCGAGCTCGCCGCGCAGGTGGCGAAGGAGCTCTACGCCGACGACGCCTCGCTGACCGACGGGTGGACCAGCCAGACGATCTTCCCGCTCAACCAGTCGGTGCTCAGCTCGCAGGAGTTCATCGACAACCAGTCGGAGTTCTTCAACGGCCAGACGGCCAACAAGGACGTCTACATCCCCGCCGCCGACGCCTACGAGGGCTCGACCTACAGCCCCTTCGGCACGACGTTCTACGCCCAGTTCACCGAGGAGATCGCCGCGATCAACGCGGGGGAGAAGACCGGCTCCGAGGCGCTGGACGACCTGCAGGCCGAGATGGAGCAGTACGCGACGGAGCAGGGCTTCACGCTCCAGTGAGCTGACCCCCCGCCCGGCCGTCCGGGTGCCGGGAGCGGGACGACCCCCGCTCCCGGCACCCCCTCCCTCCCCTGCGCACGAGAGCGAGACCGCAATGGCAACGCTGGACACGGCGCCGCGGCCGCAGGCCCCGGCCCCGGACCGAGCCCCCGGACGCAGCCGACGGCGCCGCCGCGGCCGTTCGCAGGGCCTCATCGGCTGGGCCTTCCTGGCCCCCTTCGCCCTGGTGTTCCTGCTCTTCCTGGTGACACCGCTGCTCTACGCCTTCTACCTCAGCCTCTACACCAAGGGCCTGGCCACCGGTGAGCGCTTCGCCGGCCTGGACAACTACACCCGCGCCTTCACCGACCCGGCCTTCCTGCGCGGCGTCTGGTTCGTCATCCGGTTCTCCGCGGTCGTCATCCCGGTGCAGATCCTGGTCGCGCTGGCCGCAGCGCTGGTACTGGACTCGGTCACCAGCCGCTTCGCCCGCTTCTCCCGGCTGATGATCTTCGTGCCGTACGCGATCCCCGCGGTGATCGGCGCCGTCATGTGGGGCTTCCTCTACAGCCCCAACTTCGGCCCCCTGGAGCAGCTGTTCGGCGACAGCGCACCGTTCCTGCTCAGCCCGGACAACCTGTTCTACGGGTTCACCAACGTGGTCACCTGGCAGTGGGCCGGCTACTACATGATCATCATCTACGCCGCCCTGCAGGGCATCGACCCGGCCGTCTACGAGGCGGCCCGGATCGACGGCGCCAACGCGCGGCAGATCGCGCTGCGGATCAAGGTCCCGATGATCAGCTCCGCGCTGATCCTCATCCTGGTCTTCTCGCTGATCGGGACGCTGCAGTTCTTCACCGAACCGCAGGTGCTGACCCCGATCTCCAACGGGGCGATCAGCACCGACATCACGCCGAACGTCTACGCCTTCAACCTGGCGTTCCGGTTCGCGCAGTTCAACTACGCCTCCGCCATCTCCTTCGCGCTGGGCATCGTCGTCTTCATCGGCGTCTACCTGTTCCTCTTCCTGACCCGCAAGCGTGGGGGGTTCCTCAAGTGAGCGTCCTGACCCGAACCGCCGACGTCGAGGCCCCGCCGACCGGGGCGGCCGCTGCCCCCCGCCGCCGGGGCCGGCGCGCCTGGACCTCGCACGTGTTCCTCGCGTTCCTGGTCCTGTACTTCGTGCTGCCGCTGTGGTTCCTGGTGGTGGCGAGCACCAAGAGCGGCGGCGGGCTGTTCAACTCGCCCAACGGCGCGCTCTGGTTCGGCGACGGCTTCCACCTGTTCGACAACCTGTCGACGCTGTTCACCTACAACGACGGCATCTACCTGCGCTGGCTGGGCAACTCGCTGCTCTACGCCTTCGGCGGGGGAGTGGGCGCCACCGTCCTGGCCGTCCTGGCCGGCTACGCCTTCGCCAAGTTCGACTTCCCGGGCCGGCGGCTGACCTTCGCGCTCCTGCTGGGCGCGGTGATGGTGCCGATGACGGCGCTGGTGATCCCCACCTTCGTGATGCTGTCGGAGGTCGGGATGACCAACACGGTGTGGGCGGTGATCCTGCCGTCGATGCTCAGCCCGTTCGGCGTCTACCTGATGCGGGTCTACTGCGCCGACGCCGTCCCCGACGAGCTGCTGGACGCCGCCCGGATGGACGGCGCCGGGGAGTTCCGGGTGTTCCGGCAGGTGGCCCTGCCGCTCATGCGCCCGGCACTGGTCACCGTGCTGCTGCTGTCGGTCGTGGGCACCTGGAACAACTACTTCCTGCCACTGGCCGTGCTCTCGGACTCCCAGCTCTTCCCGGTGACCGTCGGGATCAACCTCTGGCAGGGGCTGGCCGGCGCCAACAACGGCGGCGGGGTGTCGCTGTACACCCTGATCATCGTCGGCTCGCTGGTCTCGATCCTGCCGCTGATCGGCGCCTTCCTCGGCCTGCAGAAGTACTGGCAGGGCGGGCTCTCCATCGGCAGCCTCAAGTAGCGCCCGGCGCCGCCCGCCCCCGCGGCGGGCGGCCCCCGCCGGCCCTGCCGGCCTCGTCTGGCTCCGCCGGCCCCGCCGGCCGCAGCCCTCCCCACCCCACCCCATGCGATCGCGGCACCGCCGCGCCCTCGAGGAGCACCCCCATGCCCGCTGCACGTCTCACGCTCGACCCGCGCTTCACGGTCGGCGCGGTCCACCGCCGCGTCTTCGGCTCCTTCGTCGAGCACCTCGGCCGCTGTGTCTACGACGGCATCTACGAGCCGGGGCACCCGGCCGCCGACGAGGAGGGCTTCCGCACCGACGTCCTGGACCTGGTCCGCGAGCTGGGGGTGTCGACGATCCGCTACCCGGGCGGCAACTTCGTCTCCGGCTACCGCTGGGAGGACGGCGTCGGCCCCCGGGAGTCCCGGCCCAAGCGGCTCGACCTCGCCTGGCACTCCCTGGAGACCAACCAGGTCGGCCTGCACGAGTTCGCCCGCTGGAACGACCGGGTCGGCAGCGAGCTGATGCTGGCGGTCAACCTCGGCACCCGCGGCGTCCAGGAGGCGCTGGACCTGCTCGAGTACAGCAACGTCCGGTCCGGCTCGGCGCTGTCGGACCAGCGCATCGCCGACGGCACCCCGGAGCCCCTCGGTGTCCGCATGTGGTGCCTGGGCAACGAGATGGACGGCCCCTGGCAGCTGGGGCACCGCAGCGCCGAGGACTACGGCAAGCTCGCCAGCCAGACGGCCAAGGCGATGCGCCAGCTCGACCCTTCGGTGCAGCTGGTGGTGTGCGGCAGCTCCAACTCGGACATGCCGACGTTCGGCGCGTGGGAGCGCACCGTCCTGGAGCACACCTACGTCGACGTCGACTACATCTCCTGCCACGCGTACTACGCCGAGAAGGACGGCGACCTGGCCGGCTTCCTGGCCTCCGCCGTGGACATGGACCGGTTCATCGAGGCCGTCGTCGCCACCGCCGACCACGTCAAGGCGGTGCTGCGCAGCGAGAAGACGATCGACATCTCCTTCGACGAGTGGAACGTCTGGAACCAGGACCGCTTCCACGACGAGGACCAGATCACCGACATCGAGCAGTGGCCCTACGCCCCGCGGCTGCTCGAGGACGTCTACTCCGTCGCCGACGCGGTCGTGGTCGGCAACCTGCTGATCTCGCTGCTCAAGCACGCCGACCGGGTGACCTCGGCCAGCCTCGCCCAGCTGGTCAACGTGATCGCCCCGATCATGACCGAGCCCGGCGGCCCGGCCTGGCGGCAGACGACGTTCTTCCCGTTCGCGCTCACCTCGCGGCTGGCCCGGGGCGACGCGCTGCGGGTCGAGCTCGCGTGCGAGACCTACCCGACCGGGAAGCACGGCGACGTCCCGGTCGTCGACGCCGTCGCCACGCACGACCCCGCCACCGGCCGGACGGCGCTGTTCCTGGTCAACCGGGCGATCGAGGGGCCGGTGACGGTGACCGTCGACGCCGGCGCGCTCGGCGACGTCGACGTCCTGGAGACGCACACGCTGCACGACGGCGACCCCTACGCCGCCAACACGCTGGCCGAGCCGACCCGGGTCGCCCCGGGGGAGAACAAGAGCGTCCTGCTGGAGAACGGGTCGCTCACCGTGGAGCTGCCCCCCGTCTCCTGGACGGCGATCTCCCTCGGCTGAGCCACCTGCACCACCCCGGGCGGGCGCGCGCAGGCGCCCGCCCGGACCACCCCCACCCACCGGATCCACCACCACCAGGAGACGCCCGATGGCGACCGTCACCTTCGACCGAGCAACGTGTGCCTATGCCGGAGCCGACCGCCGGGCGGTCGACGAACTGGACCTGGAGGTGGCCGACGGCGAGTTCCTGGCGCTCGTGGGGCCCTCCGGGTGCGGCAAGTCGACGTCCCTGCGGATGCTCGCCGGGCTCGAGGACGTCACCGAGGGCGCGATCCGGATCGGCGGGCGCGACGTCACCGACGTGCCGCCGAAGGACCGGGACATCGCGATGGTGTTCCAGAACTACGCGCTCTACCCGCACATGACCGTGGGCGACAACATGGGCTTCGCGCTCAAGATCGCCGGTGTCGACAAGGCCGAGCGGGACAAGCGGGTCCGGGAGGCGGCGAAGCTGCTGGACCTGGAGCCCTACCTGGACCGCAAGCCGAAGGCCCTGTCCGGTGGTCAGCGGCAGCGGGTCGCGATGGGCCGGGCGATCGTCCGCTCCCCGCAGGTGTTCCTGATGGACGAGCCGCTGTCGAACCTGGACGCCAAGCTGCGGGTGCAGACGCGCACGCAGATCGCCTCGCTGCAGCGCCGGCTCGGGGTGACCACCGTCTACGTCACCCACGACCAGGTCGAGGCGATGACCATGGGCGACCGGGTCGCGGTGCTCAAGGACGGCGTCCTGCAGCAGTGCGACGCCCCGGGGGTGCTCTACGACCGCCCGGCCAACGTCTTCGTCGCCGGCTTCATCGGCTCCCCGGCGATGAACCTGTTCGAGCTGCCGGTGACCGACGGGGGAGTGCGCTTCGGTGACCTGGTCCTCCCGGTGCCGCGCGACGTGCTCGGCCAGGTCACCGGCGGCACGGTGACCCTCGGCGTGCGGCCGGAGGACCTCGCGCTCGCCGACCGGGGCGTCGCCGTCCAGGTCGACGTCGTCGAGGAGCTGGGCGCCGACGCCTACGTGTACGGACGGAGCGAGCAGGGCGGGGAGCAGCGTCCGATCACCGTGCGGGTCGACGGGCGGCGCCCGCCCCGGCGGGACTCGGTCGTCCACGTCGCGCCGCACCCGGACCGCGTGCACCTCTTCGGCGCCGACGGCGGGCGACTGGGGGCCTGAGCGCACGCTGCCCCGCCCGCGCCGGGCGGGGCAGCGCAGCCGTCCTAGGCTGGTGGCGAGATGACGACCGACCCCCGCCGCGCGGTGCCGCGGACCGACGCCGTGCTCGCCGAGCCCCAGGTCGCCGCCGCCGTCGCCCGGCTGGGGCGGGACCTGGTCAAGGCCGCGGTGCAGGCCGCCCAGCAGCGGGTCCGGGGCGGCGAGCTGGCCCCGGACGACGTCGTCCCGGCCGTGCTGGCCGGGTTGCCCGGCACCGCCGGCAGCCTGCACCCGGTGCTCAACGCCACCGGCGTGCTGGTGCACACGAACCTGGGCCGCGCCCCGCTGTCGGCCGCGGCCGTCGAGGCGGTGGCCGCCGCCAGCGGCACCACCGACGTCGAGCTGGACCTCCGGACCGGCCGACGCGGCCCGCGGGGAGAGGGCGCGCTGTCGGCGCTGCTGGCTGCCGTGCCCGCCGCGGAGGCCGCGCTGGTGGTCAACAACTGCGCCGCCGCCCTCGCGCTGGTGGCCACGGCGCTCGGCGGCGAGCTGGTCATCGCCCGCGGCGAGCTGGTCGAGATCGGCGACGGCTTCCGCATCCCCGACCTGCTGGTCAGCTCCGGTGCCCGGCTGCGCGAGGTCGGGACGACGAACCGGGTCTCGCTCGCCGACTACACCGACGCCCTCGGCCCGGACACCGGCGCGGTGCTCAAGGTGCACCCCTCCAACTTCGTCGTCCGCGGGTTCACCCGCTCCGCCGACGTCGCCGAGCTGGCGCCCGCACTGGCCGGCACCGGGGTGCCGCTGGTCGCCGACGTGGGCAGCGGGCTGCTCCGCCCGCACCCGCTGCTGCCCGACGAGCCGGACCTGCAGACGACGCTGGCCGCCGGCGCGGACCTGGTGCTCTCCAGCGGGGACAAGCTGCTCGGCGGGCCGCAGGCCGGCATCGTGCTCGGCCGGGCCGACCTGGTGCAGCGGCTCCGCCGGCACCCGCTCTACCGGGCACTGCGGGTGGACAAGACGACCCTCGCCGCGCTGGAGGCGACGCTGCGCGGGCCGGTGCCGCCGGTGCGCCGCATGCTCGACGCGGACCTCGGCGGCCTGCAGGCGCGGGCCGACGCGCTGGCCGAGGTGCTCCGGGCCGCCGGGGTGGCGGCGACGGCGGTGCCGGCCACCGCCCGGGTCGGTGGCGGGGGAGCCCCGGAGTTCGAGCTGCCCAGCGCGGCGGTGGCGGTGCCGCTGGCCTTCGCGGAGCCGCTGCGCGCCGCCAGCACCCCGGTGGTCGGCTACGCCGCCGGTGACCGCACCCTGCTGGACCTGCGGAGTCTCGCGCCCGAGGACGACGAGCGGCTGGCCGCGATGGTGCTGGAGGTGGCCCGCCGGTGGACGTGAGCGCAGCGGGCCCGACCGGCATGGACGTCGTCGCCACGGCCGGCCACGTCGACCACGGCAAGTCGACGCTGGTCACGGCGCTGACCGGGATGGAACCGGACCGGTGGGAGGAGGAGCGCCGGCGCGGGCTCACCATCGACCTCGGGTTCGCCTGGACGACGCTGCCCTCGGGGCGCCGGCTGGCGGTGGTCGACGTGCCCGGGCACGAGCGGTTCGTCGGCAACATGCTCGCCGGGGTGGGGTCGGTGCCCGCCGCGCTGGTCGTGGTCGCCGCCGACGACGGGTGGTCGGCGCAGACCGCCGAGCACGTCGCCGTCCTGGACGCCCTCGGGGTGCGGCACGGGTTGCTGGCGGTCACCAAGTCCGACCTCGCCGACCCGGCGCCGGTGCTCGCCGACGCCGCCGAGCGGCTGGCCGGGACGTCGCTGGGCCGGGTGCCGGCCGTGGCGGTCAGCGCCCGCGCCGGCACCGGGCTGCCGGAGCTGGCGGGCGCGCTGGAGCAGGTGCTGGCCGGGCTGCCCGCGCCCGACACGGGCGCGCCGGTGCGGCTGTGGATCGACCGGGCGTTCACCATCCGCGGCGCCGGCACCGTCGTGACCGGCACCCTGGCCGGCGGCACCGTGACCACCGGCGACCGCCTCGACCTCGGCGGGCGCGCGGTGACCGTGCGCGGGCTGCAGTCGCTGGGCGCGCCGGTCGAGACGGCGTCGGCCACGGCCCGGGTGGCGCTCAACCTGCGCGGCGTGGCGGTGGAGGAGCTCTCCCGCGGCGACGCGCTGCTGACCCCCGAGGCGTTCCGGCGCACCGCCGACCTCGACGTGACGCTGGTGCGGCCGGTCGAGGAGAAGCTGCCCGCGGAGCTGGTCGTGCACATCGGGTCCGCGACGGTCGCGGCGCGCGTGCGCCCGCTGGACGGGTCGGCGCTGCGGCTGCGGCTGGCCACCGAGCTGCCGTTGCGGGTGGGCGACCGGCTGCTGCTGCGCGACCCCGGTGCCCGCCGGGTGCACGGCGCCGAGGTGCGCGACGTGGACCCGCCGGAGCTGCGTCGTCGGGGTGCGGCCCGGACCCGCGCAGCCGAGCTCGCCGAGCAGCCGCTGGGTGAGGCCGGGGCGCGGGCGGACCTGCTCCGGCGGCGGTTCGTGCGCCGCGCGGACTTCGTCGCCATGGGGTGGCCGGTGCCCGCGGACGCCACGGCCGTCGGCTCCTGGCTCCTCGCCCCGGGGCTGGCCGACGAGCTGGCCGCCCGGGTGCCGCAGGTCGTGGCCCGCTACCGCCAGTTGCGCCCACTGGAGCCCGGCCCGCCGACCGCCGTCCTGCGGTCGGCGCTGGAGCTGCCCGACGTCGAGCTGGTACCCGCCCTCGTCCGCGAGCCCCTGGCGCTGCGGGACGGCCGGGTCGTCGCCGGCGCGGCGGCGCTGCCGCCGGCGGTGCAGCGCGCGGTGGACGACATCCGCGCCCGGCTGCTCCAGGAGCCGTTCGCCGCACCGGAGGCCGGTGACCTGGTGGCCGCGGGACTGGGGCCCCGGGAGCTGGCGGCGGCGGTGCGGGACGAGCAGCTGGTGCGGATCGCCGAGGGCATCTACCTGGCACCCGGCGTCGCCGAGCAGGCCCGCGGCCGGCTGGCGGCGCTCCCGCAGCCCTTCACGCTCAGCGAGGCGCGCAAGGCGTGGGGGACCACCCGCCGGGTCGCCGTCCCGCTGGCCGAGTACCTCGACGCCCGAGGGGTCACCGCCCGCCAGCCGGACAACACCCGCCGCCTGCGCTGACCCGGATCGGCGGTCGACCGCTCAGACCGGGCCGCCGCCGGATGCCAGTTGCCGCAGGTCGACGTGCGCCGGCGTCTCCACCGGCAGCGGGGGCTCGGCGTCGCGGACCTCGACGAACTGGTCCGGTGTCACCGGCTCCGGGAGCTGCCGGTACTGCGCTCGCGGGTCTGCCTGCTCGGTCACGGCCCCAGGGTGCGGCCGCGGAGCGCGGGGCGACAAGTGGTCTTCGCGCGCTAGTGCTCTGGCTGCACTGCTGCACCAGAGCACTAGCGACGGCGGTGCTGCACCAGGGCACGGGCGACGGCTCGGGTGCACCAGGGCACGGGCGACGGCTCGGGTGCACCAGGGCACGGGCAACGGCTCCGGTGCAGCAGGCACAGGCGCCGGCTCCGCTGCGCCGGACCGAACGCGTCGGCACGCCGCACCGGTACCGGGTGCCGGATGCGCGGTGCCCAGTGCGTGCTCGGGCTACTCGCCGGTCGGCACCCAGCGGGCGGGGCGCTTCTCGCGGAAGGCGGCGATGCCCTCCTGGCCCTCCTCGCCGGCGAAAAAGCGCGCCGACAGCTGCAGCAGCGCCGGGAACTGACCGGCCAGGTCGGTGCCCGAGCGCAGCAGCCGCTTCGTCTCGGCCAGCGCGGACGGTGCGCCCGCGGCCAGTGCGGTGACCTGCGCAGCGACGGTGGCATCGACCTCGTCGTCCGGGACGGCCAGGTCGACCAGCCCGCCGGCCGCGGCGGTCGCGGCGTCGAAGACCTCACCGGTGAGCATCAGCCGGTGGACGACGTGCGGGAGCATCCGCGGCCGGCACACCGCGGAGATGACCGCCGGGACGACGCCGATCCGCACCTCGGTGAACGCGAAGCTGGCGCCGGCGCCGGCCACCACGACGTCGCAGGCCGCGGCCAGCCCCACCCCGCCCGCGCGGGCCGGTCCGCGGACGGCGGCGAGCACGGGCTTGGGCGCGTTCCAGATCAGCTGCAGCAGCTCGGGGAACTCGTTGACGCCCTGGTCGGCGGCGGCGCCCCCGGTCGCCTCGGCGAGGTCCATGCCCGAGCAGAACACCCGGCCGGTGTGGTCGAGCACCACCACCCGCACTGCCTCGTCGGCGAAGGCCTCGGTGAGGGCGGCACGGAGCTGGGCGCGCATGGCGCGGGAGAGGGCGTTCCGGTTGGCGGGGGAGTCGAGGGTCAGCCGGGCCACGCCGGCGGACACGTCGACGGAGAGCACGCGGTCGTCATTGGTCGCGGAGGTCACGACGCCATCTTGCCGGGGGCGGTCACACTGGGAGCAGCGATGACCACGACCCTCCCCCTCCTCGGCCAGACCCCGGCACTCCCCGCGGGCCCCTCGATGCTCCCGGCGTCGGCCCGGAACGGCCTGCCGACGACGCCCTTCGGCCTCTACGTGCACGTGCCGTTCTGCGCGACCCGCTGCGGCTACTGCGACTTCAACACCTACACCTCCGACGAGCTGGGCCCGGGCGCCAACCGCAGCGAGTACGCCGGCACCGCGATCGCCGAGCTGCGGCTGGCCGCGCAGGTGCTGGGCCCCGACCGGCCGGCGGTGCAGACCGTGTTCGTCGGCGGCGGCACCCCGACGCTGCTGCCGGCGCAGGACCTGGTGGCCGTCATGGACGCCGTCCGTGAGCTCTTCCCGGTGGCACCCGACGTCGAGGTGACCACCGAGGCCAACCCCGAATCGGTGACGCCGGAGTCGCTGGCCACCCTGCGGGCCGGTGGCTTCACCCGGATCAGTCTGGGCATGCAGTCCGCCGCCGAGCACGTGCTCGCCGTGCTGGACCGCCGGCACACCCCCGGCCGGGCGGTGCAGGCCGCGCACGAGGCCCGGGCAGCCGGCTTCGAGCACGTGAACCTGGACCTGATCTACGGCGCGCCGGGGGAGACCGACGCCGACTGGCAGGCCTCGCTCGACGCCGTCCTGGCCGCGCCGGTCGACCACGTCAGCGCCTACGCGTTGATCGTCGAGCAGGGCACCCGGCTGGCCCGGCGGGTCGCCCGGGGCGAGCTGCCGATGCCGGACGACGACGTGCTGGCCGACCGCTACGAGATGGCCGACCGTGCGTTCGGCGCTGCCGGGCTGGGCTGGTACGAGGTGTCGAACTGGGCGCACGACCGGGCGGCCCGGTGCCGGCACAACGAGCTGTACTGGGCCAACGCCAACTGGTGGGGGATCGGGCCCGGTGCGCACTCGCACGTCGGCGGGCTGCGCTGGTGGAACGTCAAGCACCCGGCCGCCTACGCCGACCGGATCGCCGCCGGCCTGCACCCCGCCGCCGACAGCGAGCTGCTGACCCCGGAGGACCAGGCCCTGGAGACGGTGATGCTGGGCCTGCGGCTGCGCGACGGGCTGCCGCTGACCGCGCTCAGCGCGGCGGGGCGGGCGCGGGCCGCGGAGTCAGTCGTCCGCGGGCTGCTCGCGGCGGAGCCGCACGAGGCAGGGCTCGCCGTCCTCACCGACCGCGGCCGGCTGCTCGCCGACGCGGTCGTCCGCGACCTGACCGACTGAGGAAGGACCCCCTCGCCCCCCTGCGAGGGGGCCGGGCAGCGGCGCCCGTAGCGGGGCCGGGAGACCGGGTGTCAGCCGTGGAGAGCGGCGAGCAACTGCTCGCCGTAGCGCTCCAGCTTGGCCGCGCCGACCCCACTGACGGTGCCCAGCGCGGCCACGGTGGTGGGTTCCTCGGTGGCGATCTGCCGCAGCGTCGCGTCGTGGAAGACCACGTAGGCGGGCACGCCCTGCTCCTTGGCGGTGGCGGCCCGCCAGGCCCGCAGCCGCTCGAACGCCGGGGTGGCCGAGGCAGGCAGCTCGGGTGCGGTGGCCCGGTCGCCCCGGGCGCGGGCGGCCCGGGCCGGGCGCTCGGGCTCGCGCCGCATCAGCACCTCACGCTCCCGGCGCAGCACCGGCCCGCTCGCCTCGTTGAGCGCCAGCGTGCCGTACTCGCCCTGCACCGCCAGCAGCCCCTGCGCCAGCAGCTGGCGGACGACGCCGCGCCACTGCCCCTCGGAGAGGTCGGTGCCGATGCCGAAGACGGTGAGCTCGTCGTGCGCGTGCTGGGCGACCTTGTCGGTGCGCCTGCCCAGCAGGATGTCGATGGACTGCCCCGCGCCGAAGGACTGCCCGCGCTCGCGCTGCAGCCGCAGCACCGTGGACAGCAGCATCTGCGCCGGGATCGTGGCGTCCCAGGACTCCGGGGGGCTCAGGCAGGTGTCGCAGTTCCCGCAGGGCGCGCTCTCCTGGCCGAAGTGGGCCAGCAACCGCACCCGCCGGCACTCGACCGTCTCGCAGAGCGCCAGCATGGCGTCGAGCTGGCCGGAGAGCAGGCGCCGGTGCGCGAGGTCGCCGTCCGAGCCCTCGATCATCTTGCGCTGCTGGACGACGTCGGCCAGGCCGTAGGCGAGCCAGGCCGTCGAGGGCAGCCCGTCGCGGCCGGCGCGGCCGGTCTCCTGGTAGTAGCCCTCGACCGACTTGGGCAGGTCGAGGTGGGCCACGAAGCGGACGTCGGGCTTGTCGATGCCCATGCCGAACGCGATGGTCGCGACCATCACCAGCCCGTCCTCGCGCAGGAACCGGGACTGGTGGTCCGCGCGGGTCCGGGCGTCGAGCCCGGCGTGGTACGGCAGGGCCGGGACGCCGTTGCGGACCAGGAACTCGGCGGTCGTCTCGACCGAGGCGCGGGACAGGCAGTAGACGATGCCGGCGTCCCCGGGGTGCTCGGTGCGCAGCAGGTCCAGCAGCTGCTTGCGGGGCTCGTTCTTCGGTGCGATCCGGTACTGGATGTTCGGCCGGTCGAACCCGGCGACCACGTGCAGCGCGTCGTCCAGCTGCAGCCGGGTGCTGATCTCGGCGTGGGTGGCGGGCGTGGCCGTCGCCGTCAGCGCGATCCGGGGGACGTCGGGCCAGCGCTCGTGCAGCATCGACAGGGCCAGGTAGTCGGGCCGGAAGTCGTGCCCCCACTGCGCGACGCAGTGTGCCTCGTCGATGGCGAACAGGGCGATCCGGCCGCGTTCCAGCAACCGCGCGGTCGGTGAGGCGCCGCCGCCCAGTGACTCCGGCGCCACGTACAGCAGGTCGAGCTCCCCGGCGAGGAAGGCCTCCTCGACGTCCCGGCGCTCGGCCCGGTCCTGGCTGGAGTTGAGGAACCCGGCGCGCACGCCCAGGGCGCGCAACGTGTCAACCTGGTCCTGCATCAGCGCGATCAGCGGGGAGACCACGACGCCGACGCCCTCGCGCAGCAGCGCCGGCACCTGGTAGCACAGCGACTTCCCGCCGCCGGTCGGCATCAGCACCAGCGCGTCACCGCCGGCGACGACGTGGTCGACCACCTCGCGCTGCGGTCCACGGAAGGCGTCGTAGCCGAACACCCGACCGAGCACCTCGAGCGCACGGTCCGCGGTCACGGCGTCCTCGAGCGGGGGAGCCTCGGTCACGTCCACATCGCGAGGGTAGGCGGGCCGGGGGCGGCCGTCTGACATCTGTCAGGAGGTGTGGACGACGTCTCGCACTCCCGCCGGGACCCCGGGGAGGGCCACGCTCGAGGCATGCCCGAGACCCCCGCCCTCGCGATCGAGGGGCTGACCGTCCGCTACGGCCAGACGCTCGCCGTCGACGCGCTCGACCTGCGCATCGACCGCGGTGAGACCGTCGC